>JAWXTO010000025.1:0-17386 GCA_044433545.1 Rikenellaceae bacterium
TTATGCCTGCAAGCCCATTTTTCACTGAATTAAAGCGAGAATCTCCACCTTTTATAATCTTATGAGCAATTTCAAACTTATATCCTTCACACAACGACTTCCATCTATCAAACTCTGAGCTGCTCATAACCACAATCAACTCAGCTTCTGGAATTGCCTCATAAAAACGCTCTATAGTGTACATTAAAATTGGACGACCTCCCAAAAGTAGAAACTGTTTAGGCATTTCAGCACCCATACGGCTACCACTGCCACCTGCAACTATAATAACACTTATTTTTGTATCTATTCTATCGTTGTTACCCATTGATACTTATCTTCTTCGATTCCGTATTGAATATCTTTCAGGCGTTTACAAAGTTTTGTACTCCATTCACCCGCAGCATCTCCATAAACATAAGAAACATCGTTGTCAAGGTCGTCAATTTGACCTATAGGAGTGATTACAGCTGCTGTTCCACAAGCTCCAGCTTCGTCAAATGTAGCTAGCTCTTCAACTGGGATATTGCGTCTTTCAACTTTAAGCCCCATATCTTCTGCTAGAACACAAAGACTTTTGTTTGTAATTGAAGGAAGAACACTAGTTGAACTTGGGGTAACATAAGTATTATTTTTAATACCAAAGAAGTTTGCGGCTCCACACTCGTCGATAAACTCTTTTGTACTAGGATTTAGATAAAATACATTATCATAGCCTAATTCTTCTGCTTCGATAGCAGGCGTTAACGATGCAGCATAATTTCCACCAACTTTAACGTGTCCTGTGCCATGTTCCGCAGCTCTATCATATCTACGACCTACCATTGCTTTCATCATGCCAGCAAAATATGCTCCTACTGGACAAACAAAGATAATTAATGTTGTTTCAGCGCCTGGATGAACACCTAACTGAGGGGCAGTACCTATTAATAAGGGTCTTATATATAGTGAAGCTCCCGTTTCATAAGAAGGAACAAACTCTGAATTAAGTTTAACGACTTTTAAAACCATTTCGATGAACAGTTCTTCAGGAAAAGAGTGCATTCTAACTCTTTCTGCCGAATTATTCATTCTTTTAGCGTTTTCATCAACCCTAAACAGTCGAATTTTACCATCAGGACCTCTAAAAGCCTTTAATCCTTCAAAAGCCTCTTGACCATAATGTAGGCAAGATGCTGCTATGTTCATAGGAATTGTGTCTTCTGTGTGCACTTCAATTTCGCCCCATACGCCATTTTTGCAAACACATCTTACGTTATAGGGTGTTTTCGAATATTTAAAGCCTAAAGAGCTCCAATCAATAGTAGTCATAATATGTAATTGTTAATATATTTAATTTTTAGAGATAAATCATTCAAATGTAAGCATTTTTTTACAAAAATCACAAAATTAAACTGTATTTTTCATTTTGTGACATAATAAGTACTCTAAGCAATGATGATGACAAAACTACACGCCCCACATAATTGGCACTAAATCAACTACATACAATCACACAAACACAAATTATCGTCTATATTACAATTTAGCAGCTTTCATTTTACGAATAATCATTACAGAAAAAAACAGATTAAAATATCAACAAAGTTACATTTCCTAACAAAATGCAATACTTTTTATAAAATATTTGTTTTATTTTAAAAAAAATATTATATTTGCAAACAATCTAACAATCAAAATTAAAGATATGGCTAAGTATAGCATTGACTCTATTGACCAAAAAATTCTAACGCATTTAATTAACAATGCGCGTATGCCTTTTCTAGAGATCGCTCGCGAGTGTGGCATTTCTGGTGCGGCTATCCACCAACGTGTAAAAAAACTTGAAGACGCAGGAATCATCACAGGTTCAAGACTTGAGATCGACCCTAAAGCTTTAGGTAATGACGTTTGTGCTTATGTTGGAATTCAAATTTCGCAGTCTAATTTTTACAACTCTGTTATTGATTCATTAAAAATGATTCCTGAGATTGTAGAATGTAACTTTATAACTGGTAAATACTCTATTTTTATTAAGTTATACTGTCGTGACAACGAACACTTGATGAATATTATCATTAATATCATTCAAGAAATTTCAGGAGTTTCACAAACTGAGACTTTCTTGTCATTAGATCAATCATTTGAAAGACAAGTGAGCGTTTCGACGTCTGCAAAAAAATAAAGAGAATAGCTTTGTATTTTATACGATTAATTCAGCTTTATTTAGATATCAATTTACCGACTAAATGTGTTGGAGGATTGATTTTCTGAATTATGTTTAAAATTGACGTAAAATTTACACTCATTCACATATAATTATAGCCCAATGGTGATGTTTACAATGTCACCTTGGGCTATATTACCTATTATTACCACTATAGAAATGAATTAACCTTTTTTTTAAAGAAGGGGTCATTTCAAATAGCGTAATAATACAACAATTGCTAATTAATAGCTTTTTTTTAAAATAATGTCATTAATTCTATCCATTGAAACGGGCACAGACGTTTGCTCTGTAGCATTAAGTAAAAACGGCGAGTTAAAATCGCTGCGTGAATCTAGCGAGGGAAAAGACCACGCTAAGAATCTTGCAACTTACATTTCTGAAATACTAACTGAACACGACTTAGAGATTGCGGACATTGATGCAATAGCTGTAGGCATGGGCCCAGGCTCATATACAGGTCTAAGAATAGGTGTATCCGTAGCTAAAGGGCTATGTTATGCTGAAAACAAACCACTAATTGCTATTAGCTCACTAGAATCTTTAATGTCTGTCGCATTAGATGACTACGATGCAGGTCTTACAGAAATAGAAAACATCGAAACAGCAATGTTTTGCCCTATGATTGATGCTCGCAGAATGGAAGTGTACTCTGCTATCTATGACTCAAAGTTCAATTTAGTTATGGATGTTGGAGCTTTTATCATTGATGATACAAGTTTTGCAGAATGGCGCAAAGACAGAGAATTTGTAATCTTTGGAAATGGTGCAAAAAAGTGTAAAGAAGTGTTTTCTGGCAATGTACAATACATAAATGTTCAACATTCAGCTCAAGGACTAATAAAAAGCGCTCACCGCAAGTTCAAAAACAAAGAATTTGAAGATATAGCCTATTTTGAGCCTTTTTACCTAAAAGATTTTGTTGCTAAAGTTTCTAAAAAGGACGTTTTAAAAAAATAGTCTTTAAACTTAGCACGTAACTATAACCTATTATTAATGAAAACATTATTAAGGATTTTTCACTACGCTAGACCTGTTGAAAAATATGCAATACCATACTTTATCTGTGTAATTTTGCACGCAATTTTCAACACTCTTACGTTCTCTCTTATAATCCCAGTTCTTACGACACTTTTTGACGGAGAAGCAATGAAAGTTGCCGTCACAGAGATGCCACAACTAGAACTTTCTACTGCCTATCTTGAAAATGTAATAAAATTCTTCATTTTCAAACAGTTTGGCAGCAATTACAGCATAGAAGACGTACTTGTATTTATGAGTATTATGGTCGTTGTTGTTGTGCTTTTAAGCAACGTTTTCCGTTTCGCTTCACAAAAAATTATGGAAAACTTCAGAATCCACACACTACAAAACCTACGTGATGCACTTTTCAAAAACATTATGAATCTTAACGTTCGTTTCTTTAGCAATGAACGCAAGGGAGACATACTTTCAAAGCTTACTTCTGACATAAACATAGTACAATTCTGTGTTACGAACACTCTACAAGTTGCATTCAAAGAGCCAGCACTTATAATTGGCTATTTTGCTGCTTTACTTACTATAAGTGGCAAACTTACTGCTTTTGTAATGATAATGTTGCCATTTACGGCACTTATAATCGGCTTTATTGTAAAAAAACTGCGTAGACGTGCTAAAGAAGCTCAAGAGTCTCTTGGCGAAATGAACTCCATAGCTGAAGAAGCCCTTTCAGGCGTAAAAGTCATAAAATCGTATAACGCTGTGGACTACATCGTCAATAAATTCATCGAAATTGACAACCGCTACTCTACTATTATGCGAAATATGGCTACAAGACAACAAATGGCAAGTCCTATGAGTGAATTTCTTGGAGTTTCTGCCGTAGCCGTAATTCTAATTTATGGCGGTGGCATGGTAGTCGGTGGCGAACTTGAAGCTAGTGCATTTTTAGCATATATCGCAATGTTCTCACAAGTTACACGACCTGCACGTTCAATAGCAGATTCTTTTAGCACGATTCATCAAGGTATAGCCGCTGGTGACCGTGTAATCGAACTTATTGACATGAAACCATCTATCACAGATGACAATTCTAACCTTTATTTAGAAAATTTCAAAGAAAAAATAGAGTTTAAAAACGTAAGTTTCAAATATGATGACAGCGAAAAACAAATTCTAAATAACATCTCATTTACAATCAATAAAGGCGAAACTGTAGCAATCGTGGGTAGCTCTGGAGGCGGTAAATCGACAATTGCGAACCTACTTCCTCGTTTTTATGATACCTTAGAAGGCGAAATTCTTATTGATGGTGCAGACATTAAAGACTATAAGATTAGCTCTCTTCGTAAAGTGATGAGTTATGTGTCTCAAGAGGTAACTTTGTTTAATGACACAATAAAAAACAACATCACGTTAGGCAACAACACAGCTTCTGAAAAAGAAATTATAGACGCTGCCAAAGTAGCAAATGCTGACAACTTTATCAAAGAAACAGTTGACGGCTATGACACTAACATTGGTGACAGCGGGGTGAAACTATCTGGAGGACAACGCCAAAGATTAAGCATAGCACGTGCTATTCTTCGCAATCCTCAAATTTTGATACTAGACGAGGCAACTTCGGCATTAGACACAGAAAGTGAAAAACTAGTTCAAGAGGCATTAGACAAACTACTTAAAAATCGCACATCTTTAGTCATTGCCCACCGTTTGAGCACTATTCAAAACGCTGATAAAATCATAGTAGTTGATGCAGGTTCTATAATTGATCAAGGCACACACAAAGAGCTGTATGACTTAAACGGCATATACCGAAAACTTATAGACATGCAACAACTTTAAACATTTAATGACAATAAATTCACAATATATAATAACCTAAATAACAAAGATTATGTTAAGAAAACTGATTCTTTCAAGTTGCGCACTATGTTTTGCCTCTTTTGCGATGGCTCAAAACAGTGGCACACAGGGAAATGTTGTTGAAATCTTCGGCAAAGAACGTACTGAACGTGTTGACGAGGGAGAAATAGCATACAAATTTACTGATGGCTATTTTTTACAAAATAGCGTACAAAACGGCTACTTTTTTCAAACTAGAGACGTTCTAGCATGGGAAATACTAGGTGACAACTTCGTTGCTCCAACACCTGACAACCTTACAGCTACAAATTATGGCAAATCAAGACAAATTGTTCAATGGACACCTATCAAAGTTGACGAAAAAGGCTCTTTTAAAGACAGGGGACTAAGAAATGCCTACCTTTACAGCGAATATAACTCTCCAAAAGAAGAAGTATTATTGCTTCAAGCTACAGCAAACATGCGCAGTTTCATAAACGGAATGCCTCACGAGGGTGACTACTATGATTTCGCACATACACTTATCCCTTTCAAAGCTAAAAAAGGTGTAAATCAGTTTGTATTTACTCCAGGCAGATATGGCTATATCGAAGGATCTATCATTAGACCTGACAAACCTGTTATGTTCTCAAAACGTGACATGACTCAATGTAACCTAATCATAGGCGAAACAGACGAAAAATGGTCTGCTATTAGAGTTGTGAACTCTTCTGACAAAGCTGTTAAAAACTTGACTATTAAATGTGAGCTTGAAACAGGCGAAGTAGCAACTTATGAGACTGGTGACATTATGGAGATGTCTACAAGAAAGCTACCTTATCTTATACCTGCTTCAAAAAGCACAGAAGAGACTAAGATTAAAGCAACTTTAACACTTTCTGACGCTAAAGGAAAAACTATTGACACTATAGAAATAGAATTTAGAAACGCTGACAGTGGAAAAGTTCACGAACGTACTTTCATTAGTAAAATTGACGGTTCTGTACAATATTACAGCATTCAACCTTCTACTACTAAAGGCGACGGACAAGCACTTTTCTTATCTGTTCACGGCGCAAGTGTTCAAGCACGTAACCAAGCTAGAGCTTATGCTGCTAAAGATTGGGGACACGTTGTTTGCCCAACAAACCGCCGTCCTTATGGATATAACTGGGAAGATGTAGGTCGTAAAGATGCCATTGAAGTGTTAGAAGTAGCTAGAGAGCTTCTAAAAACTGCTCCTGAGAAAACTTACCTTACAGGTCACTCTATGGGTGGTCACGGAACATGGCACATAGGCGTTACTTATCCTGACAAGTTTGCTGCTATCGCTCCATGTGCTAGTTATCCAGACATTGCTGACTATGGCATGAGCAGACTAGATGGTGAAAACAGATCAATCGACCAATATTCTATGATTGAACGTGCTGCACACGCTGGACGTACAAAAACTTTACAACGCAACTACCTACAATCTGGTGTTTACATTCTTCACGGTGATGCAGACAAAGTTGTACCTATTGAACTAGTTCGTGATATGCGTCAAAGTCTTGCGACATTCCACCCTGACGTTACATGGTATGAATATCCTGGTGGTTCACACTGGTATAGCAACCAAAGTGTTGACTGGAAACCTATTTTCGACTACTTCAGCTGGCATACAATCCCAGAAGCAAAAGATGTAAAACACATTGAATTCTATACAGCATCTCCTGGAGTTTCTGCATCAAATTATTGGGCTACTATCGCTCAACAAATTGAACCTTACAACTATTCTAACATTATTTTAGATGTTGTAGGTGACAGCATCGTTGGAAAAACAGAAAACGTATCAGTTTTGAAATTCGACTTTAACAATATGCCAATTACTGGCGAAGCTACTGTTGTTATTGATGGCTCAAACTTCACTGTTGACGGTAAAGACATCGTTACTATCAGAAAAGAAGATGGCACATGGAAACAAGGCGAACTTAATTCAATTGAAAAATCGGACGTTAGAGCAGGCAACTTCAAAGACGTATTTGACAACAATGTAGTGTTTGTTTACTCAACAAATGGCACTAAAGCTGAAAACGAATGGTATAAAAACAAAGCTCGTTTCGACGCTGAAACTATGTTATATAGAGGTAACGGTTCAATTGAAGTAGTATCTGACGTTGAATTCTTAAAAGGTGACTTTAGCGGTCGCAATGTCATGATTTATGGCAACTCTAAAACAAATAAAGCATGGAGCACACTACTAGCTGACTGCCCTATTAACGTTACAGGAACAGCTATAGAGTTAGGCGATAAAACTTTTGAAGGCGACGACTTTGGAACTTACTTCGTTTATCCTCGTAGCGGATGTAGCAAAACTTTAGTAGGTGTTATTGCAGGTACAGGCATCAAAGGTGCACGTGCAACTTACCCTAATGACTATATGCTTGCAAACACAGGCTTCCCAGATGTTATGATCTTCAATTTCGACATGCTACGTAACGGACTAGAAAACGTTAGCCTAGGTTATTTTGATAATAATTGGAGTTTAGAAAATGCAGCATTTGAATTTAGTTCAGTAGAATAATTCAATCAATTATATATAAACAAAATGGGGGTTTGCAACCAATGCAAACCCCCATTTTGAATATAATATAGAACCTATTATTCAAATTCAATAATTGTAGTTCCCTTAGAAACAATATCGCCTTCAGAACAGTGTAAAGCCTTAACTTTACCATCAATTTCTGAACATACGACACTGTCCATTTTCATCGCTTTGAAGATCATAAGCTGATCACCCACGGCAACTTCATCACCAACCTTAACTGAAATCTCAACAATAGTACCTGGAATAATCGAAAGTACTAGCTTAGGATTCTTAGGTTGCCATTTTTTGCGGCGTAAGTGAGTAGGCGTAACTGCCAAAGTCTCAAAACCACCGTTTTCAGTGTATATTTTTATTGTTTTATCTTCCATTTTCTCAAATTTTAATAGTAAGAGTTTATATTGTTTTTACTCTTTCAAGCTCTTTTTCTTAATAATTGATTAAAATGGAGGAATTCCGTGTTTTTTATTAGGACGAAGAACTGTTTTGTCTTTAGCGATACTTAAAGCATTGGCTACATAACGACGAGTCTCTTCTGGAGCAATAATAGCATCAATATATCCTTTAGAAGCTGCAACATAAGGGTTTGCAAACTTATCTTTGTATTCTTGAATCTTGATTTGACGCATTTCGTTAGGGTCTTCAGCTTCCATAATATCTTTTCTAAAGATAATGTTAGCAGCACCTTCAGGTCCCATAACAGCAATTTCTGCTTGAGGCCATGCAAATACGAAGTCTGCACGTAAGTGACGAGAACCCATAGCGATGTAACCACCACCATACGCTTTTCTTAGGATAACAGTGATTTTTGGAACTGTAGCCTCGCTATAAGCATATAATAATTTCGCACCGTGACGAATAACACCTGCGTGCTCTTGGTCGATACCTGGAAGATAACCAGGAAGGTCTTCAAGAGTTACGATAGGAACATTAAATGAGTCGCAATAACGAATAAAACGAGCTGCTTTATCAGAAGAATCACAGTCTAACACACCTGCCATTACGATAGGTTGGTTAGCTACAAAACCTACAGTTTCGCCCTCGATACGACCGAAACCTACTACGATATTTCCTGCAAATAGCTCCATAACTTCAACGAAATCACTGTCATCAGCGATAGACTTAATAACGTCACGAACGTCATAAGGTTTTGTAGCGTCAAGAGGAACGATAGACGAAATATTGTAATCTTTCTTAGGCTCACAATTTTCAACAACTATAGATTTGTTAGTGTTGTTCATTGGGATGTAAGAAAGCAGTTTTCTGATTTGGATAAAGCAATCTTCTTCACTTTCAGCAAAGAAGTGAGCATTACCAGTCACCTCACTGTGTACACGTGCACCACCAAGCTCTTCCATAGAAATTTCTTCTCCTAGAACAGTTTTGATAACCTCTGGACCTGTAATAAACATTTTTGAAATGTTATCTACAACAAAAACGAAGTCTGTTAAAGCAGGTGAATAAGCAGCACCACCAGCACAAGGGCCTAATATGATAGAAATTTGAGGAATAACACCAGAAGCAAGTGTGTTACGGAAGAAAATTTCACCATAACCTGCTAAAGCGTTAACGCCTTCTTGTATACGAGCACCACCAGAGTCATTTATTCCGATTAGTGGGATTCTCATATTAAGAGCGTAATCCATAATCTTAGTAATTTTACGAGCGTGAGCACGTCCTAACGAGCCACCAGCTACAGTAAAGTCTTGCGCAAAAATTGCTACTCCAGAACCAAGAATTGTACCTGTACCGATAATTACACCGTCACCTGGTAGTTCTTTTCCTTGCATTCCAAAATCGTGAGCATCATGCTGAACAAAGATGTCATATTCGTGGAACGAATTTTCATCTAAAAGAGCGATAATACGTTCACGTGCAGTTTTTTTACCCATTGCCCATTGTTTCTCAATAGCTTTCTTACCACCACCGTGAAAGATTTTCTCTTTTCTTTTTTCTAAATCTGTAATTTTAGATTCCATAATTTATAATTTTACAGTTATTTTAGCAATATATTTTCCTAAAATACAGTTAAGGGGATCCCTAAAATTCCCTCCTTAAACTTTTAAAAAACATTAAGGGAACTTTTAATAATTACCCTTAAAATATAACAAAATTAACTAGACATTAACTTAATGTCAAATTAATACTATGTTTACAAATAATGTTTCATATTTTAGGGCAATAATAATAAAAAAATATATATCTACAAAATATTGTTAAAAAAATAACAATATATAGGTATAGTTAAATTTTTAACATTAAGTTGAATTTTACTAAGTGCGAAAATTGTGCTTCCTGAGCCTGACATTGACACATAATCTGCCCCCGAATCATACAGTAAATTCTTTATGTTTTCTAGCTCTGGATAGCTGTTAAATATGTGATTTTCAAAGTCATTCACAAGTTTTCCTTTCCACTGTGAAAGGTCAGTTTTTAGTACGTCAACAATGTCAAATTCTGGATTTTTAGGAATTATTCCACTGTAAGCGAACTTAGTACTTATACTTATGTCTGGTTTCACTAAAGTTATGTATAATCCCTTTAAATCAAGCTCTAATTCAGTCAGCTTTTCACCCCTACCTTCACACAATTTTGTTATATTATTAACAAAGAAAACTGTGTCACTTCCGAGCGTTGCCGCCATCTCTTTTATTTGGTCTTCAGAAGCTCCACAGTCAAACATTTCATTAAGTCCTTTTAAGACGGCAGTAGCATCAGACGAACCGCTGCCTAACCCCGCACCGAAAGGCACGACTTTATGAAGGTGTATGTTTACACCTTTAATGTCAAAATGTTTTTTAAATTCGTTGTATGCCTTAACGCACAAATTATCCTCAGCAGGGCAATCAATTTCTATCCCCGAAGAGCTAAAAACAACTTGTGAATCATCTCTATATGTAATTTCAACCAAATCGCAACATTTCTCAACAGCCGCCATCACTGTATATATCTCATGATAGCCATCTTCTCTTTTTTTGGTAATATTCAACCCTAAATTAACCTTACAAGGCGCAGTAAATATCATATCATTAACCGTTTTATACTTTGTGTGCAAGTTACAAAAAAATATTCAAAAATTTACAATAAAACACATTCCAAAAGCCAAGTCCCAACTTGACCCCCTGCGGGGTCACAGACCCTTTTATTAGATTATATAGTCCCATAACCTCACACATAAAAACCAAGTTCCAACCTATCACCCTGCGCATAAGCTTTAGCGTTAAGAAATTTACAGATTAAAGCGTAAAAAAATCAAGTGTCTGAGCACAGAAAAGACGTTGTGCGAAGCTAGTATTAGTTTCAAGCGAGTTCTTGATTTTTAGCTTTAATCAAAAATTTTAGCGTAAAGAAGCGCCCTGCGCAAGTTTTTTGTTCTACTTTTTTCAAAAAAGTAGAGAAGAAGATTTAAAGAATATTTTTAAAAAAGAGAGCTTTATCTATTTTTTTTACATATAAAAAATTACAGCTCTACCGAACTGTCAGCCGACTGCGCAAGCAGAGCTTGCTTCTTTAGTCGGGTCGGCTGTGCTATGCAGATACAGAACAGGGCTGTCTTAACGTCAGACAGATAGAAGTATTTAGAAGAAAAAAGTAAATAAAAAAAGACGATTAAGCAGTCACCCCACTTAATCGTCTCAAATACAAACTTATATAACTGTTATTCACCCTTAACAGCTGGTATAGCGTTAAATATCATCACCACCTCACCATTTGTCAACAATAACAACACATCACCGTCTATAGTGTATGAATTTACGTCAGCTATAGTTCTCAAAAAGTCATCTTCAAGCTCCATATTTTGGCACATCGCTCTTGTCACGCCCATGTCTCCAAATTTTATCTTCCCTTGAGGTAAAACTTCGTAACTTCCAAAGAAATTGTTACACTGAGCCATACCATTCACTTGGCTTTGGGCATCATCAAATCGCATCACAAAAGAATTATTGTCTTCTCTTACGATTTTTTGATTAGAATTAAGTTCAACAAGCCCCCACGCATTGCTCTCTAACATCAAAGGATTTTTCACTTTCTTTCTACAAGGGCAACAAGCTGTAACAGCATAAACAGCGATTAATAAAATTGTTAAAAACCCGATTTTTCTCATTGAATTTTATTTTAGGGGAGTTCTATTTTCTCCCTGATTTTAATTTTTTGTTAATAATTGTTTATTTTTGGTTTTGCAAAAATTTGCTGTAGCGGTTCCTACTGCCTATTTTTGTAAAATCGAAAAGAGGCGGTTAGTGACCGAAAAGTATTTTAGGGAGAAATTATAACTCCCCTTTTATTAATATAATAGCTCTTTTGGGGAATCCTCCCACAAATGAGTACATCTTATTGTCAAATATAGTGCAAACGTTAAATCCTGTTAAATGCAATAGCGATATTTTCAGCCATTTGGTCTAGCCCTTTTTGTAATTTTTTACCTAACATCGTTCTCATCATAAGATTTAGCTCTGCTTTTAACACCAATCTCAAACGTGTGTCATAAGCATCCACTTTTTTAAGCTGAACCCAGAAACAAAAATCAAAAGGTATGTCATCACCCGTAATTTTTATAGTGCTACTAGGTGTACGCTCTATCATTTTTAGCTTCAGCGTAAACCCCTGCGCTTTAAATGAACATGTATCAACCGTTGCCTCCCAGTTTTCAACCTTATCACCTATCATAGGTGTAAAATTATCAAAAGAAGATAACGCTTCAAAAATTAAGTAGTCAGGTTTTAATAGTTGCACCTGTTTACTTGTGTACTCTGTCATAAAATAAAATTAATCGTTTATTACTGCATAGCAAAAGCTATTTACTACACTAAAAATTACTTTTTCCAAGTTTGAGGAGCTTTTCTCCACTCTTTTAGTGTTTCAACATCACTTGCGCTAACATAGTTTTGTTCTGTTGCTACTTCTATTAACGTGTTATAGTTGCTCAATGTTATAAGCTCACAATTTTTAGCATTGAAATTAGCCTCAGCATCTGGGAATCCATAAGTGAAAATCGCAACCATACCTAAAACTTCACATCCAGCATCTCTAAGAGCATCAACTGCTTTCAATGAGCTGCCACCTGTAGAAACAAGGTCTTCAATAACTACGACTTTATCACCTTTTTTGTATTCGCCTTCAATTTGGTTTGTCATGCCGTGATTTTTCGCTGACGAACGAATATAAATAAAAGGTTTTCCTAGTTCTTCTGCTGCTAAAACTCCACAAGCGATAGCTCCCGTAGCTACACCAGCAATGATGTCTGCATCAGGATATTTTTCAGATATAATTGTTGCAAAACTTTGGTAAATTTGCTTTCTTACAGCAGGATACGACAATGTTTTGCGATTGTCACAATATATTGGAGAAAACCAACCTGAAGCCCAAGTAAAGTGATTTTCTGGACTTAATTTAATTGCTTTAATTTCAAGAAGACTTTTTGCGATGTCTTCTGCGATAGAATTTGCCATAATTTTATATTTTTTGATTATCTTTGTTGAAATTTAACAGTTATATTAAAGCTGTTTTACAGCTCATTATTATACATTTACAATTATGATTAAAGTATATTTCGAGAACAAAGTTATCATTTTTAATAATACCTTGGATATAAATTGTGATAATTTCATCACTTTTAATTGCAACGAGAGTTACACCGTCCCCTCAAGAGAAGAATTTTTCAGGGTTTTAGAGGCTTATGACGGTGCATTAATCGTTTCTAGCTCACCTAAAGACACGCTAAAAACTTTTTCTAAAGATTATAAAGAAGTAACAGCCGCAGGGGGTGTTGTAACAAACACAGAAGACAAAATTTTGATGATTTATCGCCACAATCGCTGGGACTTGCCAAAGGGAAAAATCGAAAAAGGTGAAGAAATTAAAGATTGTGCTGTTCGTGAAGTGACAGAGGAGTGTTCTATAGAGCCACTGACTTTAAAAGACAAAATATGCTCTACATTCCACATCTATTTCTATAAAGAAAAATGGATTATCAAAGAAAGTCACTGGTATGAGATGAGTTACAGCGGCGAGCAAGTTCCTCAACCACAAGTTGAAGAAGATATCACTATCGCAGAATGGGTTGACCGCTCAGAAATTGACGAAAGGCTTAAAAATTCATACTTTACGATAATCGACATCTTTGAAGAATACAACAAATTATAAGAAAACTAATTAAAAATAATAAATATGAAAAAATCACTAATGGCATTATTTTCATTTCTTACACTTTTTTCGTGTAGTAATGCTCCAAAAGAAGAGCCTTCGTCTTTTGTCCCTAAACTAACAGATGCAGAAATTTCAGCAGGCATTTTAACTCCTGAGGTTATGTTAAAAATGAAGCGTGTTTCTGGCGCAAACCTTTCACCAGACAAAACAAAAGTGCTTTATAGTATTAATGTTCAAGACGTTGAAAACAACAAAGGTTACACTAATCTTTTTGTTACGAATCTTGCTGACAACTCTACAATACAACTTACAAACGCTAATGCAAGCCACTATAACGCTATGTGGGTTAGTGCTGACAAAATAAACTTCCTTAGCTCTCGTGACGGAAGCCTTAAATTATGGACAGTTAATGCTGATGGTTCAAATTTAGCACCTATAGCAGAAATTGACCCAGAAATCGCAGCTTTAAGCATATCTCCAAAAGGCGACAAAGTATGGTTTACAAAACAAGTTAAAGTTGAGCAAACTAAAGAAGACATGTATCCTGACATGCCAAAATCAAACACTAAAATTTATGATGATTTAATGGTACGTCACTGGGATTACTGGTTAGACGGCTCTTACAGCCACCTTTTCGTGGCAGATTTTGATGGTAAAAACATCACTAACGCTGTAGACATCACTGAAGGCGAAGCATCTGATGTGCCTATGGCTCCATATTTCAGCACTTCTGATATTGCATGGGGTAATACAGGCGAAAAAATCGCTTATTCTGCTAAAAAATTATCAGGCAAAGAATATGCTTTAAGCACAGACTCAGACATTTATATCTATGACCTTAAAACAGGCAAAACTATAAATGTAACAGAAGGTGCAGTAGGTTATGACCGCAACCCTGTATTCTCTAACGACGACACATTGCTTGCTTACACTAGCATGGAACGCTTTAGCAACGAATCTGACAAAGAAAGACTTATGGTCTTAGATATGGCTGCTGGAACAAAAACTTACCTTACAGCAGATTTCGACTACAACGCTTCGGATATGAACTGGTCTGACGACAACTCGACAATTTATTTCATAGCTCCTATGCAAGCACGTTATCAAATTTGCTCTGCTAACTATTCTGCGAATGAAACATCTGACGTTAAAGTTCTAACATCTGGCACACAAGACTATACATCTCTAATTTTAGGAAGCGACGAATTTATTGTCACAAAAACAACTTTAGACCGCCCTACAGACATCTTTAAAGTAAACCTTGAAGGAACAGAAACTACTGTTACTGACGCTAATAAAGAAATTTATGACGTTATCAAACTTGGTAAAGTCGAAGAACGTATGGTGAAAACTACAGACGGCAAAGACATGTTAACATGGGTAGTTTATCCTCCAGATTTCGACCCTACAAAAAAATATCCTACACTTTTATACTGTCAAGGTGGACCTCAAAGCGTTGTTTCACAAAGATGGAGCTACCGTTGGAACTTACAAGTTTTCGCATCTCAAGGTTATATCATTGTTGCGCCAAACCGTCGTGGACTGCCTTCTTTTGGACAAGAATGGCTAGATCAAATTTCAGGTGACTACAGTGGTCAAAACATTAAAGACTATCTTAGTGCAATTGATGATGTAGCGAAAGAAAGCTATGTTGATAATGACAGATTAGGCTGTGTTGGTGCAAGTTATGGCGGATATTCTGCATATTTCTTAGCAGGAAATCACCAAAAACGTTTCAAAGCATTCATCTCACACTGTGGTATGTTTAACTTTGAAAGTTTCTATGGTTCTACAGAAGAATTATGGTTCCCAAATAACGATTTGAAAGGCACATATTGGAGCGAAGACCCTGTTGCAAAACGCTCTTATGCTAACTCTCCTCACAAATTTGTTAAAAACTGGGATTCTCCGATTTTGATTCTTGTAGGTCTTAAAGACTACCGTATCCCTTACACAGAAAGTTTACAAGCACATACAGCAGCACAACTTATGGGCGTTCCTTCACGCTTAGTTGTATTTGAGGACGAAGGTCACCAAGTTTTCAAACCTCAAAATGCTCTTGTATGGCATAGTGAATTCTTTAATTTCTTGGATAAGTATCTAAAAAAATAGTATAAAAAGAGAGTTACTAACAAGTGCTTTCAATAAAATGGTTTGGCTAACAGGAATGAGTCTCATCCTTGTAAGCCAAACCATTTTACTTAGAGTGAAATTTTATGGATACTTCATCAATAGATTTTTTATTATCAATTCCGATGTTTCAACAAATTGGGGCATCTGCTTTAAACCCTTCGTTGGATAAAATTACAGAATTTGACACTTTTCTAGGGCATCCACACCGTGATTTTAAGACTATTCACGTTGCAGGAACTAACGGAAAAGGCTCAGTATCACATATTTTATGTTCTGTACTTATGGCAGCAGGTTATAAAGTTGGACTTTACACCTCTCCCCACCTAAAAGTCTTTAATGAGCGTATTCGCATCAATGGAGAGCAGATAAATGACGGATATATTGACGGTTTTGTCTCAAAAACACGTGAATTAATCGAGACGTTAAAGCCCTCATTTTTTGAAGTTACTACAGCTTTAGCATTTGACTATTTTCGTGCTCAAAAAGTTGATATTGCAATCATTGAAGTTGGTCTAGGCGGAACTTATGATGCCACAAACATCATTACTCCCGTTTTGTCAATCATAACTAACATTTCTAAAGACCACACCTCTATTTTAGGTGACACTTTAGCTGAAATTGCAGCGCAAAAAGCAGGCATAATAAAACAAAACGTGCCTGTTGTTCTCGGGGAGTCTCACCCTCAGATTTTACCTGTATTTCATCAAGTAGCACAACAAAACAACAGCACATTAACGATTGCAGACCAGCAGTTTAAGCTGACGGGCTCTAAAGTAATGTCAAATTACCGTTTTTGTGAAATCACATCACAAAAAGATGAAAAAATTTCGCTAATTTGTGAATTGACAGGCGATGCTCAAAAGAAAAATATACTTACTGTATGTGCCGCATTTGAGTTATTAAAAACAGAGCTTTCATTGACACTTTCTGACCTTGAAAAAGGCGTTGAAAAGTGTTCAACTGCAACAAATCTTAAAGGACGCTGGCAAACACTATCTCAAAATCCTTACATCATTTGTGACACGGCACACAATGAAGCTGGCGTTAAAGAAGTCGCAAAACAACTATCAGAAATTCAATATAATAAGCTATTCGTAGTCTTAGGAATGGTTTCGGACAAAGATATTAATTCGGTTTTAGCATTGTTGCCTAAAGAAGCCTACTATATTTTTACAAAAGCTCAAATAAACAGAGCTTTAGACGAAAATGAACTTATGGAGATTGCTAAAACTCACAATCTTAACGGCGAAAGTTGCAAAGACACAAAAACCGCCCTAGAACGTGCTGTAGAGCTATCTCGAACAGGAGATTTAATATTTATAGGAGGCAGCAATTTTATTGTAAGTGAATTTATGTAGGATGATTCTCTAAACAAAAAGTGATTAATAGGGAGATTCACAAAACTCCGTTTTGTGAATCTCCTTAAACAAGCTTTCTCTTTATAAGAGAAAGAGATTTCGTGCAAAGGTATGAAAATTAATGTTGTAAGTCAAAAAAATAAGTGTTTTTTT
>JAWXTO010000026.1:0-17248 GCA_044433545.1 Rikenellaceae bacterium
TAACTATACCAAGCGAAGCGATAACAGTACCTCCTGGCACACCTGGTGCACCAACAGCAAACACACCCAACAACACAATAAACAGCACCATTGTAGCTAAAGTCGGCAAAGTACCATATAACATCTGAGACACAGTCATAACAAAGAACACTTCTGTTAAAATAGAGCCACAAAGGTGAATGTTTGAGAAAATAGGTATTGCAAAATTTACACTTTTATCCTTTAAAACACTAGACCGACGAGCTGCATCTAGCGCAACAGGCAATGTAGCCGCAGAAGACATCGTTCCGACAGCCGTAAAATAAGGTGGCGCATAAAATTTCAGGACTTTCCACGGATTTTGACGTGTCACAAGCCCTGCAAAAGAATAAAGCACCGCTAACCACACAAAGTGTGCTACTAAAACAACACCCATAACATTCAAAAACACAGGGAGTTGATTAATTAATGCGCCTTCATAACTCAAAGCACAGAAATTACAAGCTATAAACAAAGGAAGTATAGGAATAAGCACTCTTTTTATCAGCAAAAGCACCATTTTCTGAAATTCGTCTAAAATTTTCACGACATAGACCGAACCTGTCCACACTGACGAAAGCCCTATCATTATTGCCAATACCAAAGCAGTCATCACACTCATTACAGGTGGAATATTAAGCTCAAAAATCAATGCAGGCAGTTTATTTGCTGTTTCCGCAACCGTTTCTATTGTCAAGTTCGGTATAATTAGATAGCCTAAGCCCATAGCCATAAATGCAGCACCTATAGAAGATGTATAAGCAAGCGACAAAGAAAGACCTAGCAGTTTAGAGGCTATTTGCCCCATTTTGGCAATAGAAGAACCAATAAATGCAAGTATAATTAAAGGCACAAAGAACATTATTAGTTGACCTAACAGATGTTTCACCGTCACAACTATGTTCATTGCACCCTCATTTAGGAATGTGCCAATTATTAAACCTAAAACAACCGCTATAAGCAGTTTAAACAAAGTTGAGGATAATATTTTCTTCATAAAGAACACGACTATACACAGTTAAACACAAAAACGAGAAAACCTAACAAGAAAACTAGTCCACAATAAGGGATTTTTGCTTTTAATTTCAGAGACTCGCTACCATACTCATCTTCATACTTGTTTCCGTTCGTATATTCACGTTTTTCGAGACGAATACGATAATAAATCACCACCATAATAAGTAATGACACAGCCATTATGGCTATGCTAACTATAAAAAGAATTGGCATACCTTCAGTCATCATAATTTACATTTTAAGTTCAAATATTTTGAACTATAACACAAAAAACATACCATAAAACATCCCACAACCCTTATTTTAACAGATTTTTCTCTATCCAGTCTGCTACTCCATCTTCATCATTAGAGCCTGTTGTCTGGTCAGCACGCTCAATAAGCACAGATTGAGCATTTGCCATAGCTACCCCACATCCAGCATATTCTATCATAGACAAATCATTAAACCCATCTCCAAAAGCAACCATTTCTTCTCTAACACCACCCACATATTGAAGCAATCTTTCTAAAGATTTCGCTTTATCAATTCCTAAAGGCACAAGTTCTAAAAAGAAAGGTTCAGAGCGATAAATGCTCATCTCTGAGCCGAATAATGATATTAAATATTTCTCTAAGTCTATGACTTTCTCGGGCTCTCCAACAGAAAGACACTTCGCAAGAGGTTCTTTAACACACTCCATAAAAGATTCACACTTTGCAACCTCCATTTTATTCAAAAACGCCTCATGTGCCACATATTTGTTTGTATCACCGTCCTCTTCAGCGAAGATTTTATCACCTTCATAGCTCAAAATTGTACAATTTGCCGCCTTAGACTCTTCGTACAGAGGTAATATAAGATTCTCAGGCAAGCTATTTTGATATATTACCTTCCCAGTTGCACACTCCACGATAACTCCCCCATTAAACGAAAGCACATATCCTCCATACTTATTCAATTCTAGGGCTTTAGAGACAGAATCTATACCATAAGTTGGTCTACCAGAAGCCAGTACAACTTTTACTCCCTGTTTTTGTACTTCAATAAGAGTCTCACGGTTTCTGCTTGATAGCTCTTTTTTAGAATTTACTAATGTTCCATCGAGGTCAAGCACTATAATTTTATATTTATGCTGCATAGTTTTATATTTTTCTGCAATATATAAAAAAATGTGGACATATACAACATAACAAAAACCAAGTTCCGACTTGACACCCCATACGTTTAAAACAAAACAAGCCCCATTTCTCACAACAAGAAATAGAGCTTATTAATATAAGTATAAACTATAGGTTGCTATTCAACTTTTTCAGTCTCATACATAGTATCATCTTTCTCATACCCCCATGGAGTGATACCAAAAGAGTCAAACACCACATAACCAGTGCCCACAACGACATTATATGTACGTCTTATACCCGAAACAAAAGGCTGAGAATCAAATTTTGTAGATAATGAACTTCCATCAGCGAACGTAAATACAAGTTTTGCGCCTGCGGCAGTAGTTTCAGGCAACACTATAGCTGTAGCAGTCACGGCAGTAACACTTTCATCAACCTTAGATTCAACAGTTTCTAATGTTATGGCATTATCTGAACCACTTGCCGAACCAGCAATCATCTCCCCAGACAAAACATCGAAAGAAGCCTTACTATTTAAACCCTCAAGCGTAACTACAAGCCCTTCTAAAGACAAAGCATTATCTTCTACGTTAAGATTAAACACTACCATAGACAAGGCATGTCCAAACACAAAACTTTGAGCATCGCTAGCCTTGTCAACATTGACAATAGACGCAGTAAGCAGGTCAATAGCACCCGAATCACTTTGAGATGTCACATCAGCAAGATAAGTAGTGCCACTCATATCACTTTGGAATGGGTAATAAGCATAAAAATCAACCTTTCCTTCTAACGGATAATATATAGGTTGGTCAATTTCAGTGAAAGTGCCATAAGTGTCTACACTATAGCCAACATTAGCCTCTAAGGAAGTCACAGTAACACCATTATCACACATAAAAACACCCACTTCATCACCATTTTCCCAGCTATTTCCAACAGTTTTTGTGTCGTCAATATACGAACCCTCAAATTTAGCCTTTACATCACTTAATTCAGTAGTCGTATCTATTTTTTCTTGGCAGCCCACCATTGCTACAATGGCTAAAGCTGATATAATCATTCTTTTCATATACATCATAAGGGGATTTCTAATAATTAAATGTCTGACTTTCTACTGTCTTTCATCGCTAATTCCTTCTGCAATAGTGAAAATATAATCTCCCTCTACTTCATTACCCCACTCAGAGATTGTAAATGAGGAAGTATATAGGTCAGAATCTCCACCAACAGAAATATTGAAAGTATATATCATACCACTAGAAAACTGTCTACCTGCACTTAGTCTCAGTTCATAAGTTTCACCACTCACTTCTATAGTAATAAGCATATCTGAAGTAGTCACCTGTGGAAGTACCATCGCTTGGGCATCTAATTTATCCACCTGAGTGCCATAAGTAGGAGTATATTCTTCACTTTCAAACACCCCCGTAGCGTATTTTGTATTAGAAGTTACCACAGGCGTTTCATCGTTAAAATTATCATCGAACATATATTCACCTGTAGTTATATCAAACGCTCCAATAGGTTTCAGCCCAGTTATTGACACTTTAGCATCATTAAGCGACGTAACATTATTAGTTGTGTATAGCGAAAATATAATTTTTGCCATTTTATGCTCAAAATTAAAGACTACAGACTCATCATTATACACATCCAACGCAGAAGCCCACATAAAATCTAAACTATCATCTTGATCTGTCGCATCAATTGTGTAAAGCGTACCATCAAGAGAGTTAGTGTATGGATAGTAGCTATAGAAATTTGAAGCACCCGTTAAAGCATACTTCAAAGCTTCGTCTTGGTTGTCTGCTTCAAATGACACTACATTCATGCCGCTATCAACGACAGCCGTATAAAGCACATTAAATTCAGAATCGTCAATTTTCACGTAATCTGGGTTTGAATCATCCGATGTTGATTTAGTGATAGATATACAATCACCCGAAGCCCATTTACTACCACTGTAATTGACACGTGTCGAAGCACCCGACACAAACTCAACTGCGTTTTGGGCTTTATCAGAAATCTGATTATCATTTTTTTGGCAACCCACCATTGCTACAACGGTCAAAGCTGCTATAATTATTTTCTTCATTCTCGTTTAATGTTTTTGTGCAGATTCGTCTTCTTCTTCAGAAATTGTCACACTATGTACGTACTCTTTCCCGCTTTCAAGGAGTTGATTATACTCAAGATTATAAATGTCACCACCAATGTTTAGTTTCAGACTTGAATTTTCACTCAAACTACCAGGAAGCAGTCTTGCAGTGATTGTAGCCACACGTTTGTCGCTATCTAGTTCATAATTTAGCTCTATGTCTTCTGTAGAATCATCCAAAGAAGTTGTTAAGGCAACACCATTAAAACTAGCCTTTGTTTTAACATTCGACAACACCACACTTATAGTGCTAATATCATCTACATCATCGTCAAATTCAATATTCATCACCACCTGAGACAACAAATTTTAAAATTCAAAATTTATGGGGTCGATATCCACACCTTCAAGATAAGATAGGTGTTGACTTGTCGTAGCCACAAAATAAGTCCATTCACTTAAATCACTTTGGTCAGAAACATCTATATCAAAGTTTCCATCATCGCTATAAGGATAATATGCAACAAATTCAAAATCATCATCCACATTCGCATCTATTGAAATAGATTCAGAACCTGCTACATCAAAACTTGTCGAGGAAGCCGTAGAAGCAGCACTATAACACACATTTTCATAAATATTATATGAATAATCTCCATACGTCCATTTCATTGAAATGCCTATCATATCACCTTTCACCCAACTATATGAACCATCAGAGGCATTTTCTGTTACACGAGTTGTAATGTCGTTAGAGTTAAATTGCACAGCCAATGACGAGTTATTTCCTCAACGTTATTCTCTTTTTGACAGCCGACCATCGCTACGACGGCTAAAGCTGTTATAATTGTTCTTTTTATCATCTTTAGTCTCCGTTTAATAGTTAATATTAGTCAAAATAGGATAACCATCATTTATATCACTGTCGTCACTAGCAAAATTTGCATCATTATTAAACTTGCCAAGTAGCGTTCCATCTACCATTTTTACAGATGTTAAAGATTCTATGTTTTCAGCTGTAGGAGCAGTGGAAGACGAATTTACTAGTACATAAATCTGATTTTCAGCGTCGTAACATCCACACTCACTAAATTCTTCTGCATAACAATAACTAGCATATTCATGATTTAGTCCTATTACACCAGCAGCAACACTTCCATCAACCTTCACAGCACCAGTGTTGTACACATAAGAACATGTAGCATCGAAATAATTATCAGTCGACTGTTGCACATTAGTCGATTCGCCGATAATACCTCCGACATAGTTATTTCCACTTATTTCGCCTCTATTATATACATACTTAACATGGCTATCACTATTCAACCCAACAATTCCACCAACTTGCCCATCTCCACTAACGCTACCTAAATTAAAGCAACTCTCGATTGTAGAACTTTCTACGGAATGACCAACGATTCCACCAACTTGGTCATCAGCAGAAGAGCTTACTGTACCCAAATTATAACATGCGTAGACTTTTCCTGTTGCCTCATTATCTTCATATTGCCTACCTCTACAGAAGCCAACGATTCCTCCAATCCCAGATGAAGTGGTTCTTGTAATTATAGAACCTTTATTATAACAATTTGATATAACGCCACACTCATTAGAACCTGCAATTCCACCAGCGTACCCAGATCCATTATTATAAACATTAACAATCCCATAAAAGCTACAATTATCAATTGTTCCGCCATTATTCTGACCAACAATACCTCCACAATGAGCACCACAAATCAAAATACCCTCTACATTTAAGTTTTTGATTGTACCTGTCGAGTTTAAAAATCTAAATAACCCAAACCACCAATCATCATTATCGTCAGATCTATCTATATGTAAACCCTTAACTTTGAAGCCTGCACCATCAAAAGTTCCACCAAAACCGTAATCAGAACTACCTATTCCACTCCATTGGTGGTCTCCTAAGTCGATATTGTTAAGCATGGTGAATGTGTAACCATCAAGACCTTCTGTTTCTTCTATTAATGAAGCCAAATAGGCTAACTCTTCACCATTAGTGATTTCATAATTTTCAGTGTCTGAATCAAACGCAACTCCATTAAAGCTTTCTGCCACTGAATAACCATCCCACACCTCTTTACTAGGAGCTAAATCATCACCGTCTTCACTTTCCCAAGGCGAAATAACACTACCCGACAACTCAACATTATCTTTACCTATATAAACCTTATATGTATAGACTGTGTTAGCTGAAAAGTTACCACCAAACTCGTCTAATTGATAAGTTAAACCATCTTTATAAAAGCGAGGTTGCATACTCCAATCATCTCCTAAACTAGGGTGTATTATAGCTGTCACTGTTACTGTACGATTATCGCTTCCTACGACAGAGCTAACATACACTTCTTTCCTCGTTAACATCATACCATACATCTGACCATCAAGACCATATTGACCTTCAGTGTATAAATTAGCTATGCTAGCTTCAAAGGAAGTTATCTCCTCAACACCATCTAATATTGTTATATCGAACACAATTTTAGATAATTTATGCTCAAAATTCAACGACACGCTAGGGTTATCGCCAGAGCTGTAGCTTACTTGCTCACTCGCAACCATAAAATCAACTGCACCCAAATTATCTTGCTGATCATCAACACTAACAGTCACTAAACCATCATAATATGATGATGTGTAAGGATAATAAGCTTAAAATGTCACATCTCCGCTTCCACTAGGATAAACAATAGCATCATCGGACACAGCAGCCCCAAAATCAGCAGATGTTGATGCAGACGTAATTGATGCTATATACTCTACATTAGAAAAATCCTCAGAAAAAACCACTAGTTGTGATACCTACTCTGTCGCCAACATTCCAAGCGTCTACTCCATTTATCTCAGTAGTACGAGTATTGATTCCTGAGCTAAACTCAACAACACTGCCGTTTGAGTTTAAGTCTAATTCGTTCCCTTTTTGGCAACTCACTATCGCTGCGAGAGTGGCTGCCCAAACAATATATTTCTTCATTTATATTATCAATTTTCGTTACCACTAATTATTAAGGTGCCCCCCGTATCGTCACCCCAATCGTCTATTGAACCATCTAAATCTTCAACTGGGTCAGGTTCTGGTTCTGGCTCAGGTTCAGGCTCAGGCTCTGGGTCTGGGTCTTTCAACGATATATTTATTGTTATCACATTAGCCTCTGCAGATTTATCATTATTGAAATCTGACATTTGGCTAGTAATATTAATGCTTTCAATTTGCTCATCTACACAGTCTTTAAGTCTCACATTTATGGTTAGGAATTGACTTTGTAACGTATCTATACCTAACAGCCTAACTTCTGAATAGTTGTCAGTGCCATAATCATCTGAGATAGGCAGCTCTATAGTCAAAGCGTCACCCACTGGACAGTTGTTAATAAGATTCCAGCTTTGAGCGATACCACTTAGCGTAGCATACATAGTTTCAACCCTAGTAACATCACCATCAAGCTTAATATTAAAAGTTTGATTTTTGATAACCTTATACACATACACACCACATTCATACAATTCTTTATCATTTGTCAAATCTAACATTGTCTCCCCATAAAAGATGTTTCTCCCACCATTAGAAGCAACACCATATCTATAGCTGCTAGTTACAATAATCTTTTCACCACTTAGAAAATCATCTGTGATGGTTATATCATCAGATAATGTGTTGTAAACAAGCACTTGAGGATACTCTACTATGTCATAACTACCCTCAGATAACAAAGGGAATTTTTCGCCACTTGTAAAATCAAATTTCCCTACAGACTCAATTGTTGCAGTATAGCTAGTCTGAAAGTCATAAATCGTTTGATCATGTTGAATGACATTTATTTTAGCATAGACATCTTCCCAAAACAACGTACTTTCATCACCATCATCAGTACAACAATGAAATAATGGCAACATAATTAATAGTATCAATAATTTCTTCATAATTATATCATTTTATATTAAACTTCTATTTTTTGGAATTAGTATAGCGTTTTAGCTATCATCTCTCGTACATAAATCTTCATTCTAGTTAGTCTACACCTACATTTTTTGGATAAGTAGGCGACTTTTTCACAAAACCCTATTATGCTAATATAATTTTTTTTAACTAAACAAAATATTTCAACGTATTTATTTAAACACAAAAGCGTTAACAACAAAATAACAGAAACCAAATTCCAACTTTATTGAGCACATAGGCATAGGCACATATAATAATTATCCTCCTTGTTGGTATGGTTATTGTCATTCGGGCATAAGTACAATTTATTTTTACTTAATCCATTTTTTATGAATAGAATAAATTTATCTATTATGATGTTTTTGATGATGTCTTGCAGCAAAGTAGAATCATTGCAAGACTCAGCCTATGACTTAAACCCTGAATCACCATTAGAAATTTCAGTTTTTACAACTCAAACCAAAGGAGCAATAGTTGAATCGCCCCAAGATATGGGTTCAGTTGGGCTGTATTGTGCAATGACTGGAAGTGATAAATGGTCGGACTCAACCGAATTTACAAAACTTGATGACCGTCGATTTAATATATCTACTGATGGGGATTGGGTCATTGAAGGAAGTCCTGAACCATGGGGATATGAATCATTAAGCGATATGTATACGATATACGCCTATTCGCCCCATAGCGGCGATGATCGTGGAGTTTCTCCTCGCATTGAAAATGGTGAACTTTTCATAGAGTATGTTGTGCCTAACAGCTCTGTTGACCAACCTGATCTTATGTTTGCTCAACCACGTAAGGATATTTATCCTCAAATTGCAGATGGTGTATCACTCACGTTTTATCACGCCCTATCATGTATTAGTTTTAGTGTCATATCAACAATAGATGTAAAAATAACCAGCATTGACATTGAGGGTGTTATATTTAAAGGTACTTGTCAATGGGATTATAACGATGATAGTATTAAATGGAGCTTAGGTGATGCGGCTGACACGACTAGTTTTAGCGTTGAAATAGATGATTATACTCTCGACGATAATTCTTCAGCACAAGTTAATACAGAACAAGGCTATTTGATGATGATACCTCAAGAACTTAGCAATGGAGCTAAAGTGACAGTAACTTTAGAGACTGGAGAACAACGCAACCTTATGATTCCTGCTGGAAGTGAATGGACAATTGGATCTAAATATCGCTATATAATCAACTTAGACGACGACAGCATCATTTCGTTCAATTCGACACAAATCTCAAACTGCTATATCATCAATCCGACAATTGGAGAAGAGACAGTCATACAAATACCTATCCAACAACGTATAAATGATTTTTGGAGGAATTATTCTAGTTATGGCTCAAGAAAAATCACCTCTAGCAGTTCCACTGATGAATTTTATGTAAAGATGGTGTGGGAGGATTTTGATGATGATTTTTCGTTTAGCTATGAATTGCTTTTTGATTCTGAAGAAAAGATGGCAGTAAAATTATATATACCTGCAGAGTATCAAGAGGGCAATTTTGTGTTTGAAGTACAAGACAGTAAAGGATATACTTTGTGGTCGTGGCATCTTTGGTTTACTGACTATAACCCTGACGCTATAGCGGCACAAAACATAGATAAAATACAGGAAGATAGTGTTATGACATACACTTTGTCTGGATATAATGGTGCTGTACACAGATATAACGATATTGACATTGAAAATGTTACTGCTAAAAACGTTGATAGTGTTCGTGTATGGAGCAACATGTACAAAGACAAATTTATAATGGATAGAAACATTGGTGAGCGTAATAATTATGCTGCAAATTATGGAGCTGGCTCTGTATATTATCAATTTGGGCGAAAAGATCCATATCCAGGTTTAGGTGCAATTTATGTTGATGGCGATATAACTCCAGGTACAAGGTCATCATCTGGCTTTAGTTTTGATGCTTCAGTTGAATTTGTTGAAGATTACTTTGTTTCAAACTCTAGTAGCTCAGACAACTGGTGTGGTGAGACTGCTTCACGTAATGCGTCATGTATTTGGTTCGACGCAGACATACCATCTTTAGGATATACTGAGGGTAAATCTATCTTCGACCCATCTCCTCTAGGTTGGCGAGTGCCTGTCATTTGCACTTGGAACAACTTTAACAGCACAACTTCAAATATTTTTACAAGTACATACTATTTCTATGGTTGTTACAATTCCACAAAATCAGGTTACCTTGACCAGTCACAAGTGGCTAGTTATGTGTGGAGTGCCAACCCCATAAATTATGATAGTGGATATAACTTTTATTATTCTAGCAGTGGAATAAATAACAACAACGAATTAACATTCACATACGGATTACCAATACGTGCCATTCAAGAGTAGGTTAATAATTTTTAATAAAAAAATATAAAGTGATAAGATCATTAATAATAATATTCTGTCTTTTGTGCTGGATAGATGTTGAAGGACAGAATTTCAAGAATTTTGATTTCTATTTTGATTGTAACGAAGATACTATAAATAGGCGTGACAATGCAGAAGCTATAGAAATGATTAAAAAGGCGATTCCTAAAGATGGAAGCTCTTCGATAAAGATAGTTTATGTCAAAAGTAGTTCGTCACCAGACGGTTCTGACACCTATAACATCGCATTGGCGAAGAGAAGATTGTCGTCTACCATAGATTTGATTACAAGTGACAAAATTGCGATCCACGATTCTCTGTTATTTGTCGTTTCTACGGATGTTGCATGGGACGAGTTGCGTCAATTAGTCGAAAACTCTGACTCGCCATTTGATTATGAGATTATAGAGATGGTCGATAGCCAAAACTTGAATCTAAAGTCATTAAAATTTGAGAAACCCTATCAGTATATAGTCAAACACATACTTCCACAGCTTCGTAAATCTAGTGTTACGATAGTTTACAATAATCCATATCCTGAGCCTATTTTTTCGACCGTATATAATCCTATTTTCCCAGAATTTAAGTCGAATTTTCTTGATTCGACGATGATTATAAAGGTTGATGCAGCGAACGTAGAAAAAATAACAGAACCAATAGAAACAAAGCCACTTTTAGCATTAAAAACGAACCTGCTATTTGATATTTTGACACTCATAAACATCGAAGTTGAAGTTCCAATTAAAAATCGTTGGTCAATTACAGGCGAACTAACCTTTCCGTGGTGGGTGTGGGATAATCACAAGGCTGACAGTCGACGCAACCGTATAGAACTTATAAATGGGGTTATCGAAGGGCGTTATTGGCTAGGTAACAGAAAGCATAGAGATGTGCTCACAGGTTGGCATTTAGGCTTATATGCTGGTTGTGGACTATATGATTTTGAGTACAAAGCAAAAGGCTATCAAGGCGAATTTTTTGTGGCTGCTGGACTTAGCGGCGGCTACTCACACACCATAAATAAAGCTAAAACATTACGTATGGAATATTCATTAGGCATCGGCTTCTTACAAACCAAATATAGGTATTATAATGCAGAATTTTGTGAGAATGAAATATGGCACGCTGTTGAATGTAGGCGAGGTAATTATAATTGGATAGGACCAACTAGAGCCAAAGTGTCGCTATCATGGTTATTGAGTTTTAAAAAACGAATAAAAATGTATTAGACATGAAAATCTATATTAAGTATAGCTTAACAATATTGACTTCGGCATTATTTTGTTGTAAACGACAAGATTTAGTATCTCCGTTCAGTGACTATATAAATGTGCCAATATCTGTAGATTGGTCTAACGCTGCCCTAACAGATGATTATGCGAACAGTTTCTCTGTATATTTCTTCCCAAAATATGGAGAAGAGCCATACATCAAGATTGCAGGTTCTGTAGACTCAACAAATGTTCAACTTCCAGCAGGAGAATATTCCATATTGATATTTAATGATTTTATAAACGATTTATTTGGTATCAAGTTTGCTTATGAAACAGCATATAGTGAATTTACGGCATCGGCTATATTAGGTGAGGATACAGATGGATATTTCGCTGATATCATTGATTCAGATCAAGAAATTGTTACAGTAAATGACCGTCTAGCTGCTTGGCGACAAGATGATTTTATAGTGTATGATAATGGGTGTGGTTATTGTAACACAACCGAAACCTCTTCAACAACGAGTGAGTCTCTTTTAGGGATACAACCAACACCTGTGACAGCACAAAACACGATTAATTTGAGGGTTGAAAATCTTGACAATGCGCAGCTTATTGTGGGTGTACTAAAAGGAGCGGCTACAGCAGCATATCTATCTACAAATCAACGCTATTTGTCAACTTCATCAGAATATATATACACATATACATTTCTTAGCAAAATTTATGACGATGAATTAGATTCTGCCAATGGTGTAGCCAGTGCGACACTTACAACATTTGGCAAACAGCCAACAGACGACACAAGCTATGAGCTAGAGTTGAAAGTTATTCTAAACAGTGGTGAATTAATGACATTTACACGTGATGTCACTTCGCAAATTAATGGCTCAGAAGATTTTGACATCATAATCAATCTCACAGACTCTGAAAATCTCATAACATTGCCTGAAAGTCAAAGCATAGGTATTGGTGTAGAATCGTGGGGAGATAGCGAAGATGTGAACCTTATCTAGCCATTATATAAACTAAATAAACTGGAAACAAAAAAAATTATTTATTCATTTAAATTGTAAAATTATGAAAAAACATTTACTACCAGTGCTACTTATTGTAGCCGTAATGAGCAGCTGCTCAAAAAACGACATCAGCGGATATGCTACTAGTGACACTAGCAAATCGAGTGATGACATAACGCTTTTTATCGCCACTACAACCTCTCGTGGTGCAGATGTTACGACAAGTTCGCTAGAAAATGCTAGTGGAGGTGTAGACCTTCACATCAATGATGCAGATTCAATCAGTGATGCGTATAACTTTACAGCAACTGATTCAGATTGGAGTCAATCTTCAACCTCACTGAAATGGAGCGACATCACTTTCCCTGCCTATTTCTATTCTATGCACGATGGCGACCCTCAATCACTAACAATGACTGACAGCACAGCAACACTAAGCTATTCTGTAACTGGCAACTCTACGGATCACAAAGATATGGTCTATCACGCAAGTGTTTTGAGTTCAATTCCATCAAGCGGCAGCATTAACGCCTATCACACACATGCCCTTTCAAAGATGAATATCTATGCAGGCACAGGCACTAACAAAGTTTATATTGCTAAAGCAACTGTTATGAATGTTGATGGTGAGAGTATAGCAACAATCTCATCGAGTGGAATTGTCTGGAGTGACGAGACATATAATGATGCTGATTACCAATATTATTATGTAGGAGATGATACTCAAGAAGCGTTACAAAGCTCTGTTGTAGATGGTGTTACAGTAAATCCTATTATCAATTCTGGAGACTCTGTTTCATTGATGATTATCCCTCAATCATTAATAGGAGCCACCGTAGAAGCAGACAGCGATGGAACAACTGCAACAATTTCAGGAAGTTATGTTGAGGTCATATACTATCTAACTGACAGTAATGATGCAGCATTAGTAGGTTATTCTTCTGTTTCTGCACGTCCTGATTCAAGTGATTACATCGCCGCTGACCAAAATAAGGCTTTATATGTGAAAGCTGCATTCCCTTTAACTGTAGAGCTTGCCAACAACAAACAGTATAATCTAATTTTAGGTCTAGGTATGACTGGTTCTACAGGTGGTTTACTAGTTGATGATTTTTATGTAGATAAAAATGGCGACCCAGTAAAATTAACAAAAACTTGTGACGACACATCAGCCGAAGTTGAGATTCCAGACCTTGAACCAGGCGATGAGATTCTAGGTGATGGTGACGACGAAATCGACATCTACGTCAATGTTAAAGATTGGGACGACGCCGAGGGAGTAAGTTTGTATTAGAGTTGTTTCTTGAGTTAGGAATTAGGAGTTAGGAGTTATTTTGATTAATCATTAACCGCGTTAGCGAACTCCTAACTCCTAACTCCTAACTTAATTATTGGATATTCTTCAGTCGCTATCCACTCACAGGCTTTTACTGTTGCCGAAGTGTTATATGTCGCTGCGTTTTCGTTAAGCGTTGTTACAAAACTTTCGTGTTGCATTTCGTCGGCAGACATTGGTATCACATTGCTGTCACTTTTTGGAGTCTCAAGATAATAGCAGTTCGTGATGGTGCCACTATTATACAATCTAGCCACACCATTCACCAAGTCTGCAAAAGTTTGAAGTCCTACAGCATTGTTGATATAATAAACTCCGTCGATTAGTTCAAGTCAGCAACAAAATCGCTTGCATCAAGAGACTCGCTACTGCCAGTTCCCCAAGCGTTGATTGTTGCACCTTCAATTTTAACTGCTGTTTTGCTTACAGAGATAGTATAGTTGTGTTCGTCACCAGAAGTAAATTCAACATCTGAAGTTGTTACGTAAAACTCACCAACTTCATCAATTGTGATAGTGAAAGTCATGTCTTGAGTTTGTGGTATAACGATAAAAGTCGCTACACCGCTTTCTGCTTCAACGCTCAAATCTGTTGCGATGCCGCTTAATTCAAATGTCGCTGTAGGTTTCACATTAGTTTTATCATAATCTACTGTCGCTTTAGCAGCTACCTGTGTACCAGACACTGTTACAATTGCTTCTGCAAGGTCAGCAGCTGTTAAACCACCATTATCAGCAGGCACTAGCGTAACTTTTAGCTGTGAAAGCATGTGATAGAACGAAAGAGCTCGTGCATCTTGACTTTTAGCCACATTTACCATCTTAGCTGACATAAAGTCAATAACTGTAAGGTCAGTTTGATCTGTTACGTCTACTGGATAGGTTGTCACTGTTGCATCTTTGTCGTATGGATAGTGCGCCATGATATCTACATTGCCCGATTGTGGGTAGTAAAGGTCTACAAAGTCATTATTTGAATCAACCGTAAACTCTGCCTTTGTTGTCGTTGAGCTTGTTGTGTATTTTGTGTTGTGAAGCCCAACTGCATCATAAGTGTCTGTATAGTTCATAAACACACCAATAGCATCACCATTCTCCCATGTTGTGCCACTTGCACGTGTCTCGATACCCGATGTGATAAGAAGTTCACCATTCCATCCGTCAGTATCTACATTATCTGTTTTTGAGCAACTTGCCAAAGCTACTAAGGCAAAAGCCATTGATAGAAATCTTTTCATATCTTTTTAAGTTATTTTTTAGTTAAGAGTTAGGAATTAGGAGTGAGGAGTTATTTTTTAGTTAAGAATTAAGAGTGAGGAATGAGGAGTTGCTTTTCAGTTATGAATTATTTTAATTAATTACTACCCGCGTTAGCGAACTCCTAATTCTTAACTCTTAATTCCTAACTATTTAACTATCTTACTCCTCGCTTTCTATAATTTTTCTTTTGTTGTTTTTGTTATACTTGATAGCAGTTTCATTAGTTCGCTACAGTCAGAGTTAATAGAGCTGTATTCACTCTCAGTTAAGTAGTCACTTGAATACAAAAGTTCAAGCCAGTATGATGTTTCAGCACATTCTTTATAAGCAATTTGTATTTTATAAAGAAAATCTTTTTTGCTAAAACCACATTGAGCCTCAGTTATGTTTGCGCCTATACTTGTACCACTTCGAAGTAATTGTTTAGACAACACAAACTCTTTATGTTCTTCACAAAGAAATTTATAAAGTCTAATCACCCTCTTAGCAAAAGCCAAGCTCTTTATCTTAACAACGCTTTCTCCCATAACTCCTAACTCTTAACTCCTAACTATTAACTATTCCGCTGTCCCAGTGCCACCTTGACCTTCATTCCAGTCGTTGATAGTTGCGCCAGTTACGATAAGAGCTGTTTTTGTTACGGTGATTTCATAGTTATGCTCACTGCCCTGCTCAAATTCTATGTCTGAAGTGTCCCAGATGTAGCTGTCGCCATCAAGTGTAAAGACAATTGAGCTGCCGTCTATTTCGTCCGTTGGGATAAGTATTGCCTCAGCTGTAGAACCATCAGTTGCAGTTACTGCTGTGATGTCTGCTATGTCACCTCTACTGCTAATTACGCTTGTATAAAGGTTATATTTAGCTGTTGTGTATTGACCTTTGATTATAGTTGTTACACCTGCCAATGAAGTGATGCCATCACCTGCCACAAGAGTGATTGTAATCTTTGACAATTGGTGTTCAAACGCCTCAGTACCTGTGAATGTAACAGTTGGTGCAGCTTTAGTTTTCGCTGATGCTTTTGCTGCTACGATGTCAATGTCTGAGAAAGATTGAGTTGAAACATCTACTGCAAGGTCATCATTCGCATCAAGTGTTGCATAAGGACAATACGCATAAAAGTCTACTGCCGAGCCATCTACAGGGAAGTAGATAACCTCTGCAACATCAGGAGCTGTCACAGGCGTTGGAGAGAATGTCCCAGTTACACCTGCGGCATTCACTGTGTAAGACACATTGTAATAGTCACCATCTGCAAGGTCTGTAGAGCCGTTTTTAGTCATTGTAACACCAATTACATCGCCCGATTCCCACTCGTTATTCGCTACACGTGTGATAGCAGCTGAGGAAAATGTTGCTGCAACTTGATCTGTCGATGTTGATGTTGATGAGTTTTCTTTTGAGCAACTTGCCAAGGCTACCAAGGCTAGGGCTGCAAAGATTGTTTTTTTCATTTTTTTATATTTTATTGTTTTCTTCGTTATTCTTTTTAGTTAAGAGTTAGGAGTGAGGAGTTAAGAGTTGTTCTGATTAATTAATTAATTATTAACCGCGTTAGCGAACTCATAACTCACAACTAAAAAACTCCTAATTATCTGTTTCCGTATATGTTATATCTGCTGTATAAAATGGCTCTGCATCAAAGTCTAACATTGGATAGTCATTTGAAACTGCCACCCATGCGCAAGCATCAGTTAAGCTGGATGCGTTGTTGTTAAGCGTTGTTACGAATGAGCTAGCTTTCATAGCTTCGGTAGACATTCCTTCTGTACCACCTTCACCTTCACCAATACCACTGCCATCATAAACGTCTGAATTCCAATAACA
>JAWXTO010000027.1:0-10379 GCA_044433545.1 Rikenellaceae bacterium
TATTTGTAAGAAGTGCCTATGCCTATCGAAATCGCCAATTTTAAGAGCATATACAAGGTACAATCAGCCTCCTTTTGGGTGGGTTGTTTGTTCGTGTATATGTGGGTGTTTGGCGATACCCGATAGGCTTGGACTGCAACCCACTTCTTTTTTTGTTGAATGCCTTGTTGGTTGCGGAGGTCATAAAAAATCTATATGAGCGAATTATTTTACCTTTTTTTTATCCCAATGGCGATTGGGTTCTCGATTGCGTGTGCATTATTAGCAGAACGCAGAAACCGCAATCCAGTTAGCTGGTTTTTCTTATCTATCTTTTGGGGATTTTCAACTATTTTAATACTATTGTTCTCCAAGAAACTGAAAGTTACAACCTCACAGATTAGAAGTGTCGGAACATATAAGGAGAGTGATACACTTGCTAAAACGTTGTGGGTAGTAACTTTAATACCTTTGGCTTTTATGATCTACTTTTTGTATTTCATCGTGAATAATCTAAACTTTTAACCTATTGAATTATGAAAAAAACAATACTACTATCGCTATTCATACTCTTAGCAAATGCAATGAGTGTGCATTCTCAGAACCTACCACTATTGAGTGAAACAATTTTATTATCTAATAGAGATAACGTAAAGGCTGAATTGAGAAGGATTGGGTTTGAAATATCAAGCAAAACTATCAATGTTAAGGAGTTAAATAACGAGCAATGTTATGTTATATGCGGAACTTCAGAGTGGTGTCAATCGTGTTTTGTCTATTTTAAAGAGGGAGAATCAACGCCAGTCCGAGCAAACTTCTTATTAGTAAACTACCCAAGTGTAAATAAGGCTGCTAATGATTGGTTGGCAAGAGGATATGAGAGTACTTCTGCTACGTTATTTCAGGCTTTAGGATATAATGTTTTTCTACCCAAAGAACTTATAAAAGATATGGTAATACTGATTAGAGATGATGCAAATAGCAAAAACTCTTACGTTGCGGAAGTTCATGTTGTGTCAAACTCTTTAGGAGCTGTCGTAAGTAGCTCGATGACTAAAACTAACACGCCCAAATAAGGTGTTAGTATAAATCCAGCAAAGAGATGCTTGAGCGCAAAGAGGAGCTAAACATAGGCAAAACATCTAAATAATCGTTTTTTAAAGATTGTTCTGTAGAAGTTTACAAGAAAAATAACTTTTTTGTATGATATTGACAATCCGATAGTTAGGTCGATGAAATAGGTTCATAATAGCCAAAATCACCTCAAAAACGAGCATTTTCCGAAAAAGAAATTTTCTCAGGTACGTTATATATAAGAAGCAACAGATGTTGTGAAACTAAAAAATATAACATTATGGTAGATCAAATTACTATGACAACCAACAACAGAGAGTTGATTTCTCGTATTAAGTACAATTTAAGCGTAGCAGATCCTTCAATAGTGAAGAAGACTCGTTATTCTCGTTATCACGTTTACAATAGAGAGATAGAAAGCGATTGTTCTTTCTTGAAAGTAGACTTCGACTCACAAAATTATCCTACTTGTACCATAACAAATAGTATTAGAAAATGGTACTACGGAAAATGCTCGATCGACGATCTCTCTCGTAGTGACACCTACAAAGCATTCTCGCTGTTAGCGCAAACACTCGCTATTGACCTTGAAGAGTTAAAAACATTTGCGGTAAGCAAAATCGAGGTTGGATTAAACTTTTACAGCAAATATGATAACACTCTTATAAAATCTTTGGCGACTAAATATATTAGTGCTGCATACAAAATGCGAGACTGTGAGGGTAGTCGTACCTTTTCCAGAAGTAAAGTCGCTCATTCGTTGATAATATACAACAAGGTACTGGAGATAAAGAGAGGGATAAATTTAATTAAAGACGATGCAGAAGAAAAGTTTTGCAAAGAAACAATGAATGCTAATATAACACGAATTGAGGTAATATTTAACGATAGCAATGCAAAGACAAAATATAATTGCAATATTAAGAATGTAAAGGATATAATAGACCACTACTGTCGCCTAACTGTATGTTTCGCTAAAGCAATAAATAGATTAGAATTTAAAGACACTCTTGCTCCAAATTTCACGCCTCAGAAAGGATCTGTTAAAGAGTTGACAGATTATTTATACGCATATGCCATTGAAGATTTAGGGGAAGTTTTAATAAGAGATTATATCGCAAAATTGCCCAAATGCAAGCACGGAGATGCGAGAAAAGCTATTTTAAAAAGAATACGATCAAATGTTAAAAGTAGCATTGAGAAGGACTATCTACTGAAAGTGATAAGAGATAGAAATAGAGAACTCATCGCAGGGTAACTAATAGCAATGTGTTGTATATGGGGTAAAAAACCACAATCATCTATAATAAACAAGTGTAAGGTCACAATATCAATGATGCAAGTATCGCAAAACAAAATACCTGCTACTAATATTGTGACCTTACTTTGTCGTCATATCTATTGCTATAAATCAGATCTACAGTAACACTCTTATTCTTAGCGTAAAAAAAACACTCAAAATCAGAAGATATAAAGACGATGTCACAATCATATAGATATGAGTAATTTAAGTATTGTTTATCACTTGTTCATTGCAGTAACAGCAGATCCTATTATGTTTCTTTCAAAATATTAATAGCTACAAAGCATATTTGTAATTTGGGCGAAGCTATAATCTCATTAACATATCGAATCATCGTCATAAAACAAACAAAGAGTCCTATTTTAGCGCAGATACTACGCTTTGCAGGGTTGGTGTATGCCCAGCGAATAATAATTGTCGAGAGGGTCTTATTTTAGTCTACTCTGAAATGAGTGAGAGCCTATTTCGTGTTGAGATGTCGTTTCGCACTCTATTCACGTAAAAAACAGAGTTCAAAAATATTTTCAAATTTAAGACACAGCGCAACTGCTCAATCAAAAAAGGGGGTATATATGGGGGCGCAAAATTATCATTTCCGAAAGAGCCCTAAAAAATTAGGATTATTTGCCATTTTCTACGCCCCTAAAAATCAACAAAATAAAGCGTAACTATCTGATACTCAGACTACTTTGCAGTTCGCTTCGGACCTCATAAAGACCCCCTCTACACAGTGTGTGGAGGGGGTTTTATTTGCTTTTGTCATAGGAATATAATATATGGCAAATTCTATGAACTTTATTGTTTACAAAGGTTGGGCTAAATCTTTATATTTTATTATTGGTGTCCGATAAAATTTGTATATTTGATTTTTATTTCTCTGGGAAAAGTTTATCGGACACTAATAATATTTTATAGGGTGATACCCGAAACTAATGCAGTAATGATTCCTAGATAGTTAAACTCAGACATTTTAAATAGAATACCTTTGTTTTGCTAAAAACTTTAAAAATGGAGGTAATTGCCCCTTAAAAACTTTGTACCTAAAGGCGTCCCGCCTTTTATAATAAGTTTTATACTTTTGAGAAAAGTACGCCCAGAGGGCTTCGAAACTCGCTTTTTTTGCCTTTAAGGGCATAAGAGCGTATAATTTCCAAGAAAAATTATTAGGAAAATACACAAAATGAAGTTTTGCGAATCTCCCTTTATATTACTTTGTGTAAAAGTATATTGTTAGCTATTGTATTTCTAATTTTAGGAGAGTAGGCATTATTTATAATAGATAAAATCTGAGGTTCAATATTTTTTAGCTTTTCTCTAAATTATGGTTTATCAATAATTTATCTTTTTTATTGTTTCAGATACACCTTCAAACATGGGGTTCTTTATGTTTGGTATGTCTGCATTGGTATCTTTTAACCATGCTTGAAGATACTTGGTCAACTCTGTAACTTTTTCAGGGTTGGTATTTGCTAAATTATTCTCCTCACTAAGATCGTCTGGTAGGTAATACAACTCGTCGCTGTCATACTCATAAAAATGAATCAGCTTCCAACCATCTTTCTGAATAGCCGATGATGGAACTCCTCGCCAGTAGCACATATTTGAATCATATACATTGAATATTTTTTCACCACACCAGCCATTGGCTGTTTTCCCATTTAGGTAGAGCGGATAGTGCCAACAAAGAGGACGAGAATTAATCTCTTCCCCTTTAAGAAGTGGCATCACCGATACGCCATCTATAGGCTGATTTTTCGGTAATTTTGCTCCTGAAATCTCAGCTAGCGTAGGCATTAAATCGAGCCCATGAACAGGAGTTGTTGTCACAGTATTTGGCTTAATCACTCCCTTCCAAATAGCAAAGGCGGGGGTTCGAATACCACCCTCATAAAGGTTACCTTTACATCCACGAAGTGGTGCATTATCGGTTACGAATCCAACACCTCCGTTGTCTGATGCAAAGATTACCAATGTATTTTCAGCCAATCCTAGCTCATCGAGTTTTTTGAAAATTCGCTCTACTGCGCTATCTACTTGCTCAGTCATTGCCGCATAAATGGGGTTAAGTTTGCGGCTTTTATCCTCATGTGCAGCCCATTTCTCTTTATATTTCTTAATTAAACTCTCTTCTGCAACAAGTGGTGTGTGAACATCAAAGAAAGGAACATATAAGAAAAAAGGATTATTTTTGTTTTCCTCCATAAACTTTAACGATGCGTTTGTGATGCGGCGGGTAGCATCAGCATCGTTATAAAATTGTTTATCTGATTCTCCATCTCCACTTGCCTCGTGGAATCCTTGATTGTCATCACCCAAGTGCCACTTTCCTATACGAGCTGTGCGGTAGCCAGCATCTGATAAAATCTCTGCTATACTAGTCACAGACGGTTCAACATCTGTATTACTATCAAAAGGCATTTCATTTTCGGCATTGCGAGCAGGAACACTCCAACGCATATATTTTAGTTCTCCTTTAGAGTATGCACCAGGAGCATAAATTTTATGGCGAACATTGCTCATACCTGTAATAAGGCAAGCTCTCGATGGTGAGCTATTTGCGCCCCCTGGATAGAAATTAGACATACGCATTCCCATTGTTGATACTTGATCAATAAACGGAGTCTCATAAAAACCATTTGAGCCATCTTGATAACCTATGTCACTCCAACCTAGGTCATCAGCTAATATGAAAATTATATTTGGTTGTTCATTTGGAACTGATTTTGCGCTTTTCGCAATGGCGTAATTTACAGTAGTTGCACTCATTAAGAGCATAGTGGTGTAAATAGATCTATTCATATCTTAGAATCTTAATATAGTTTTGAAGATGGTTATTTTTCTTCTTAATTTTTTGTCAAGACTACTAGTATTGTCCATTATACGGTGTAATCTTATGTATTTACAACTTCTTTAAGTAATTATTTGCTCATTAAAATGTTGTAGAGCTTCATAATTGTCGAGGGAGAGCTAACAGTAGTTTAGACTACGGTAGCAACTAACACTTTATTGATGTTTAAAGTTACAATTATTTGATTTCGTTGGTAAATAGAGGGAAATCTGGGTTCGCTGTTCGTGCACTCATCATTATATCGAGCATTTGTTTAACTCTTTTAGGTTCTTGTGTTGCGAGATCAGTTGTCTCGCTTGGGTCATTTGCTAAATTGTATAGTTCATATCGACACTTGTCTTTATATTGTAACTGAAGTCCAATGAGTTTCCAATCGCCCATCAATAGAGCTTGTTTGCCACCCTGCATACAAAATTCCCAATATAGATAGTCTCGTTTCGGAGTTTCTCCACTTTTTAGCAACGAGAGTAGTGAGAGTCCATCACAATATCTAGGTGTTTCGGCACCTATTATTTCAGCGCAAGTTGGCAAAATATCCCAAAATGCAACTGGGTCATTATTTTTCACGCCAGGTGCAATAGTTCCTTTCCACGAAGCTATTAAAGGTACACGTATTCCTCCCTCGTAAAGATCTCGTTTGATACCTCGGAAGATACCTGTACTATTGAAAAATTCAGGATCAGCACCACCTTCGCAATGAGCCCCATTGTCGGAGGTAAAGATAACCAATGTGTTCTCATCTAATCCATATTTCTCTAATAGATCAATGACTCTACCAACTGATAAGTCAAGTCGCTCGATCATAGATGCAAATGCTGCACGAGGTTGTTCCTGAGCACCATATGTTCCTTTTCGTTCGAATGGAGTTTCGGGGAATCTACCATCATATTTTGTCATGTACTCTGGTGAAATACAAAGTTCAGCATGGGGGATTGTAAATGCAAGATATAAAAAAAATGGGTTCTTGCGATTCTCTTTAATAAATTCTAATGCTTTATCCTCTGCCAAGTCATGAGTGTACTCATTTTCATTTAATTCTATCTCTTTGTTATTTTCATGAATATATGCTGGAAAATAGCTATGTGCGTGAGATTGGCTTAAATATCCAAATGCGTAATCAAAACCTTGTGCATTGGGATTTCCTTCTGTATTTGGGCCTCCCATACCCCATTTTCCAATGCAAGCAGTGGTGTAACTGCGACTTTTAAAAATTTCACCAAGTGTAATCTCTTCATCAGGTAATATATAATCATACATTCGTCCGTCGTCGTCGCGATATCCTTTATTTCCCCTAATTGGTGAGTGTCCTGTATGTCGGCCTGTCATAATTGATGTTCGAGATGGTGCACTCACTGGTGCACCAGCATAATTTTGCATAAATTGTACCCCATTCTCTGAAAGTTTATCTATGTTTGGAGTCTTAAACTTCTCTTGACCATAACACCCTAAGTCACCATAACCCAAATCATCCGCTAGGATAAATATTACGTTAGGTAGTTTAGTATCTTCCTTTGTTGTAGCTGCTGACGTTGGAGCATTCAATGTTGTGAATACCCCTAGACCCATTATTGAATATAGTGCTTTGTTCTTCATTATTTTGTTTTATAGTTTGTTGTTCAAGTTCATGTGAAATTTTCCTAAATACAAGTGACTAATATCAAAACACTATATTAGGACGTGACACTGTTCACAAAAAAAAGAAGCTGTTAGGGTACCTTATCTTCTAGGTGGTTTTTTGCTGGTTTGTTCGGTTTTAGAACTTTTGCTGTCTTTAGAGTTTTGTGTTTTGCCTAGTGCTGCGCAAGATGAAAGTGCTGCGATTGTTAATAAGATTAACATTACATTGAAAAAACGTCTTTGTTTCATAATATTTTTGATTTAGAATTAGTATATATTGTTTTTTTGTGAGTTATATGCTGAAGATTTATAGCCTTACGTGTACTAACTGCCAGCCGTCTTTAGAGCGTGTTTCAACGTGTGTCATGCCTAAAGAATTTGCTTTTTCGATGATGTCTTCAACGTCAGGGCTTAAAAATCCACTGAAATAGATGCTTCCGCCTGCGCTAAGATGCTCTGTGTAACTTGCCATGTCGTTGATAAGTATGTTGCGGTTGATGTTCGCTAATATGAAATCATATTTTTCATCAGGTATAGATCCTGCATCACCACAAATTACTTTCATTTTGTCTGTAAAGTTGTTTGTAGCGATATTTTCACGACAATTGTCTTCTGCCCATTCGTCAATGTCAATAGCGCACATATATTCAGCACCTTTCATAAGTGCAACAATAGCCAAAACGCCAGTTCCTGTGCCCATGTCTAAACCTCTGAAGTCGCTAAAATCAGAATCTAAGATTTTTTCTACCATTAAGTATGTTGTAGCGTGGTGTCCAGTGCCAAAAGACATTTTAGGCATTATAATAACTTCAAGTTCACACTCACTTTTGTTGTGAAAAGGTGCTCTGATGCAACAACGGTCTTCAATGTATATAGGTTCGAAGTTAGATTCCCATAATTCGTTCCAGTTTTGCTCTTCGGCTTTAGAAAATTCACATTTAATGTCTAAATTTGTCATTTCTGCGATAAATTCGTCAACTTGTGGCTTAAATGTAGCATATTCGCCCTCGTTGATATAGGCACAGATAAGTCCATCTTCGCTAGTGAAGCTTTCAAAGCCTATTTCGCCTAAATCAGCAATGTAGATGTCTATATTTTCATCCTCAACAAGTTGTGGAGAAGATAATTTTAGCTCAAAATATTTCATAAATTAAGAATATTATTTATTATTTAGCAAAGATAGTTAACTTTGTCTAAAATATACTAAAGGGGACTTCTAATAATTCCCCAAAATACTTTTCCGCCACTATTCACCCCTTTTGCTTTTAGCCAAAATCGGTGGTAGGGGTCACTACAACCCACTTTGCCTAAAAGCAAAATGGATAAATATTAACGAAAAATTAAAATCGGGGAATTGTTAGAAGTCCCCTTAATAAATGATAAATTTTCAATATGTTAGACTGGGACGAACAAATATTAGAGTACAAAACATTTTTATTGCTTGAAAAAGGGTTAAGCGTTAATACGATAGAGGCATATTTGCGTGATATAAATCTTTTTAGAGGGTTTATATCAGAACATTATGCTCTTACTCCTAGTGACGTGCGTTATGAACAGATTGAGAACTTTTTAGCTCATCTTCATGACCTTGGTTCAAGTGCTACGACACATGCAAGGGTAATAAGCGGAGTGAAAAGCTTTTTTAATTACCTATATTTGTATGATAAGATAGAAACTTTGCCTACAGAATTGGTGGATACTCCCAAAATTAAACGAAAAATCCCTGATGTATTGACTGTTGAAGAGGTGTTGAAAATTGTTGATACAATAGAGCTTAATACGGCACTAGATTATAGAAATAAGGCTATTTTAGATGTGATGTACAGTTGCGGTTTGCGTGTTAGCGAGGTTTGTGGCCTTAAAATTAGTGATTTGTTCTTCAATGATGGATTTATTCGAGTGATTGGTAAAGGCGATAAACAACGCCTTGTTCCTGTGAACGAGAAAATGATAAAAAGTGTTAATGACTTTATTGAAATTAGAAACGAATCTATTATTTCATATAAAAATGAGGATATACTATTTCTAAACAGACGAGGAAAACAACTGTCTCGTGTAATGGTCTTTAATATCGTGAAAAATGCTGTAGAAATGGCAGGTGTACGAAAAAATGTGTCGCCTCATACGTTTCGTCACTCTTTTGCGACTCATTTGTTAAAGGGGGGAGTCGACATTCGCTTTGTGCAAGAGATGTTAGGGCATGAAAGTATTACGACAACTGAGATTTATACACATCTTGATATAGAACACAAGCGTTCAATAATAGAAAAATTTCACCCTTTAAGTAAAATGGATAAGGAATAACAGATGTGCTTTATTAAGGTGTCACTCTAAAAGGCTTCAGTCATGTTTAGATAGAATTGCATGCCTTTAGCTCCTTGTGCTTTTCCTACGTCTATTCTAAAGTTTTTACCTGGTTGGATTTGTACTCTTAGCCCAACACCATAGTTTAACTTCCAGTCGTTAAATTCTTTTACATTTTCGCCTATAGTGCCTGTGCCAAACCATGTTACGAATCCAAGTTTTGATAAAAGAGAACCACGAGCTAAATCGGCTTCAGTTCCGAACATGTGGCGATATTCTACTATGCCATAAGACATTGCTTTGTCTCTATATTGACCTAAAAGATAGCCACGAAGGTCTGTAGGAGAGCCAAAAGATGGCAATTCAGTAAGAGGCACGTCGCCAAATGACATTTGTGTGCGTGCAACCCATGCTAATGTTGAGCGTTTAAAAAGAGGCTTAAATTGGCGATATTCAAGGTCTAAAATTTGATAGTCGTAGTCTCCACCGAGATATTTTCCGTATACTTGGCCTGTTGCACTAACGAAAAGTCCGTCTGTTGGGGTCGCAATGTCATCACGTGAGTCATATTGTATTATGCCGCCCAAACCGAGATTTAAATAACGGTCTTTAAAAGATAGAAAATATTCATCTTGTGCCATTACGGGGTTTATGTCTGTTAGTTTAGAGTAATTTAAATCAAAAAGAGTTCCTATATAAAAATTAGATTTTACCATCCACACGAAACTAGGGTTGAAAATGATACTTTCTTTTTTGTATTTTGTTGTTGTGTCGCTGCGTTCAGTCGTTTCGGCTTTTTCGAATCCTTTGCCGTAATAGTGTGAAGGTTCGTTGCGGTACCCATAGTTAGAATAGATTCTAAACTTGTTTTCATTGAAGAAAAATGTTCCAGCACCAGCAACGACAACTGTTCCATTTAAAGAAAGATTAAACCCTATAGGTAAAAATGAGCGGTAAGATATAGAGTCATTTTTGTCCATTTTAAAAGATGCTAATAAAGCACCTCCAACGCCAAATGAAGCTTCAGGAGTATAGCTAGGACCTCCCAAAACTGATAGCCATACTTTTTTATGAGCACGTAAAGAATCCTTTCGCACTTGTCTTAAGAATATATTTTTGTCGTACTTTGAAAGAGAGTCAAGTTCTATGTCGCCTGCCATAATGCGTCCAAGGCTATCTGTTTTTATAGCAATAGTGTCTTTTTTTATAACAAAAGAAGAGTCTCTTTTTTGTGCAAAACTGTTATAACTTATT
>JAWXTO010000027.1:10389-17173 GCA_044433545.1 Rikenellaceae bacterium
ATGACGAATGTTATAAAAGCTAGTGCCCATTTGAAAATATTCATAATTTGTATGTAGTTATACGGTTTGTTTAGCACATTTCGTGTTAACGAATAATTGAACCGTAATTTTCTTTAAATTTCTCTTGAATTATTTCTTGCACTGTTTTGTATTGAATTTTGCTTTCTAGCCACGATATTATATCTAAGTAGAAGAATGGACGACGCTCATAAGGATGATTCTCGAAAGGCTTAATTCTTTCGTATAATGAAATAAGCTCATTTCTAAATTCTAAAGCGTAAATGTGGTTTAATCGCTTAAAGAATTTAATCATCTCTTTTTGGACACCGTGCATATCATTCATTTTTACAATAAATGAATATACCGTTTTTATTTGGTATTCCATATTGTAGTCTATGCCAGCTTCATAAGATGCGATAAGGTTCAAAATTCTTGCAAAACATTGAAGGTCTCGGCGTATGTTTATATCTTTTACAGATATAATCTTTTGAAGATATTTTATCGTGTTTTTATTGTCTCCAGCACCAAAATAGATACACGCTATTTTGTAATAGAACATCATTTTGTGGTGATTGTCTATGTGGGGATTATATTTTTTTAAAAATTCATTAATGTACGGAACAAGTCCAATTGCTTGTTCAAAAGTTCCCTCCATTACGTGCATGTTTATTCTGTTGAAATAATACGTAATCTTAGAAAGAATTATTGCATGGTCGCTAATAATTTTAACTTCATCAATTAGGTGATCTTCGTAGTATTTCAACATTAGAACAAGCCTCTTGTAGTTCTTTGTTAAGAAAAGAGTTTCAAGATAACGTGAATATGCTTTTAGAAACTGGTCGTAATGTAAAGCCCTAAGCTCTTTTTCGTTGTCGAAAAGGCGAATTGTCTTTTGAGAATACTTAAAGCATAAGACAAAATTGTGCATTATATAAGAATACCACATTTTTGCCTGATAGTAGTTTAGTTTTTCAACGAATCCGAGCTTGTTGAAGTCATATTTGTCTAATTTAGGTTGAAAAAATTGTTTTATTAGAGCTAGATCTCTGTCTGAACGTGCATAACCTAACTTTAGGTGGAGGCCATATAGCTGTATGGTGATATTAGACAACTGATTAGAATTGTCTATCTTTTCGCACAGTTCGGTTGTTAAAACGGATAGCTGTTCAGCTTTTGCAACTCCTGAACGTGTTATGTTTAGTGTTTCTATGTTTTTTTCAAATTCTACAATTTCTAAAGACAAAGTTAACTGTTCGTTTGTAATGGCAATTTTCTTTGCTTTATCTAAAATTTTAAGACTTTGTTTATATAAACCTTTGTCGTATAATATTTTTGCGAAGTCTATTTGTTCTCTTAACAACATAGATGGATTGTGATGAACATTTAAAAGTCTAACACTCACTAATATCTGACGATATAGGTGAGCTTTCATATTTGGAAGTTGACTCTTTTTTATAGTACATTTTTTAAGGATTTTATTTTCGTCATATTCGCTCATAGAGTCTATGACGTCAAATAAGGATACAAACATTGCGTCAGTATTGGCATTCTGACGTAAAACATAAAGTTTAAAATTTCGCTTCTCAGATTTTGTTAAACTTTTTATAAGATTGAATAAAGGTTCTGTTTTGTTTGTGATTATATTCATACTTCATCAGTTCGTTGTACGCAAATTTAGCAAAAATAATTTAATTTCATATATTTTGTCGTATTATTAAAGGGAGTATTAATTTTTGTGCCGTAATTTGATAAAAATAAATAAAATACAATAATATTATCTTTAATATAGAAAATATCTGTATCTTTGTAAAAAGTTATATGTAGTTCTTTAAAGACTTGAAACACTAGATGTCTGTTTTGTGTTCGTTTTTTAGGAGGCTACTCTACTCTATTCTTTAAAAAAGATGTGTTTGGGGAGAGTTATATAACTTTAATTTAATTGTTTATTTTTACTTATATACTTAAATGGCAGATAATTCACGTTACGCACAAAGGGGTGCTTCAGCTGGAAAAGAAGACGTACACAACGCAATTAAAAATGTAGACAAAGGACTGTTTCCTAAGGCTTTTTGTAAAGTTGTTCCAGATATATTTACTGGTGATGACGACTACTGTTTAGTAATGCACGCTGATGGTGCGGGAACTAAATCTTCGTTAGCTTATGCTTATTGGAAAGAAACAGGCGATTTGTCTGTGTGGAAAGGTATTGCACAAGATGCTGTAGTTATGAACACTGATGACTTACTTTGTATTGGTGCTACAGACAATATTATCCTTTCTTCAACTATCGGTCGTAACAAACGCTTAATTCCTGGAGAGGTTATCTCAGCTATTATTAACGGAACAGAAGAATTTCTTCAAACTATGCGTGACATGGGAGTTGGAATTTATTCAACAGGTGGTGAAACTGCTGATGTGGGTGACCTTGTTCGTACTATTATTGTTGACAGTACAGTGACAGCTCGTATGAAACGTTCTGACGTTGTTAATAATGCTAACATAAAAGATGGAGCTGTAATTGTTGGTTTGAGTTCTTTCGGACAAGCAACTTACGAAACTGAATATAACGGAGGTATGGCTAGTAATGGTTTAACTTCTGCTCGTCACGATGTTTTCAATAAAACTATTGCTAATTTGTATGCCGAGACTTATGACGACAAAATGCCTAGCGATTTGTCTTACTCTGGTTCTTATGGGTTGACTGACGTTATTGACGAAGTTGGTGTAACAGCTGGTAAACTTGTGCTTTCTCCAACGAGAACTTATGCGCCTATTATCACAAGAATCTTAAAAGAGTGTCGTGGAGGCATTCAAGGTATGATTCACTGTACAGGTGGTGCACAAACTAAGATTCTTCACTTCGCAGGTGACATTCATGTTGTGAAAGATAACATGTTTGATGTTCCTCCTTTATTTAAAGTGATACAAGAGCAAAGTGGTACACCTTGGAGCGAAATGTATAAAGTGTTCAATATGGGACACCGTATGGAACTTTATGTTGATGCTTCTGTAGCAGAAGAAATTATTGCAATTTCTAAGTCTTACGGAGTAGACGCTCAGATTATTGGTCGTGTTGAGAAGTCTGATTCTCCTAAACTGACTATTTTAACTCAAGGTAATGAGTATAATTATACTAAATAATATTATGTAATACGTGAAGGGGCTATTTTGAAAATTTTAGCCTCTTTTTTAATACTAGGTGCTTATGGGACGTTTGATTAAATTATACGAAACAAACACTTCTGAGCGTGATTTGCGAACAATTGCAGATGCACTAGAAGCTGGAGCTATGATAATATATCCTACGGACACTTTATATGCTTTGGGGTGTTCGTTGAATAGTATTAAAACTATTGCTAAGTTGAAAGAGCTGAAAAATAAGAAAAATGATAACTTGTCATTGATTTTTTCAGACATAAGTCAGCTAAGTGAGTATGCACGTGTGGATAATTCACAATATAAAATAATTAAACGAAACACTCCAGGAGCTGTAACTTTCATTTTAAATGCTACTAGAGAAGTTCCTAATAAATTTTTAGAGAAAAAGTCAACAGTCGGTATCCGTATCCCAGATAACAATATCACTACACAGATTGTTAGTAGTTTGGGAGTACCTTTGGTGTCTACATCTATAGATTTTAAGAATTTAGACGTTGAGGACAGCATAAACCCTGAACTTATATGGGAAGAATATAAAGATAAGGTAGATTTAATGGTTGATGGTGGTATGGCACAACTAATACCTTCTACGGTAGTCGACATGTCTAGTGGAGATGTTGAAATAGTGCGTGAGGGTGACTATGTTTTGGTATTAGATTAAGGTGACTTCTAATAATTTCCCAAAATACTTTTCTGCCACTATTCACCCCTTTTGGCTAAAAGTAAAAGGGATAAATATTAACGAAAAATTAAAATTGGGGAATTCTTAGAAGTCCCCTTGAGATATTTAAAATGGATAATGATATTGAACGTATAGAGTTGGCGAAGTTCAGGTTTAATTCGGCAGCTATGGCAGGTCTTATTATTGGAGCAGCGGTTTCTTTGCTTGTGTTTGCTACAGACTTGTTTAAGGATAATCAGGTGGTGGTTCAAATATTGAGCTTTGCAGAGTTTATTGTGGTTTGTTGGGGGTTATATCGCTATACACGTCAATATGTGATAAAAAGACAGATGCATTTAGTAAGTTTTGGGCATATATTGAGTTTTCAGATGTTAATAACGTTGTTTGCATCTGTTCTTATAGGACTTTCTACTTATGCAGTTATGTTTCTTGTGTCGCCAGATTTCTACCTTAATATGTATAAAGAACTTTTCACAAGTGAAATCATTGGGCATGAAATGTCAGATAACTTTTCAGAAGTTTATGCACAATTGGGGAGTTCTCCTTTTACTATGGTGATTTATTCTGTTGTAGGGACGTTGTTAAAGTGGTTTTTCCCTGCTATGATTATATCTGTGATTCTTAAAAGGAAAAAAATGTTGAAATAAGCGAACTAAATTGATAGATAGAAACAAAAATATTATTATTGGCATCGACCCTGGCTCTAACAAAATGGGATATGGTATAATTTCTGTTTTCGGAAAGAAGATTGAATTTGTAGCTATGGGTTACATTGATTTGTCAAAATTTGACACGCACGCTCTGAAGCTAAAACACATATATGAGCGAGTTTCTGGTTTGGTAAACGAATATAAACCTGATGCAGTAGCTTTTGAAGCTCCGTTTTTTGGAGAGAATGTACAAAGTATGCTTAAACTAGGTCGTGCACAGGGGGTGGCTATTGCTGCGGCAGCATCTTACACCTCTGAAATATTTGAATATTCGCCTACAAAAGTGAAAATCGCTGTTGCAGGAAATGGTAGAGCTACGAAAGAGCAAGTTGCTAATATGCTTAAAAGCACACTTGGATTAGAGGAGTTGCCAAAGAACTTAGATTCTACGGACGGGCTGGCGGTGGCTATGTGTCATTATTATCAGACTATGTCGTCTTTTTCTAAATCGAATAGTAAAAGTTGGGGAGACTTTGTAAAACAAAACCCTGAAAGAATAAAATAATTAATAACATATAATTTTACATTATGACTGCAAAATTTTTAACAATGATTACAGCTGTAGCGTTGCTAGTTGGCTGTTCTACTTCTGGTTTTACCGTAAAAGGAAACATTGAAAACCTTTCTGACGGAGTTGTTTATCTTAATGTTTTAGAGGGAAAACAACCTGTAAAAATTGATTCTACACAAGCCGTAAATGGAGTATTCTCGTTTAAAGGGAGTCTTCCAATGGCACAAATGGCTACTATTGAGAGCAATGGACGTGTTGTGAACATGTTTTTCTTAGATAATAGCGAAGTGACTATCTCTGGTGATGTTAATGCGCCTAAGAAAATTGCTGTTGTTGGTTCACCATCAAATGATTTGTATGATTCACTTTATGCTGCAAGCAACAATATGGAAGAAGCGTTAAGATTAATTGATGCTAATTTAAGTTCTCCTGCTGCTGCTTACATGCTATTCAGAAACCTTTCGTATAAACTTCCTCTTGCACAATTAGAAGAATATGCTAGTAAATTTACTGGCGATGTTCAAAATTCTTCTTATATTAAAGTGTTAAAAGAGCGTATTGAGTCTATGAAACGTTCTGAAGTGGGGCAACCTTATATGGAAATCGAATTGCCTACACCTAGTGGCGAAGTTGCTAAACTGTCTTCACTTATTGAAGCTGGAAATTATGTGTTAGTTGATTTTTGGGCATCATGGTGTCCTCCTTGTCGTAAAGAAAACCCTAATGTAGTGAGTGCATACAACAAATTTAAAGATAAAGGATTTACTGTTTTTGGTGTATCTTTAGATAAACCAGAGGGTAAAGCTGATTGGGAAAAAGCTATCGCTGATGACAACCTTGACTGGACTAACGTTAGTGATCTTATGTTTTGGAATTGTGAACCTGCTGGTAGATATGGTGTTAACTCTATTCCTTCGAACTTCTTAATCTCTCCTGAAGGTGTGATCGTGGGTAAAAACCTTAGGGAAGAAGCGCTTCATAGCAAACTTGAAGAGTTATTAAATAAATAGCCTTACCTATATATATGTATAAAGTAAACATATTACTTTATATAGTATAAAGGGCAATTCGCACATTTAGTTGCGAGTTGCCCTTTGATTTTGATAATATAATTCTCAAGATTGAGTTTTGTTGAACTGTTTAAAACATAAATAGGATAAAATGTGCAGTTATATGAATGTGTCAATTCGTTAATTTTTCTAATTTAGACAAAATTAAGTTATCTTACTTTATTTTCTGCTAAAAAATACATAATGTAAATTGTTGATAATTAGCGCAAGTTTGAAAAATATGAAAAATTATCGAAAAAAAAGCAATGAAAAATTTGGAGATTCAAAAATTATACCTAACTTTGCAACGCTTTAAAGGAATAAAGCACACGTTCTTTTAACGAAACAAACGCTACTTGAAAAAAATATTGAAAAATATTTGGTGGTTAAATTTTTTTGCCATATCTTTGTAGCCGTCTCCCGAAAGTTTTTTTTGGGAAATTAAAAGATTATTTGTTCTTTGATATATTGTTTAAATATAGAAAATGATAGCATTTTTAAAATCAAGAAAGTCAATTTCGATTTTAATAACATTAAGTAGTCAGGACTAAAACTTTATAATAATATTTTTACTATGGAGAGTTTGATCCTGGCTCAGGATGAACGCTAGCGGCAGGCCTAACACATGCAAGTCGAGGGGCAGCATATAAATAACTTGTTATTTATGATGGCG
>JAWXTO010000028.1:0-17009 GCA_044433545.1 Rikenellaceae bacterium
CCTTTTTCAAACGCCCCATTTCCCGAAAAACCAAGATTCATCAAAGGGATATCCATTTCTCGACTAACTATAGATGACCATATCATCCCAGGACGAGAAGCACACGCCCCCTGCGTAATAGAAGTTCCATAAACAATAATTGGCAGCTCTTGTGTAGGGTCAGCAAATTTAAAATGAGCACCTTCATCAACGCCAACCTCTAACCATTGTACCGTATTGTAATTTGGCAAATAAAGCTGATATTCAAAGCCTAAATCGTGCATTTTACCCTCATAATAAAGGTTAGAATATTTGTATGTTATTGTATCTGAAAACACACGAGTTGCCGCACACCATTTTTGTGCTCCGTGGTTATCTAACGCATACAAATCTAGCCCACTTTTACCTGTTGAGGACATGTGGTCAAAAGAGTGTTCCTCAGAAACGCCATATCGAACGATAATTTCTGATGAATTTGTATAAAAACGAAGGCTCTCACCTGCGCTATTTTTTGATAAACCCCAAACGACCTCTCTAATGTTTTTCTGAACATTATCTGGCAGACGGTGGTAGTAATTTGAGCGACTTTCTTTTTGTAACAGCTGTCCATGCACCTTCGCACCCTCTATTTCAGGATTGTGCCATATAGTGGATACCGAATCTGTTTTTATTTGTGCTGAACACAAAAAAGAAGTCACAGAAAACAACAATATTAATAAATTTCTCATATCTATTTTTTTAGTTCTTCAAATCTAACACGTTAAAGAAAGTTAATGTCGTTTTAACGATTAGGTTTTCACAAAATGGCATGTAATCTTTCTCAATACCACAATTTCTAATCACAAAAATAGTATAATAATTTTATTTTATTAATAAAGTACCTCAAAAATGGTCAAAAAGTTTTTGTAACGCCCTATAAAGTTAACCTTCGACCTTATTCTGGAGGATAGGCACTTCTATAAAAAATGTAGCTCCGACATCTTTCTCAGACTCAAAATATATCTGTCCTCCAGCATTTCTGACTATCCCCGAAGCAATCGTTAGCCCTATACCGCTACCCGACTTTTTAGTAGTAAAACTTGGAGCAAATATCCTATCTTTTATCTCCTCATTTATACCTCCACCGTTATCTTTTATCGACATAATTATCATATAATCTGTCAAATTAAGTTCCATATTTATCTCTCCATCAGAGCGTTTCCCTATAGCAGAAATAGCATTCACCATTATATTTGTCAACACTGACCAAAGGTTATCATAACTCATAACAATAAAAATATCCTCATTATGTGTTTTATTAACATACGTAATATCAATATTCGGATAGCCATCATAAAATGACTTAATTTCATTCATCATATTGTCAATATTGACTCTATCTACGGTAGTAGAACTCACTGAAGTCAGCGAAGATAGCTGATTTATAGTTTTCTCAAGAATGTCTATCTGTGTAATGATAATATTCAAACTTTCTTCAATATTATTGTCCCAATCTTTGTCTCCGTTATGTTTTCGACGTAACAACATTTGCACTTTTAGCTTTATAGGAGTCAGCGGATTGCGCAATTCATGAGCAATTTGTCGTGTTAACACCGTTAGTGCCTCTATGCGCCCTGTTTCTGCTAGTTTTACGAGCGTATTTTCAAGTTCGTCTATTGCATTATTGTACAAATCTATTAAATCATCAATTTCTGTTCCCTTTTTATACATCATAGAGTCTATTCTTTTACGATATTTAAAACGAGAAAGATAATCTTTAAGCAACAACAGCGGCTTCATCGTGCGATTATAGAAAACAATTAACAACACGAACATGACTCCAAAAATCACAATAAACAAATTAATAATATCTATTTTCAACGTCTCTTTTAAGCTTACATCAAGTGTTCCAAGATCAAATATCTGGACATATATACGCTCAGAATCTGCAATTTCAAGAGAGAAGATAGTCGTATAATAATATCCATTATAAACTGGAGCTTTATCTGCAAGAAGCATCACACTATTATAATTTATATAGTCATAATATCTAGGATACACATAAAAAGACACTAACTTATTGTCTAAAGCCTCAGAATCTGAAGTGTAAATTATTTTACCTGAACTGTCATACACATTAACATCTACATTCAGACCTTTTTTTACAGATTTCAAACAATCATCCAGCTCCTCAACACTAAAGTCTTTAGTTTTGAACTCGTCAATCAGAACAGAACTCAAATGTTTAACTTTTGTGGTCAAACGTATCATTTCTTCATCTTCTTGAGAGTTGCTAATGTAATTATTCACAAAAACAAGCACTGCAAAAGCCGAAACTATACACACTAAAAACACTACGACTCGAAGTTTTGCATATATACTCTTAGTTATGAAATTCAGTTCAGGAAAAAAGAACCACGTCCCCATTAATAAGAACACTACGACTTGAATAAATACAAAAATCAAAATAGACAACAGCAAATAATTTGCCTTATTGTTAATTGGATAACCAACAATTACCTCTACGCCTCCTTTTGTTCTTTTATAATATATATGATTTTCTGAAATAATAAATTTATCATCAATTGCAACTTTAACAATGTCTTCACTCGCTAATTTACCTAAAGACTCTACTATTATTCCATTCTTCAACTTAACATACGAGATATTTGACACAAAAATCTCTTTATATTCGTCAGGAAGCATTATAAATGAATATACAGTAGACGTATTTAATGAATTTTCAATTGCTATATTTGAAACCTCAATTAACCTTTGTTTTTTGCTAACATTGCTAGACTCTGTCATAAAAACAGTCAAAACAATCGCCACAAACACATTAACAACAGCGTAAATGCTATTTTTATTAATCAATTTAGCAGTTAAAATATTTAAAATAGTCACTCCTACTACAAACCCAAGAATATAAATAAGACTATACCCATATAACTTATGAAAAATCAACAAAACACAAATAGTAACAATACATTTTACTGTCGACAACAATAAATATTGTTTTCTTTCAAGAATCCTCCTCTCAAAAATGTCTATCGTATAAATTGACACACAAGAAATTGCAATTATTGACAACAACATCACGTCTGCTAATCCAATTTTACAATATGATAAATAATTTACATCTATCTCTATTATATTCGCAACTAACACACACATATACAACAAATAGCACACTATAGCCACATTAATCACAACATAACCAACATATACTAACACTTTTTCATAGACATTAAGCTTCTTTATCGCCCTAAGAATGTAAAACCTTAGATACAAAATCGTATTTATAACCATCAAAACATAAATGACATCTATAAACACATCTCCAACAGTAACACTATTAGCACAAAAGTTACTTATCCTTAAATTTAACTGATTTTCATGGTTGAACAACTGACCACTGGCAGGTATAATGCTAATTAAAAAAATAGAATATCGTACAATAGCACAAATAACAATAAAAAAGAAACTATCTCTTATTATTTTATGAGAGTTATAGTGCTTAACATAATTTACAAAACCTCCACACAACAATGTAAGCATACCAAACACAAAATGAAGTCAAAAAGATAAAAAACATCATTCTCAGAAGTATATACTAATCTAAACAAGGCATTCTTACAGTTGTCCTTTACTGCCTCATCATCTAAATTGTCAAAATCTACGGTATATCTGTCTGGGTTAATAATTAAACAGTCTTTGTCCCACTTATTATACCATTCATTATCGCTGTCAATAATGAATAGCATCACAGCTGTCTTGTCTTCTAATCTTTGAATTTTAGTAAGAAAAATCTGTTCTTTATCATCTGTAAAGGCTATATTTACGCCATTTTCATACGACAAAAGAACAGAATCTGGAATTACTACTGAATGATTCCAGTAAACACATGTCGTATCTTCATATAAAAAGATTACACCTGGATACGCTCTGTCTTTTTTATGAAAATCACAGCTATTCCAGATATAATCCTTATCTTTTTGGTCTAGGTTATACAGCCAATCATAAGACAACCTATCAAAATCTCGCTCAACGGCATTTATTGTTGACTCTATTTTGTAATTTATGTAGCGATTTGCTAAGTCTCCATAGAATACAGCTCCTAGCAAACCTATAATCACACACGAAAGCCCTATTATCCACCATCCCTTGTTAATAAACCTGTTCATCATTTGCAGATAATATCTGCGTAACATATAGTTTATCGTCATACTTCCCCTTTCACTCAAAACGCCTTTCCCTCTAAAATTAGTTATATAAACTAGCCATATTCACATTATAATGGTCTCTAAATATGATGATATGGCTCACCACGCAATATTGTAAATGCTCTATATAGTTGTTCTGTAAATATCATCCTCACCATTTGGTGTGAAAATGTCATTTTTGACAACGAAAATTTCTCAGATGCCTTTTTGTAAACCTCTTCTGAGAATCCATAAGCTCCGCCTATCACAAATGCCAACTTTCTAGTCGATAAATTCATTCTATTCTGCACCCACTTTGAAAATTCTACTGATGTCATGTGTTTTCCATTCTCATCCATCAACACAACCCAATCATAAGGCTCTAAAGCCGCACAAAAAAGCTCCCCCTCACGTTTCATTAATGTTTCTTTTGACATCTGTGCAGAGTTTTTAATGTCTGGCAACACTATGATATTAAATTTCACATATCTTGTCAACCTTTTTGTGTACTCTTTAATCCCCATCTCGACAAAATCCATATTCGTTTTGCCTATTACTATTAAATCTATATTCATAGCACCAATTTTAAATTGCAAATATATTAAAAATTGCAGCAATATTCAAAATAAAATATTGCTGCAAAAATTGTTCCAAATTATCTAATTCTATTGATATATTTTAGTTACTGCTTTTAAGAAAATGTCAACAGCCTCTTTCATTGTAGTAAACGACTTAGCTCCTGCTGCCATTTTATGACCTCCACCAGAGAAATGTTCACGAGCTAACTTATTAACATCTACTGCTACAGCACCTTGAGAACGCAACGAAATCTTTATGCACTCTTTATTTTCAATAAAAATCGCTGAAAGTTCAATTCCTTTGATAGCAAGGGGCATATTTACGATACCCTCTATATCCCCAGGTCTATAATTAAAGTTCATTAATTCATTTTCTGAAAGTGTGATATACGCCATACGGTGATGTTTCACAATTTGCATTTTTTTATACAACGAATATCCTACGAGACGTGTACGAGTAAGCGTTTGAACATTCAAAATGTTATTATTTATGTCTACAGGCTTCGCTCCTCTGTCAACAAGCAAAGCAACCGCTCTAAACAGGTCTCCAGATAAGTTTCCATAGCTAAATTTACCTGTATCTGTCATAATTCCGAGATATAAAGCCTCAGCTGCAAGTTCACTTATAGCTTCTTCACCACCTAACGTCACCAAAATATTCGTCATTAAATAAGACGTAGCACACGAATTTACGTCAGAAATCACAACTTCAAACTCACTAGAATCGTCTAAGATATGGTGATCTACCAACACCTTTTTAGCCGTTTCATTCAACCTTACTCTTTCTGCTACATACCCTATTCTAGTGTCTATTTCATTGAAATCTAAACACACAAAAAGCGATGCTTCTTCAATAACCTTATTCATTTCAACACTTTCTTTATTGTATTCATGAATAGCCTCAACACCTGCCACACTTTTTAGGTACGCAGGAATCTCATTTGGGACTATAGCGTTTACGTTTTTTCCTAACGTAGTCAAATAACTTAAAAGAGCCAAACTAGAACCAATAGAGTCTCCATCGGGGTTAATGTGTGACAAAATTACGATATTATCACTCTCACTAAATAGCTGTCTGAGCTGTTCAGCACAACTATTTATTTTTTCAATAGCATTTTCAAACATAAAGTTGTAATTATTTAATATTTTTTAAAAAAATCTTATTATTTTTGTATCATAAACGTAATAAATGAGCACTTTTTCTTTTAACCCATAACTAAGACAAGATGACTGTACTGAAACGAATCCTATGTTTCTATATTGACGGCTTTAAAGATATGAAAGTCGGCAAAAAGTTATGGATATTAATCCTAATAAAGTTGTTTATCATGTTTGTTATACTAAAACTTTTCTTTTTTCGCAGCAAGACGCCAGATTTTGACACAACGTCAGAAAAGGCAACCTATTACCGAGAACAATTTACAAATTAAATAAAAAAAATTATAATTATTGGGTTATGTTTGATTTAATTGAATGGTCGAGGGCACAATTTGCTCTTACGGCTATGTATCACTGGATTTTTGTGCCTTTAACACTAGGGCTAGGCTTTATCTGCGCCATTATGGAAACTATCTATCTTCGAAAAGGGAAAGATCCAAAATGGAAAAGTGCTACTAAGTTCTGGATGAAGCTATTTGCTATTAATTTTGCCATTGGCATCGCAACAGGTATCATCTTAGAATTTCAATTCGGGACAAATTGGTCAAACTACTCTTATTTTGTAGGTGACATTTTTGGTGCTCCTTTAGCTATTGAAGGTATTTTCGCATTTTTCATGGAAAGCACATTCTTTGCGGTTATGTATTTCGGATGGGACAAAGTTTCTGACAGATTTCACCTTACTTCAACATGGTTAACAGCATTTGGTACTGTTCTTTCGGCAGTTTGGATACTTGTAGCAAACGCTTGGATGCAAAACCCTGTAGGCATGGAATTCAACATTGAAACTGCACGTAATGAAATGGTAGATTTCGCCTCAGTTGTGTTCTCAGAAGTCGCAATGATAAAATTCTGGCACACTGTTTCGTCGGGGCTACTTACAGCCTCTGTTTTTGTAACAGGAATCACAGCTTGGTTCTTAATCAAAAAACGAAACATTGATTTTGCATATAAAAGCATAGGGATTGCAGCTATTACAGGCATCGTAAGTTCTCTAGTAGTTTCCCAAACTGGAGACAGCTCAGGTATATATGTAGCTAAATATCAACCTGCTAAATTTGCTGCACTCGAAGCTCTATATGAAGGAAGTGCCTCAGCAGATTTAACAGTTATCGGTCTTTTAAACTCTGAAAAAACAGTCACAAACGACGAACCTGTATTTAATGGAGACATCAGCGTCCCAGGAATGTTATCTTTTTTAGCATTTCACGATTTTGATGCTTTTGTTCCAGGGTTCAATGACTTAGTACACGGAAATCCGACAGAAGGCATAATAGGAGCTGACGAAAAAATAGCTCGTGGCAAACACGCAATAGGTTGTATCAAAGAATATAACGAAGCTATCAAAAGTGGCAACGAAGCTAAAGCCAAAGAAATAGCAGCACTTTTTGACTATAACACCGAAGTAGGCAAAGAGTTCAAAAACGAATATCTTCAACATCTAGGCTATGGCTATCTAAAGTCTCCAGAGGACATTATCCCTCCTGTAGGACTAACATTCTATAGCTTTAGAATTATGGTGGGATTAGGCATGTATTTCATCCTAATGTTTATTGTTGTATTATGGTTACGCCGCAAAAAATCATTAGAAAAATATAAAGTTATAAACTATATTCTATTATTCTCAATACCACTAGTATATATCGCCTCACAAGCAGGATGGATAGTTGCAGAAGTTGGTCGTCAACCATGGACAGTACAAAATCTATTGCCTGTTTCAGCGTCACTTTCAAGCATCAATGCAGGCAGTGTAGCAACAACATTTATTCTTTTTGCTATACTTTTCACTGTGTTGTTAATCGCCGAAATTAAGATTATGGTCACTCAAATCAAAAATGGCCCAAAAGAGGATTAAATTAACGAAAAATTAAAATCGGGGAATTACTAGAAGTCCCCTTAAAGAATTTTATCATGGATAAATATATATTTCTACAACAATATTGGTGGTTTTTAATATCACTTTTAGCTGGCATCCTTGTTTTCCTTTTATTCGTACAGGGCGGACAAACCCTAATTTACAACTTAGGCAAGGGGAAGACCGAAAAAGAACAAATAATAGGTGCAATAGGTCTAAAATGGGAGTTCACATTCACTACTTTAGTGACATTTGGGGGAGCATTCTTTGCATCTTTCCCATTATTTTACTCTACAAGTTTCGGAGGTGCGATTTATGTATGGATGGCTATACTTTTTTGCTTTATCATACAGGCTGTATCGTATGAATTTCGCAAAAAACCTTCAAATTTCATAGGGGATAAAACCTACGATTTATTTTTATTTCTAAATGGTCTATTAGGCACTATTTTACTTGGTTGCGCTGTAGGAACGCTATTCACAGGTGGAGAATTTATCGTAAACCGTGCCAACATCGCAACACTTACATCTGAGAATGTAATTTCTGTATGGCAAAATAGTTTCCGTGGATTAGAAGCTGTTTTAGACTACAGAAATGTGGCTTTAGGGATTGCAGTATTCTTCTTGTCTCGAATTTTGGCAATTCACTATTTCTATAACGCTATAGACAGCGACGTAATTAAAGAAAAATCTAAAAAAACGCTACTTGTCTCATCATTAGCATTTTTAGTATTCTTTTTAACATTCTTTGTTTCAATATTATTTAGCAAAGGCGTAGAAGTTGACCCTGCAACAAACACTGCGGCATGGGTAGATGGCAAATATTTTACAAATATGTTAGAGCTTCCTATCGTATCGCTATTTTTGGTCGCTGGCGTAGTTGCCGTTCTTGTTTCATTGTGGCTAGGCATCACCAAACAAAGCCCTAAAACGATATGGATAAGTGGAATTGGCACTGTTGTGACAGTAACATCGCTTTTGTTGCTTGCGGGATACAACAACACTGCTTATTACCCTTCACTTTCTGAGGTGAACAGTTCATTATCAATCACTAACAGTTCTTCAAGCGAATTTACATTAAACACTATGGCTTATGTGTCTATAGGCATTCCTTTTGTCTTAGCCTACATTTGGTACGCATGGAAGAAAATGCACAAATAACAATTTTTAGTGTCGTAACGAACATTAATTAGAACTTTATTAATATTTATGGATACAGAAATTTCACATTACGAAATAATTGAGCAAAAGGTGTTGTTTGGTGAGATAAAAAAACTTGACGATACACAGCTTCTAGCACTAATTATCCGTGACAGTAAAGATAAATCTTTATCAAAAGCTGAAAAGCTATTTAATCATTGCGATAAATTAGAAGATTTGCTCAACTTAACGCTCAATGACATTACAAGAATAAGCAAAATCAACAAAAAACAGGCGATTTCTGTATGCGCACTTTTTGAGCTTTTGAAAAGAGTATCCGAAAGTGAAAAAATAAATATTGACACCATTAAAAGCAACTTAGACGTAATTTCTATCTTTAAACCTATATTTCAAAAGTTAGAAGTTGAAGAACTATGGGTGCTTTATTTGACAGGAACAAACAAAATTATCAAAAAATTAAAAATTAGCTCTGGGGGCACTATCTCAACTTTTGCTGACACTAAATTAATTCTTAAAAACGGCATAGAATTACTAGCATCGTCTATGATAGTGCTTCACAACCACCCTTCAGGAGACTGCACTCCATCGAATGATGACATTGAATTTACTAACAAGCTAAAAAAAGCCTCAGAACTATTAGATATCAGACTTTTAGACCATATCATAATTTCTGAGACTGAATCATACAGCTTCCTTGAGGCACGTCTCTTTTATTAGATTATATAATTATAAACTCACTCCAAAAGCCAAGCCTCAACCTGACAGAGGCATAATCTCTTTTATTAGATTATGTAATCCTATAACTTCTTATTTCAGGAGCCAAGTTCCAACTTGACAGAGGCATAGCCTCCTTTATTAGATTATACGATTCTATAACGTCACATTCCAAAAGCCAAGTTCCAACTTGACACCCTGCGCATGAGCTTTAGCGTTAAGAAAATTATAGATTCGAGCGTTAAAAAAATCAAGTGTCTGAGCACAGAGAATACTTTGTGCGAAGCTATTACCAACCAACAAGCGAGTTCTTGATTTTTAGCTCAAATCTGTAATTTTTAGCGTATAAAAGCGACTTGCGCAAAGTTTTTTGCTACTTTTTTCAAAAAAAGTAGAGAACTAGAATTTTATAAAAATAGATAGAAAAAAATACAGATCTCCCGAACTGTCAGCCAACTGCAGGGTCACAGTCCCTTTTAATAGATTATATAGTCCGTAGTCAGGTCGGCTAGTGTCGAAGACCCTTTATTAGATTATACAATCTAACAAACACTAAACACCTTAAATCCAAGCGGTTCCACAACCTGCTTAACTTCCTCTAAAGAAACACTACCCTCAACTTCAACCAGTCCATTCGACAAATCAATAGCAACAGAAACTACATTTGGCAAAGCACTAACAGCCTTTTCAACATTTGCTTTACAGTGGTTACATCGCATCCCCTCAACCTTAAACTTCTGAATTGCAACAGTTTCCATATCTGTTGAGTGGGTATGCCCATTACGCAATCTTAAAATATAAGCATTAATCAACAATACTATAAAAAGAATTGAAGAAGCAGTTTGCCACCATGCTGCACCATCGCTACATTCACCACAACTGCTAACCGCTGAAAGGTTTAACGTAAACCATTCAGCAGGTAAGGCAAAATCAATAAGCACTGCAAAACCTATAGCGCCTAAAGTAATGCTTAGAAGATATAGAATTGTAGTACGTATGCCAAGCACGTTTCTAAGTACGGCTAATGTCGCAACATTCGTAGCTGGCCCTGCCATCAAAAACACTAACGCTGCACCAGGAGAAATCCCCATCATTAAAAGTGACACAGCAATTGGAATAGAGCCTGTTGAACATATATACATAGGTATAGAAAACAACAACACTATTAAAATGTTAAGCAAATAGTAATCGTGCATCACTTCAAAAATAGACGACGGCACAAAAACGGTAATCGTAGCAGCAATCAAAAGACCAATAGTCAACCACTTGCCCAAATCTTGCAACATTTCAACAAAACCATATCTAAGCGCATCAATAACATTCAATTTTTTAGGTTTAGAGATGTAACAACGTGACGATTTGTCATGCTCACTGTCTTTCACCCTACTAATCGTGAATTTATCAACTAGCGCACCTCCAAAAATAGCCACAATAAAAGCTACTATAGGTCTAATAATTGCAAACGGAAGTCCAAGCACACCATAAGTTGCCAAAATTGAATCAATACCTGTTTGAGGCGTTGCAATTAAGAACGACACAGTCGCTCCATCAGACGCCCCCTCCTTTTTAAGAGACATTGCCGTTGGTATCACACCACATGAACAAAGCGGCAGCGGCACACCAAAAAGAGCAGACAAAAACACCGACTTGAATCCTCTTTTTGAGAGGTATTTGCTAAATGTAGATTTTGGCACATAAACGTGAAGCAACCCTGCAACTAAAAACCCCAACAGCAAGTAAGGCGACATTGCATTAAGTATGTTAAGTAGCTCTTTAAAGTATTCCATCATTTTTAATTTATCGTTTTTGAAAAGGCAACAAATTTATAAATCATGATAATTTTTGAGAAATTTTTACCTTACCACCAAAAACCTATTTTTTACCATAATTATTCCAAATTTCACCACCAAAACCTATAAATTGACCAACTTCACATCATAATTTACCATGTTGAAGTTGTCAAACATCTAATATTTATATACCGCTGGCACTCCTGTCACCATCCAAGCAGGCATCGCTTCGCCTTTTAGATAGTGATGGAAAAACTGTGACATTCTTGTTTGAAAATCTATTTGATTCGCTTGTTTTAGAGGCCAGTGAGGCTCACCATTATAATTTAACAACCATACAGGCTTCTGTAAACGACGCAAAGCAACAAAATATTCAATACCTTGCCACCATGGAACGTGTCCATCTTGGTCATTGTGCATAATTAAAATAGGTGTAGTCACCTTATCCATATCCATTAACGGAGAATTTTCTAAATATTTGTCAGGATCTTCCCAAATCGACTTACCGATACGACTTTGACCATGCTCATATTGGAAAGCACGCACTAAACCAGTAGCCCAACGCACACCACCATAAGCACTTAGCATGTTAACCACAGGAGCACCAGACTCAATCGCAGCAAAACGGTCTGTTTTACCTGCCAAATAAGCAACTTGATAACCACCCCAGCTATGTCCTTGTGCACCAATACGTTCAGCATCTACAAAACCTTTCTCTAACACCATATCTATGCCTGGCATAACAGCATCATAACAACTTTGACCTGGATAGCCATCATAATACTTCACATCAGGATTAAAAATCACATATCCGTTAGACGTATAGTAGTGATAATCAATTGTTGAGCGGTGTGTTTCAGGAGTTCTGTATGCAAAGCGATTATGCGAATCTTTTTCATAGAAATTACATATCATAGGGTACTTTTTCGTAGTGTCAAAGTTCTCAGGCTTAAATAGTAAGCCCTGTAAAGTGTCCCCTTTTAGCGATACCCATTCTACAAGCTCAACATCTCCCCAATTGAAGTCTTTTTGTTGAGGGTTAATGTCTGACAATTGCTTAACATTTTTCAATGATGTGTTAGAAATGTGGACGTTAGGAGCTTGTACAAAACTTTCTTTTGTGAATATGATTTCATCACTATTTTTCGCTTTTTGAGGAGTTCCAAAACGCACTAACTCAGATGCTAACACCTTAGGAACACCTCCAGAAATTGAAACCTCAGCATATCCACTACCTTTTGTTGTGTTATCGAATGTAGTCAAAAATAATTTCTCTTTTTTAGTAAAAAATTTCTTGTCTTCATCAAAATTCACCACTCTATAAGTTGTCTTTGTAGCCTTACCATTTTCTGTTATGTTCACAGGCGCATTTTTACGCTCTGGATCAAGTGCCCAAATGTCATATTGTCCATATACATAGAACGTTTCATCATTTTCGCTCCATCCAGCTTCACCATTCGCATTAGGATAATCAGGCACGTCATTTAAGTGATTATACATAACAAATTCGTCAGTATTTGTCAGCTTAAACTTAGTTTTTTCTGCTACAGAATAGCTGTACCATGTACTGTCAGAAGGCAAATACCAGTATAAATATTTGCTGCTAGGTGAAATTTTAACTCTTGCAACTAGTTCTTTCTCAACCAACTCTTTTTCACCAGTTTGTACATCTACAACATACAAATCTGTACGTGTTTGACCTTCCCACATTGCCTCAATTTTATATGGTTCGCTAACTTGCACTAGAGCAACATCGCCATCACCCTCCTCAGAAATCATAACAGAAGATTCTACAAGCCCTTCAAGCTGTACACTTAGGTCTTTATCAGCAAAATACATTGATTTATAGCTCTTTTTAAGGTCTTTTTCACGATCTACAACTTGCACTGTGTGAAGTGTAGGCTCACTCCAATTCCAAACATCGACAACAGCTTTTTCACGCTTCAAAGTCGTTGTGTCTGGCTCAATTAGACGAGGCGAAGTGCTATAAACAAGTCTACCTTTTTCTTTTGTAAATGCTAGGCTTCCAAATTCATTAATTATCCAATCTGTAGGGCAATTCTCTGCTAAACCTATCTCTTTCAACTCATTATCATAGTAAAAAAGTGAATTCGACAGCCCACTTTTATCTTTTTCATCCCCAACTACGAACGCTAAAGCATCTCCCTCATTAGAAATAGCAATTTTCTTAACAGTCTCTTCAGCTTCATATACTTTTTGTGTTGAAAAGTCCTTTAAATCAACAACAAACACCTTGCTACCCAATGAATCAGTCTCAAAATATGCTAATTTGTTACCCTTTTCAGAAAATTGGAAATTTTTAACATTACACAATTCATTAACTTCCTCAGCATCTGTAATGTATAATGTATTATTTTTCTTATCTCCACGTTTATAAGCTACAAAACCTGTTTCTTCTGCAACTTTATAAGATTTCAACGAATCTACAGCAGTTTCTTTTCCTGTTTTTAAATTATACAGAATTAAGGTATCATCAATTTTGTCTTTACTTTTTGCAATTTCTAAAGAGTCCAATTCGTTTTGTGTTGCCTTTTTCACAATAAGTAAAACGTTGTCAGTAATGAAACTACCCTCTTTAACACTAGTAAAACTCGCAATACTTTTTGCATTTTTATCAAAAATTTCAAGTGTTGCATCTCCCAACCAAGGAGTACTTTGCACAGCTACAAATTCGCCATTATCAGCAATCAAACTATTAGTTATGCGGTTCCATTTTAGCACATCAGTCCATGTCAACGCCTCTTTTTCTTGAGCACTCAACATAAAAGACTGAAAAACTAAGGTAAAAATCAGAAATTTCTTCATATTTTATATTTTTTATTATTAATAGCAAAATTTATATAGGTAAAGTTCTAACAAAAATAGAAAAATTTAGCAGAAACACCAAATTTCATTCAGCTAAATCCCATTTACTCATTTTTTGTTAAAAAAATCGAATTTGTGATACAATTTGGCAGTTTATTAGCATAGTGACTTACCATTATCATAGTTTTTCCCTCTCTAGCACAGAATGCCGATATTATATCTTTAACCAACTGACAATTAACATCATCTAAACCATGCAACGGCTCATCAAGAATCAATAATTCAGGGTCTTTTACAAATGCTCTAGCAAGAAGCACCAGACGTTGTTCTCCACTAGAAAGCTGCATGAAATTACGGTCTTTTAGCTCTAAAATTCCAAAAAGATCTAGCCACCACTCACAAATTTCAATCTGTTCTTTACTTGAACGAGTATAAAGCCCTATAGTATCATGTAACCCACTTGCAACAATCTCTATCGTAGGTATCGCAGTAAGGTAAGAACGGTGCATTTCAGGACTAACATAGCCTATTCTCTTTTTAATCTGCCAGATACTCTCACCTGAACCTCGTTTCCGCCCAAAAAGTGTTATGTCACACGCATAACCCTGTGGATTATCAGCACATATAAGACTTAACAAAGTCGACTTTCCAGCCCCGTTTTCACCACTTAAAGCCCATTTTTCACCCCTTTTGATAGTCCAATCAAGCTCTTTAAGAATTGTCCTTTCGCCGTAACGGATACTAACCTTATTCATCTCTACAGCAACCTCAGAATCACTTAAATTGTCACTATAAGGCAAATTTTTTATACGCTCTGTCTTTTCTTCTGACAAAATTCGCTGAGGAACAGTTTTAGATGATGTCAAATATTCGTCTAACAAAATTTTATCTCCACAAACACAGCCATTCATAGGCACAACATGTGTTATAAACTTCGGAATATCATCATCTTGCGATAATACTAGAACGATTTGCATCGTAGTAACTTTCACAAGGTCACGCAATAAGTTATGCAATAAATCCCTTGCCTGCACATCTAATCCTATGAAAGGATTGTCCATAATAAGGACACGAGGATTAGTCAGTAAAGTCTTAGACAGCTGAAACTTACGCAATTCTCCACTAGACAACAAAACTATATGTTTATCTAACAATTCGTCTAACCTAAAAAGGTCATATAAAGCATCTTTTAGAATAACGTTGTCTGTATCAGGCAACAAGTCACGAACTATTGGCGATTCTTCTAAATCTTGTGAGTTCCAACGTTGCTGATAATAGTAATTTCCATCAGCATCTCCATAAGAGTCTCTAAACGCTATATATTTTATATTTTCATACGCCATATTCGATTTTGATGGCGAAAAATCATATTTTACGCTATTTTTAAACAGCGGATAACGCCCTGTTATAGTGTCAACTAACAGACTTTTCCCTGCTGCATTATCGCCTACAATCGCAACCTGCTCTCCCTCAGAAATAACTAGATTTATCGCCTCTTTTAACCTATATTGAGGCATGCGGGCTATTCCCTCTTCAATTTTTATGATGTTTTTTAACATAATCTATTTACGTGTGTTTTATCAAGCAGTAAAGGTAGAGAAATAATCGCATAAATTTTGATATAAATAAAATTTTAACATTTTCATGGAATTTTTAAAAATATATTTAGTAATTTTAGAGTCTAAATAACCTAATTTAAAACTTAAGGGGACTTCTAATAATTCCCCAAAATACACAAAATTATGAGAATTGCTGTTCCAACAAAAGATGGTTTAGTAGATAACCATTTTGGCCACTGTGCTTATTACACTATCTTCACTGTAGAAGACAACAAAGTCATTTCACAGGCTACTATGCCATCACCTCAAGGATGTGGATGCAAATCAAACATAGCTGTGATTTTAAAAGAAATCGGTGTACGTGTTATGCTTGCTGGAAGCATGGGAGACGGTGCGAAAAATGTACTAAAAAAACAAAACATTGACGTTATTAGAGGTTGCTCTGGCTCTGTCGAAGAACTTGTAAACGCATATCTTTCTGGAGAGATTGACGACTCTGGAGAAGCATGTAGTGACCACGGAGACCACCACGAGTGCCACAACGCTTAAAACAAATTATATGAAATTTAACACTCTTTCTTCGGAAAAAGACCCTATGGGTGCTGCTATAAATGACTATTTTAGGCACAAAAAAGCCTCAAAATTACGTGTTTTTTCTTCTCAATTTGAAGAAGATGAAATTCCTGCAAAAGAGCTTTTTCGCACATATAAAGAAATGCCTAAATTAGAGAAAACGGCTCTAAACTTAGCTAAAGGAAGCATATTAGACGTTGGCGCAGGCAGCGGATGCCATGCTCTTGCTCTTCAAGACATGAACAAAAAGGTATGTTCTATAGACATATCTCCTCTTTCTGTAGAGGTCATGAAAGAAAGAGGCGTTGAAAGTGTACGACAAATCAACTTTTTCGATGAACACCTGTCAGAAAAATTCGACACTATACTTATGTTAATGAATGGCTCTGGCATAATTGGAAAAATTCAGAATATTCCTAACTTTCTTCAACGTGTAAAGCAGCTATTATCTCCCGAAGGATGCCTTTTAATGGACTCTAGTGACTTGCGTTATCTTTTTGAAGAGGAAGATGGCAGTTTTTTGATAAATCTAGCAGGCGAATACTACGGAGAAGTAGATTTCCAGATGCAGTATAAAGATACTAAAGGGGACATTTTTGATTGGCTATATATTGATTTCCAAACACTGAAATTATA
>JAWXTO010000029.1:0-16940 GCA_044433545.1 Rikenellaceae bacterium
TATGATATAAAGATACATAAAATAAAGCATATACACAAATTAAATGATTGATATTTAGTGATTTATGTGATTTTTTTGCCCTGTTTTTTTTTGTAAAATTTCTTCCGACCAAGAATGGGCTATGCCTCTCTTATTAAGTTATATAATCTAATCCCCCCACATCCCGAAAGCCAAGCCCCAACTTGACACCCTGCGGAGGCATAGCCTCTCTTATTAGATTATATAATCTAATCCCCCCACATCCCGAAAGCCAAGCCCCAACTTGTCACCCTGCGCATGAGCTTTAGCGTTAAAAAAATTATAGATTTGAGCGTTAAAAAAATCAAGTGTCTGAGCACAGAGAATACTTTGTGCGAAGCCACTACCAAGCGACAAGCGAGTTCTTGATTTTTAGCTCAAATCTATAATTTTTAGCGTTTAAAAGCGACCTGCGCAAGTTTTTTGTTCTACTTTTTTCAAAAAAAGTAGATTGTAAAATTTCACTAATTAAAAAATAATATGCGAAAGAGAAAATCACAGCTCTTCCGAGCTGTCAGCCGACTGCGCAAGCAAAGCTTGCTTCTTTAGTCGGGTCGGCTGAACTATGCAGACTCAGAATAGGGCTGTCTTAACGCCAGACATGCGAAGGCACAACCTCTCTTATTAAATTATATAACTGAAATAACATTACTGCAATTTTCCAAAAATTAGCACCGAATTACCCTCTTCATCAATAGTTTCAATAAGATTATCAATACGAGCTAATGTCTCAGAATCCATTTTTGAACGCTCCTCATCAGAAATAGCATTCAATCTGCCTAACAAAGATATAGGATCAAAACATTGTGAAAAATAGCCATTGTTAAACTGGAAATATTTTAAATCTAAATTGCCCAAGTGATCAACAATCATCTTAATATTACCCCCTGTCAAAGCTTTTTTATCTACCATAACATTCGCCTTGCTGTCTAATACCTTAAAAGACTTTCCATTAACGTCTACAGACTTAGTATTGAATAATCCGACAAAATAATACTTTGGAGTTTCATCATAATTTATAACAATAGGCTCTTCTTGTGATTGTGCATCTAGTTCTCTAACACCACTTAGATTCATTATAAAAATTGGATCTAAAGAACTATTTTTTGCATTATATCTAAATAGTGTATCAGGCTTATTTGAATGATTTTTGAAATGTACACTTAATTCATCATTACTGTTAGTCATTGCTAAATTAGTGCCTTGACCAGTCTCATATCTTTTAGGCTCTGTAACAATTTTTCCTTCTAAATCTTGCTGCCAGATAACATCCTCTTTCCCAACTTTTGTAGTAATTGTAAAAACGGTTTTAGCATCGTTTAATGAAAGATTAAAATTAGTACCTACTTCACATGCCAAAGGAATCTCACCTGTGTAGCTACCCTCAAAATTGTAAACGTTAATGTTTTTAGCCATCACTTTCACTACATAAATCTCTCTTTTCGCCTCATTTATTTCAACTTTGTTAACATAAATATACTCACCATGTCCATTTCCTATGCTGCCAACATTACAAAGATATTTTCCTGTAGCTCTATCGAACAACTTTAGTCTACATTTATTATCTGCTAAAACCATGTAATTGTCTGAAATAACAAACGCACGATTCACATACGACACAATAGCAGAATCTAATTGCATAATCTTAATATCTTTAATAATGTCTGACAAAGGCACATCTAATGTATCACCTAAATCACTCAGCTCAACAGTAACGACACCATTAATCTCTTTTGCTATTTGTTTTCCATTGTCTTGACAAGAGAATAACATAACTGCAAATAATAACAAACCTAATTTCTTCATAATTTTAATATTTTAAGATAACTTTTTATATTTTTTTTCTAATTATTCAACAAATCTCAACTCTGATTTAACATCAACGACTTTAACTTCTCCAGAGAAAGGCTCGTCTTTATATTTATCGCCATATTTAACCTCTACGTCATTTTTCAATGTTACCATTATAACGGAAGTTTCAGTTTCTAAACCATATTTTGCTTGAATTTCATCATTGCCATTTTTAAAAACACTTATGCACTCTATACTATGAGGATCAATGTCTGTCATTGATAAGTCTGACAACTCTCCATTAACAATAAACACAACATCATCGGCAGCAGCTTTATGTTGCGACTCTATGCGTTTTGCTACGTTAGAAATATAATTGAACTTTGATGCAATCGCTGGCGTAGCTAAAAAAGCTAACGACAAAGCGACTATAGGAACAATTAATAAGCATTTCGTCAGTGACCATTTATTAGATTTAACCTTTAACATCATAACAATACGCTTTTTAAGGCTATTTTGAAAGAAGTTGTTAGACACAGAATAGGCATATTCTCCAAAACTTTTCTTTATTAACAACATTTGATACTCTTTCATATTTGTACCACAAAGCAAAACAGATTCATCAGCTAAATATTCATGTGTTTGTTGTAATTCTCGTTTTATAAGCCAAATTATAGGATTAAACCACAACAAAACCACAGCAATATTCACGAGTATCATGTCTAAAGAGTGACGTTGTTTCACATGAGCCAACTCATGCAATAAGATCTCTTTTCCGCTCTCTTTTAAATCTTGCTCTCTTATTACGATATAGTTTAACCAGCTAAAAGGCGCATAATTTAAGTTGTGTATAATATATTTCACACGATCTTTAACACCAGAGGTTTCTTCACACTCTTTAATTATATCATTATAGTCATTTTCTCTACCTCTAACATTATGGTCTAGTCTCAAAAACCTTAAAAGCGTTATATAAGTCCCTATATACTTCAAAAGAAACACAAAAAACCCTATAAAATAAACGTAATAGGTTACTTTCATTATTTTTTCTACCATCGACATAGATGCAGGAACAGCCGAAACGGCAACTTTTACATCTCCAGAAACCATAGAGCCAGAGCCTATAACACTTATACTCTCTTGACTAGCATTAAAGCTAACAAACGGCAACAAAAATGAACTCAATATTATTCCAAGCCAAATTAACCTATTTGTTTTATGAAAAGTGTCCCTTGAAAGCACCAGTTTGTTAAATAGACAAAACACCGACAAATAAAATGTCGCTTTAATAAGATAAATCATTAAAACTCCCAATTCCATAATCTATTCTCCTTTCTCTACATTATTTACAAGCTCTTTAAGCTCTTCAAGTTCTTCTGACGACAATTTTTTATTTGAAACAAGCGCAGAAACTGCCGAAAATATAGAATTTCCAAAATATTTATTGACAACAGACTTTAATGTTAACTCTTTAAAGTTACCCTTGCTAATTTTGGCGTAATAACAATGTGAATTGCCGTGAGTTTCGTGGTCTAAATAGTTCTTATCTTCTAAGCCCCGTACAACAGTCGACACCGTATTGAAGTGAGGCTTTGGCTCAGGCATAAACTCTAAAACTTCTCTAATGAACAATTTTTCATGACTCCAAAATATGTTCATTAATTCTTCTTCTTTTACTGTTAACTTCTTCATAATCATAAAATAAATTATTTAGTCGAACCTTAAAAAGGGGTTAATTGGCTTAACTATTGAATATTATAGTAAATGTAAGTATTGAAAAATTGCAAGGTTTTAATGTTTAGTTCTGTGAATCTTGCAGTTAAAATTAACTGGTCAAATATCTTTCCGATTTTTAGCGATATTTTTCACCTTAACAACAAGCCATATAGCCGACTATACGACTTGTTGTTAAGGTAAAAACTCTCTGCTAAAAGCTCAAAAATCTTATTTGACCTTTTTAAGGATCGACTAATTATGCCACAAATGTAACTAAAAAATCCCGTTCGTGCAACTATTTTCTATAGTTATTCTTATTTTTTATTACATTTCGCATATTTAAACACAAAAAATGCAACTTTTAAGGGCAAATACACTTCACTTTATCACTTTTCACACAAATTTAAATCTCATTTCTTAGAGGGAAATCACTATATCATTCTAAAAAACTAAAAATAGCAATATTCAATTTTGTTATTTATTTTATAAAAACACACAGAATATGTGATAATAACACTAAAATTAGACATTTTTCTTTTTTATATATACCTTTGTTAAAGGGTGAATAACCTTCCCCTAACGAACAACTATTAATTAAATGAATATGGTAAAAAAAATTTGTATGGCTTTTATAGCACTAATTGGGGCTTCTCAATGCTTAAATGCCGCAGACGAAACTAAACTGTTACGTTTCCCAGCCACTAATGGAGAAGAAATTGTCTTTTCTTACGCTGGTGACCTGTACAAAGTGCCTTCAAACGGTGGTACAGCGATGAAATTAACATCTCACGTAGGTTACGAAATGTTCCCACGCTACTCTCCAGATGGAAAAACTATCGCTTTTACAGCACAATATGATGGAAACACAGAAGTCTACACTATCCCTTCAACTGGTGGTGAGCCTTTACGCTTAACTTACACTCCTACAAACGCTAGAGACGACATAGGTGACCGTATGGGACCTAACAATATCGTAATGGGATGGTCTCCTGACGGTGAAAACATCATTTATCGTAACCGCATTAGCAGCGGATTTTCAGGTAAATTGTACACAGTAGAAAAAGAAGGTGGACTTTCTCAAATTGTTCCTCTTCCAGAAGGCGGCTTCTGTAGTTATTCTCCTGACGGTAAAAAACTTGCTTACAACCGTGTGATGCGTGAATTCCGTACTTGGAAATACTACAAAGGCGGTATGGCTGACGACATTTGGATTTATGATGAAGCGGCTAGTTCTGTTACAAACATTACAGATAACGTAGCGCAAGACATTATCCCTATGTGGATAGGTGACGAGATTTTCTTTATCTCTGACCGTGACCGCACAATGAACGTATTTGTTTATAACCAAAACACAAAAGAAACAACAAAAGTTACTAATTTCACTGATTATGATGTGAAGTTCCCTAGCTTTAATGGCAAAACTATTGTTTTTGAACAAGCTGGCTGTATTTACAAGCTAGATGCTGACACTAAAAAAGCTGAAAAAGTAACAATTTCTGTACCTTCAGACAACATATACACAAGACCAGTATTTAAAGACGGTGCTGACTACATCACAAATGTAAGCCTTTCAAAAGATGGCAAAAATCTTGCTATTACTGCTCGTGGTGAGGTATTTAACGTACCTGCTGGCAAAGGTGCTATTAAAGGCATCACTCGCACACCTGGTGCTAACGACCGTGAAGCTCAATTTAGCCCAGATGGCAAATCTATAGCTTACATTTCTGACAAATCGGGCGAAACAGAGATTTATTTACAGTCTGTTGAAGGTGGTGAGCCTGTACAACTTACAAAAAATAGCGATACTTACATCCGCAGCTTCGAGTTCAGCCCTAACGGTGAGTCTATTATTTATACAGACCGCAAAAACCGTATGAATTTATTGACTATCGCAACTAAAAAAGTAAAAAATATATTCACTAATCCTTTTGGTGAGTTTCGTGGTGTAGCTTTCTCTCCAGACAGCAAATGGATTACTTACTCTCGTCAAGCAGACAACACTTTTGGCGTTATCTATGCTTATAACTTAGACAGCAAAACAGAATATGCTATCACTGATGAGTGGTATGATTCAGGTTCTCCAGTGTTCAGTGAAGATGGTAAATATATCATTTTCTCGTCTGCAAGAGATTTCAACCCTATCTACAGCAGAACAGAATGGAATCACGCTTACACAAACATGGAAGGTCTTTACATGGCTATCCTTTCTAAAGACACTCCTTCACCTTTCTTATATGAACCTCAACCTGCTGACAAAGCTGACACAACAAATGTTACAGTCATTGACGCTGAGGGCATGCTTGACCGTATCATAAAACTTCCTATAGCTTCAGGTCGCTATCAAGGCGTTTACTCTGACGGCAAGAAAGTATATTATAGCAACCAAAAAGGCGCTATGGTTTTTGACTTAAAAGATCAAAAAGAAACTGTAATTGCTGAAAAAGCTAGCATGTATGCTTTTGACAAAAAAGCTGTATTCTTAAAAGACAACGAACTTTATGTTATGGATATTCCAGCAGGGAAAGCACAACTTGAAAAGCCTGTAGACTTATCAAACATGAAAATCACTGTTAGTTATAAAGAAGAATGGGCACAAATTTTTGATGAAGCATGGCGTGCATTTAGAGATGGTTTCTATGTTGAGAACATGCACGGTGTTGACTGGAAAGCTATGAAGACTAAATATGAAGCTCTACTTCCTTATGTTACTACTCGCCTAGACCTTAACTACCTTATCGGCGAAATGATAGGTGAACTTTGTTGTGGTCACTGCTATGTAAACCCTGGTGAAACTGTAAGAGCAGAGAAAATCTCTATGGGTCTTCTAGGAGCTGAAATTTCGAGAGACAAAACTGGATATTTCCGTCTTGAAAAAATCTTAAAAGGCGTATCTTGGGACAAAACACACCGCTCACCTCTTACTGAGCAAGGTCTTAACGTAGAAGAAGGCAACTATATCATCGCTATTGATGGAGTTCCTACAAACACTGTTAAAGACATGTATCAACTATTAGTTGGCAAAGCTGATGTTCCTACAGAATTAACAATAAACACTTCTGCAAGTGAAAGCGGCGCACGCACAATCACTATTTTACCTATCGCTGACGAATATTCTTTATATCACAACGCTTGGGTACAAAAAAATATAGAAACAGTAAACGAAGCATCTGGTGGCAAGATAGGTTATATCTATGTTCCTGACATGGGTGTTGAAGGTCTTGTAGAATTTACACGTTATTTCTATCCTCAACTAGACAAAGAAGGTCTTATTATTGATGACCGTGAAAATGGTGGTGGTAACGTATCTCCTATGCTTATCGAAAGACTTAGCAGAGAGGCATATAGCTTAACTATGCGTAGAGGTTCTTCTCACGTTGGAACTATTCCTGATGCAACACACACAGGCCCTAAAGTTTGTTTGATAAACAAATATTCAGCTTCTGACGGTGACCTTTTCCCATGGAGATTTAAAGCTCAAAACTTGGGTAAACTTATTGGTACTCGCACATGGGGTGGTATTGTTGGTATCAGCGGCCCACTTCCTTATATGGATGGCACTGACATTCGTGTTCCTTTCTTCACTAACTATGACCCTAAAACAGGCGAATGGATTGTTGAAAACCACGGTGTTGACCCTGACATATTAATCGACAATGACCCTATCAAAGAATGGAACGGCGAAGACGAACAGCTAAACCGTGCTATCGAAGAAGTCATGAAAGATTTAAAAGACAGAACTGAATTCCCTGGTATCCCAGAACCTAGAGTTTGGAACAAATAATACATAATACATACATTAAAAAGGGTGATACACTGTTGAAGTGTATCACCCTTTTTCTAGCTATATTAGTTAAACAAATCTAACTATTTAATCTCAATAGCACATAAACTTAATCCTGGAAGTTCAAAGTTTACAAATTCACCTTCGATGTCACAAGTATATTGTTTTGTGTTTTCGCTATTGTTTTGAAGAATAACATAATAAGCTCCATCTTTTTCTACAGTAATCATAGTAGCAAAGCTAAAAGATGAGATTCTTGTTGAATTAGGTCTAATGAAACGGCTAATTAACGCCATAACAGCATAGTCAGGGTTATAAGTCACTGTTTTAGCCTCTCTGTCAATGTTGATAAGAGCATTTTGTCTCCAATCCCATCCGCTAAGTCCAGTTTCATTAAGAATCATGTTCCAGTAACAGAAGTTCTCACTGCCTGCATTAATATAATTAGCAATTTCTTCTAATCTTGTGCGTGCTTGATTAACTGTATTTCCACCATCATGACAGTTTCCTTCAGTGTGCATAATTTTCATCTCAGGATTTAAAATTTTAAGCTCTGTAAGGTATTTAGGAAGTGTATATTGGATGCCGATACCATCAAAATCTTTGTGCAATTCTGGGTCTGCAACAAATTTTTGACCTTCAAGCTCTCTAGCAGTTCTGAATGTACCACCCCAAATTTCTGTGTCAATTTTCTTTTCAGTAAATAGTGGTTTCATATAGTTTTGAACAAATTTACTCATTTGCTCAACAGGCATTCTACATGAAGGATATTTTACAGATAAATCTTGCTCATTTTGAATACAAATACGCTCAATGTCTACACCTTCTTTTTTGTAACCCTCTACATATTTTGCAAAATATAGTGCGTAAGCTTCATAAATTTTCTCGTCATCAATTAAATAGTTTGTAGCCTCGTTTTCTTTACCATTATCCATCTCGCCAGAACCTTTCATCCAAGCTGGAGGACTCCATGGAGAACCAAAGATACGAAGATCGCCATTTATTGCAACTGCTTGTTTGATAAATGGTAACATATACTCTTTTTCACGTTTCAGAGAGAATTTTTTCATTTTATAGTCATCAGCCACTTCAGAAAAACTGTAAGCATCTATACCAAAGTCACTTGAACCGATAGACATTCTACACATGTCAAATCCGCTACCAGTTTCTGGGTTAAATAGAGCATTCATCACCTCTTGTTGTTGTTCTTTATCAAGAGAAAGCAACGCTTCACCCCCAATTTCATTAAAACAGCCACCGATACCTTCAATCACTTGGTGTTTTAAATTAGGATAAAGTTTAATTTTTGTAGGATTTTCTTCTTCAACGCCACTAGGAACATGCTCCTTAACAGGGTTTGCTGAAACTTCCATACCATCAACTAAAGGAACATAATATACCTTAGCAGATTGTTGTGCTAGTGCCATAAAAGACGTGCACAATAGACAAGCAAATGTAGATAAAATTCTCATTTTTTAAATATTTAAATAGTTATTAATTATCAATTTATAGTTAATAAACAGTAGTAAATTGACCGCAAGATAGCACTTTTTTTCGTATTTCATAATTTTACTAACAATTCAACTTTTCTTACAATAGTATAATTAATCGTAAAAACTGTCAAATTTAGAGTTCTTATATATACAAAAATTACTTTTTTTTAGTATTTTTGTAAATAAATTTAACTTTAAAGTCACGATGAATTTCTCAGACTCAATTTTCAAAATACATAACCTACAAGAATTTAACTTTTTAGCATTAGAAATCTTTAAGTTCCAAGCAGAGAACAACAAGGTGTATAACAAATACTTAGAAGAGTTAAAAATTGATTATAGAGAAGTGAAAACAGTCGAAGAAATTCCGTTTTTACCTGTAGAGCTATTCAAAAATCACAAAATTGTATCTTCAAACCAGAAAGAGGTCGTTGTTTTCACAAGTAGCGGCACAACAAATTCAATTCAAAGCAAACACTACGTAACAGATGTCGCTGTTTATGAAAATTCATTCAAAAAAGGGTTTGAATTTTTCTATGATTCGTTAGAAAATTGTAATATTTACGCACTTCTCCCTAGTTACCTCGAAAGAGAAGGCTCTTCACTGATTTACATGGTTGAAGGATTAATGAAAGATTGTTTTGACAGCGGTTTTTTCCTATATAATTATGAAGACTTGATTCAAAGGTTAAATAGACGTGACAAATCAAAAAAAACTATCCTTATAGGCGTAACTTTTGCTCTTTTAGACCTTGTAGAAAAATATGATATAGACTTGTCAGAAAACGTCTATGTCATGGAAACTGGAGGCATGAAGGGACGACGAAAAGAGCTGCCTAGAGAAGAATTACACAGCATTTTAACACAAAAACTTCACGTTAAAAGCATTCATTCTGAGTATGGAATGTGTGAGGCACTTTCTCAGTCATATTCTGATGGAAATGGCATATTTATTTCACCTCAATGGATGAAAATATTGATACGTGACGTTAACGACCCCTCTGAAATCTTAGACTTTAACAAAAGAGGCGCAATAAACATTATTGATTTAGCAAATTTCAACTCATGCTCATTTCTAGCAACAAAAGATTTAGGGAAAAGGTTTGAAAACGGCACATTTACCGTCGAAGGGCGCATAGACAATAGCGACATTAGAGGATGTAACTTACTGATATAAAACAACTAACAGAATATAATAATAAAAAAAACATATGAAAATAGTATCGTGGAACGTAAATGGAATTAGAGCAATCCTAAAAAAAGATTTTAGCTCTCAAATCGCTAGTTTAGAAATGGATATGCTATGTATTCAAGAAACTAAGGCACAAGACGACCAAGTTCGTGAAGCATTAAAAGATTTTACAGATTTTAACCTATATTTAACATCTGCTGAAAGAAAAGGCTATTCTGGAACAGCAATTTTAAGCAAAAAAGAAGCTATATCAGTAAGTTATGGCATCGGCATCGAAGAACATGACAAAGAAGGCCGTGTTGTATGTGCTGAATTTGAGGATTTCTTCCTTGTTAACGTATATGTTCCAAATTCAGGGAGCGAACTGTTGCGTTTAGGTTATCGCCAACAATGGGACGCAGCTTTTTGCAATTATCTAAAAGATTTAGAGACTAAAAAACCTGTAATAGTTTGTGGAGACTTTAATGTGGCACACAAAGAAGTTGACCTGGCTCGTCCAAAAGCAAATTACAACAAGTCGGCGGGTTATATGCAAGAAGAAATTGACGGAATGGACAGATTTGTAAATAGTGGGCTTATCGACACCTTTAGATTTTGTAATCCAGACGCTAAAGACGCATATTCGTGGTGGTCATACCGTGGTGGTGCAAGAGCTAAAAACGTTGGCTGGCGGATTGACTACTTTTTAGCAAGCGAAAGCCTTAAACCAGTTATCAAAAAAGCGTATATTCTACCTGAATACGTCGGTTCAGACCACTGTCCTGTGGTTCTAGAACTAGAATAAGCTATTTCGTATCAATCTGAAACCCAAGCTTCAACTTATCACCCTGCGCATGAGCTTTAGCGTTAAGAAAATTATAGATTCAAGCGTTAAAAAAAATCAAGTGTTTGAACACAGAGAGAACTTTGTGCGAAGCTTGTGTCAAGAAACAAGTGAGTTCTTGATTTTTAGCTTTAATCTATAATTTTTAGCGTAAAGAAGCGACCTGCGCAAGTTTTTTGCTCTACTTTTTTCAAAAAAAGTAGAAAAGAAAAAAGAGTTTTATCTAATTTTTTACGTATAAAAAATTACAGCTCTACCTAGCTGTCAGCCGACTATGCAAGCAGAGCTTGCTTTCTTAGTCGGGTCGGCTGTGCTATGCAGACACAGAATAGGGCTGTCTTAACGCCAGACAGGCGGGGTCAAAGACCCTTTCTCAGATTATATAATTTAATAAAAGAGGCTGTCCAAAAACGAAAATTTTGGACAGCCTCTTATATATTATCTAATTAGGCGAAGTCATTAAAAACAGCTCAAATCCCACTGAAGCCCCCATATTTCTAAATTTCACCAATTCGTCAACAGGAACACGTTTATCTAAACTAAGCATCAACACAGGTTTTTGAACACCGCTGAATTTAGCTCTTAAAATAGACTCAATTTCTGAATATTTAACAGCCGTATCATCTATAAAATAGTTTAAATCTGCCGTTACAGATAAAACTGTAGTAGGTTTATCACTGACTATGTTTGAACTTCGAGGGAGTTCTATATCCAGAGCATTTTGATTAATTAAGGTTGTTGCAACCATAAAAAATATTAACAGTAAGAACATCAAGTCGGTCATTGACGCTGAACCGCCAGACGTTTCTACTTTTGAACCTCTTTTTATTGCCATAATTTTATTAAGGGGGCTTCTAATAATTCCCTGATTTTAATTTTTCGTTAATATTTATCCATTTTGCTTTTAAGCAAAGTGGGTTGTAGTAAACCCTACCACCGATTTTAGATAAAAGCAAAAGGGGTGAATAGTGGCGGAAAAGTATTTTGGGGAATTATTAGAAGTCCCCTTCAATTTTGCTACGAAGGCGAATGTTACTATTGAACAGGACGACTAATAAGGTCCATAAAAGCGATAGTGTTTGATTCCATCTGAAAAACTACTTTTTCAATTTTTTGAACTAAGAAGTTATATCCAAAATAGGCAGGAATACCAACAATAAGACCTGCTACAGTAGTAACCATCGCTGTGTACATACCGCTCGAAAGCAAACTCATATCTAAAGAACCTCCAGCTTGACTCATATTGATAAACGCCTCAACCATACCAATTACAGTACCCAAAAATCCAATCATAGGAGCACCACCAGCAATAGTTGCTAAAAATGGAAGGTTTTTCTCAAGTTTTGAAACTTCAAGGTTAGCTGTATTTTCTATTAATGAATGAATGTCAGTCAAAGGGCGACCAAGATTAGTAATCCCTTTTTCTATCATTCGTGAAGTCGGTGTATTTGCCTTTCTACATGCAGCTACAGCACCTCTAATGTCACCAGCAAGCATCATTTCTCGCACTCTATTCATCAATTTCATTTCGTTTCCTGTAGATTTTCTAATTAACATGAAACGGTCTACAAAAATAAATATAGCTGCTGCAAGTAGTGCTGCTAATGGTATCATTAACCATCCTCCTGCCATAATAAGATCTGAAAGACCTACATTTTTAACTTGAGAAACAGCCATTTGAGCAGTTTCCATCGCTTGTAAAGGATACATATAAAGAGTTTTTAATGTTTAATACAAAAATACGCGTTAAGGTTTAATTTTAACGAACACAAAAATACATTATTTTTTTCAATTTTCATATTTTTTAATAAATAATTCAAATAAAAAAGGGTTTTCTTCACGAGGTTTTAAATTTCTTCCTAGGCAAAAAAAAGAGAGAACCCTAAAAAGGATTCTCTCTTGACCTATATAATTTTTTTCTAATAAATTAGAAAAGCATTGACTATAGTTGAGGACCAGCTGGGATAAGAGCTATAGCAGCATCGTTATCACAGTATTGCTCGAAGTTTTTGATATATCTTGCAGCAAGATCTTTCGCTTTACCTTCCCATACAGTAACATCAGCGTAAGTTTGACGTGGGTCAAGGATACCTTCAGAAACGTTGTTAAGAGCTGTAGGAGCTGTAAGGTTAAGAATTGGAATGTGAACTTTCTCAGCAGATTCGATAGAACCGTCGATGATAGCGTCGATAATAGCACGAGTATCTTTAATAGAGATACGTTTGCCTGTACCGTTCCAACCTGTGTTTACTAAGTATGCTTTAGCACCATGCTCGTTCATTTTTTTAACAAGAGTTGAAGCGTAAGTTGTAGGGTGTAAAGTTAAGAACGCTTCACCAAATGCTGGAGAGAATGATGGAACTGGCTCAGTGATACCACGCTCAGTACCAGCTAACTTAGATGTGAAACCACATAAGAAGTGATATTGTGCTTGTGCATCGTCAAGAACAGAAACTGGAGGAAGTACACCAAATGCGTCAGCTGATAAATAGATAATTTTCTTAGCGTGACCTGCTTTCGATGGAAGAACGATTTTGCTGATGTGAGTAATAGGGTAAGAAACACGAGTGTTTTCTGTTTTAGAACCGTCAGCATAGTCGATAGTACCGTCAGCGTTAACAGTAACGTTTTCTAAAAGAGCGTCACGTTTGATAGCTTTCCAAATATCTGGTTCGTTTTCTTGAGATAAGTTAATTGTTTTAGCGTAACAACCACCTTCATAGTTGAATACACCGTGATCGTCCCAACCGTGCTCATCATCACCGATTAGGTAACGTTTAGGGTCAGCTGAAAGAGTTGTTTTACCTGTACCTGAAAGACCGAAGAATACAGCTACATCACCTTCTTCACCTACGTTAGCTGAACAGTGCATAGAAGCCATACCTTTAAGAGGAAGATAGTAGTTCATCATAGCGAACATACCTTTTTTCATCTCACCACCGTACCAAGTACCACCGATGATTTGAACTTTTTCAGTAAGGTTGAAAAGAACGAATACTTCAGAGTTAAGACCGTGCTCTTTCCAGTTAGGGTTTGTTACTTTAGAACCGTTGAATACAACGAAATCTGGCTCACCATAGTTTTCTAGTTCATAAACTGAAGGGCGGATGAACATATTTGTAACGAAGTGTGCTTGCCATGCAACCTCAACGATGAAACGTACTTTCATACGAGTGTCAGCGTTAGTACCACAGAAAGTATCAACTACGTATAGTTTTTTAGCTGTAGAAAGTTGGTTTATAACAACACCTTTAAGTTCTGTCCAAATTTCAGTAGAAACTGGTTTGTTGATAGTACCATCCCACCAAATTGTATCTTCTGTTGTTGCATCTTTAACGATGTAACGGTCTTTTGGAGAACGACCTGTAAACACACCTGTATCAACAGATACAGCACCAGTTACAGTTTCAACACCTTTTTCAAAACCTGTTAAAGAAGGATCTGTTTCAGCAACGAAAAGCTCTTGGTAAGTTGGATTGTGAACAATCTCAACGTCTGCGCAAATACCATATTTGCTTAAATCAACTTTTGACATAATTGTAAAAATTTATATTAATATTAAATTAGATTTTCTTGTTTCTCATACAAAACGCATACCTTTTTATTGTTATTGTTATACTGCTGTTTTATAGTGCAACAATCTTAATACAAATGTAATCATTTCTATGAAATTATGGTACAAAGATAATACTTTTTTTTTATTGTTAATTAAATCACAGTGTTTTTTTTCGTTTTTTTTAAAAAAATTTCTACTTTTGCATTATAAAACAATTTGAAATGTATAACAAACTATCTAATATTGACTTTGAGGGTAATTTTTCACAAGAAAATAAGTATAACGACGACACCTTAGAAAAGTTAAAATATCACTATAAGTCTATAATTGAGCTGTTGGGTGAAGACCCTGACCGTGAGGGGTTAATTATGACACCTGAAAGAGTATCAAAAGCTATGTCCTTCTTAACAAAGGGCTATTCTGAAGATCCAGTTTCGATATTATTGTCAGCAAAATTCCAAGAAGACTATAAAGAGATGGTGATTGTTAAAGACATTGAACTATATTCTCTATGCGAACATCACATTTTACCTTTTTATGGCAAAGTTCACGTCGCATACATTCCAAATAAATATATCACTGGTCTTTCAAAGGTAGCACGAGTTGTTGAGGCTTATGCTCGCAGATTGCAAGTGCAAGAAAGGCTTACTGTAAGCATCAAAAATTGTATTCAAGAGGCACTAGACCCACTAGGCGTAGCTGTAGTCGTTGAAGCTAGCCACATGTGCATGCAAATGAGAGGCGTACAAAAACAAAATAGCACAACAATGACTTCTGCATATTCTGGATTATTCTTAGAAGACGATAAATTAAAAGCAGAATTTATGTCATCTATTAAATAAGGTATACTATATTATATATAATATGAACACCACCTGTAACATTATGTTGCAGGTGGTGTTTTTGTAGGGCATCACTTTATACAATTTAACAGAGGGTGACCAATAAGTCCGTGAGGGCGGCTAACAAGGATGAGTTTTGGGACTTCGTGAAGGCTCTTAAACCGCAGCGTACCTTTAGTACGTGAGGATTTGAGAGTCGAGGGAAGTGCCAAAAATCGCCTTGTTAGTCACCGTCTGTTAAATGTCAACCTACTCCACAATTCTTCTAATGGCCCTCTCCTATGCTTCCTAAGCCACAAATGACTAAATGCTATTTGCATAACAATCAGCACTATAGTAATTAATAAACTTACAGTAACGCCTAATTTAACGCCCAAATTCAGTGCCCAAGGATAATATAGAATAGCTCCAAATATAGATTGTCCAACAAAATTCGTCAGGCTCATTTTTCCATACACACTAAAGTGCTTAAAGATGCCAACATTTCCAAATTTATTAAAAAGGTGAGCATAAACAGCAATTATACTAGCCGTAAAGGCTAAATTGTAATACATCTTAAAAAAATCAATACAATATTTTTGTACTATATATAATAGTATAGTCGTCAAAATAAATAATATGTATTTTCTACTCCATTTTTCGGTATTTCTAAACCAACCTAGTCGATAAGCCAAAATTCCTAGCATAAACAATCCCAAAGTTTGAACAAAACGACCTTCTTGAAGCGCCCAAAGCAAACACCCTTTTAGCCCATACGTTATATTTGCCCAAAAAGTATCAAACATATCACCTGTCATCAAAACTTCTGAGATTTTCCCATATTCATCATAATATGTATATTCCCAAAGAGGCACAAAACTATGAATTACGTCAGTAGGCTGAATAAGCAAAACCACAGTTAAAAAAGCAATCCATTTTGTTTTCAAATTTTCAAGCGGAATTACGATAAACATACAAAGCGCATAAAAAACTAGTGGGTCACCACCTGCAAAAAATGCAGCGTTTAAAATTCCAAATAAAACCAACAAAGCGATTCTTTTAACCATAAATGTTTTAAAATTTACGGTCTTGGCAGCTATTTTTGCGACTTTCGGTGTAAATTTATCCTTTTGCAGAGCGAATGTGAACCCAAAAAACAGCGCAAATATGCAAAATGCCTTATTTTCGAAACAGAAATACATTAAATTCTTCAAAAAAACGTCTAAATCTGCACAAAAAAGGTCACTCTCAGCAGGAAAAATTCCACTTAAAAAATGATTAGTAGTATGGATTAAAAAAACCGCAGCAATAGCAAAACCTCTAAGAGAATCAATAACGACTAATCTGTTAGTTTTAACTAGCCCATTATCCATTTCCCTAATTTCTTAGATTTTAACACTAAAGCAACAAAACCCCATGTCACAAGAAGCAACATAATCGAACATACTACCATTTTTAGCATAGTAGGCATAGGCGTAGATTCGATAAGCATATAGCAAGGTCCTAAGAATAAATAATGCGACATCCATATACCGAAAGTGCACACTGACAGGCTTTTAAACACTCTTTTAACTGTCTCAGAATTAACAGTTAAACGTTGAATTGCTACAAAAATTGGCACTGTTAAGAACAATACATTTGGTGAACAATAAGTATAGAATAACTCTACCATTTCAGCTGTTTGACCTGGTGTTGCTGTAATAGTTTTAAAGCCAAAGAAAGTCGTACAGTAGCCAACGATAAACATAG
>JAWXTO010000030.1:0-16770 GCA_044433545.1 Rikenellaceae bacterium
AAAAGACACAAAATGGCTACTCATAAGAGAAAAAAGCGTCTAAGAAAAAATAGACACAAAAAGAAAAAGTAGCATTTTAAAATAAACCTAAAGGCTTATATTAGTCTTTAGGTTTTTTTCAGACAATACTTTAGGGAAGTCTCCCTTTAAAATTTTAATAGTTAAATTTATGACAAGCAAAGAGCTTATAATTCACGTCACCGAAGAAAACATCAATATAGCGATGCTTGAGGGTGGTCAACTAGTTGAACTTCATAAAGAAGAGCGTGCTAGTGGCTTTTGTGTGGGCGATATTTATCTTGGCAAAGTTAGAAAAACTATGTCAGGTCTCAATGCTGCGTTTGTCAATATTGGGCATCCTAAAGATGCTTTTATTCACTATCTTGATTTAGGTAACAACTACAAGTCAATGTCTAAATTGTTAGACGTTGCACACAAGAAGAAACAACAGAGTATAACATTTAGCAAGTTTGCTAAACAAGAAGAGCTTAAACGCTCGGGCAGAATAAACGATGTTTTATCTTCTGGACAGAACATACTTGTTCAAGTAATTAAAGAATCAATTTCTACTAAAGGACCTCGTATTTCATCAGATATTTCTCTTACAGGTCGCCACGTTGTCTTGTTGCCTTTTAGTTCAAAGGTGTCAATTTCACAAAAAATTAAGAATAATTCTGAGCGTAGACGTTTGAAAGTGACTGTAGGTGAGAATCTACCTCTTAATTTTGGGGCAATAATAAGAACGGCTGCCTTAAACCAGCCTGAAGAAGACATTATAAATGACATAAAGTCATTAGTAAAGCGCTGGGACGATATTATCGAGAAATGTAAGACTGCACAAGTGCCATCGCTTATTATGAGTGAGGAAGCACGAGTTAACACTATGCTAAGAGATCTTCTAAATAGCTCATTTACGAATATTTACGTAGATGATGAGGTTATTTGCGAAGAAATTAGAGAGTACATTCGTCAAATTGCTCCTGACAGAACAAAAATTGTTAAATTCTATAAAGGAACTGCGGTTTCTATATTTGATAATTTTGATATTACACGTCAGATTAAGGGGCTTTTTGGGAAATTAGTGCCATTTAAGCGTAAGGCTTATATGATAATTGAGCATACAGAAGCTATGCACGTTATTGATATAAACAGTGGTCCTCGTATTAAAAATGCTGAAAGTCAAGAGGAAATTGCTTTAGAGGTTAACCTTGGGGCAGTACCTTTAATTGCTAGACAGTTGAAATTGAGAGATATGGGCGGTATAATTGTGATAGATTTCATTGATATGCACAAAAATGAGCATAAAGAAAGACTATTCCAAGCTATGCGTGAAGCGATGTCAATGGATAGAGCTAAGCATACGATACTTCCGTTGTCAAAATTTGGGTTGATGCAGATAACTCGACAAAGAGTGCGCCCAGAGAGACAAATAGACAACAAAGAAATGTGTCCAACTTGTATGGGTACAGGAAAAATTTCTCCTGCAATATTGTTTGATGCTGAAATAGAGAACCAAATTGCATCTCATATTGAGGATAATAACCTAAAATTCATAAAAATTGCTGTACATCCTTACGTTAAATCATACTTGAAATCTGGGTTCATTTCAATGAGAATGAAATGGATGATGAAGTATAAATGTGTGATTAAGATAGTTGAAGATGAGTCTCTAGGTGTTGTAGAGGCTAAATATTATGACAAAACAGGGTTCAAGCTTACATCAAATGCCGTAATGTTTGAAAACGACTTAGAGGATGTGGAAAATGAAGCTGGAGAATAACAATACCAAAGTTATTTTAAATTAGAAAACAGTTTCTACCTGCTAAAAGTCATTGAAAGATATAGAGTCAAACAAAGAAATTTCATAGAACGAAATATTCTTTGTTTGGCTCTTTTGTTTTGGCAATGTTTTGCGAATTCTCCTATAAGGAATAGTTTTTGTTATAGTTTTCGCTATGTTTTGGAGTTCTGTTTTTCAAGAAGTTTTCTATGTCAGATTCTAAAAGTTTAAAAAGTGGGCATTCTTCAAAAGATTCATTGTCGCCCATAAGTTTGCTTGGTGAGCGTAGGTTGTTTTTATAATTACTTAGCTCGTTAGATAGTGCTATGCCTTTTTTTGTGCTAGAACGAATAAATTCTATCATAAGTTCTTTTAGAGAGTCACATACAGATTCAAGTAGCACGCTAACTACATTATCATAGAGTGTGTGTCCGTGCATAAAATAGTAAATGTTTTGTGAAGTGACACCTAACTCTTCAATGGATTTCGCCATTTCATCAACGCCTTTGACATATTGGTGATATTTCGTCGCTAAAGACTTTTCTCGCTTGTCACACTGTCTTTTAAGCCACTGTAACGTAGATTTTCCGTTGTTTTCGACATCTACATAGTTCAAACGAACTGTGTTTCTGAAGTCTACCAAGGTGAAGATATGTAAAAATGTGTTTACACGTGCAGCAAAAACATACCATAAAAATAATCTATAAACAATCTCAGAATATTCTGACATAAAGCGTTCAAAGTCGAAAATTATTCTATCATTTTTTGTAGCTTTAACAGCGATGTCTCTCAGAGAAGGAGGATAACAAAGATAATTTTCTATTGAGTATGTGTATGTGTGGAAAATGTAAGGTGAATTGTTGACTAACTTGCTTTGTTCAGTTTCGTCACGTAACAGATAGTCAAAATCGCTGTCAAGACACAAAATTAGATTGTCACCTAACGATTCTTTCATGTTCAATAAGACCTTTTTCCCTTTTGCAAGGTCTTCACGAACGGGTACACTTATTTCAAATGACAGTTCGTTGGTTTCGTATTTTGATAAAATAGACCTCCAAAATGAAATGTCACCATAACCCTCAACAAAAACATATATTTTCTCACGTAAGTCTTTCTTAGAGAATTTTTGTGTTGCTTTTAGGTATGCTGAATTTATGTTATGCACTAATTTTGACATAGTGTACGTGTGTTTATATGACTGAAATAATGTCGCTTACGTCGCTTACACAAGACATCCAGCCTCCCATAATTAATGCAGGCGAATGTGTAGAGGCGATTATTTGAACATTAGGATTTAGTGTTATAATGTTGTCTAATAAGCTCTTTTGCCACTCAAAATGAAGCGAAATTTCTGGTTCGTCCATAACTAATACATAAGGTTCTCTTTTTTGAGTTAATACGAGTGTTAGGATGATGATAAGTTGTTTTTCGCCTGAAGAAAGTTGATATGGCGTTAACTCTATATCTTGCATTTTGAACATAAGCTCGTCACGTTCTCTGATTACAGTTTTGTGAGAGTTTTTAAATGCCTCGTCTAGTATGTCAAAAAACACTTCTTTTTGTTGTGCAAGTGTTTTAAAGTCCTCTGTAAGAGTGCCTTTTGTTAATAGCTCTATAGCCTTTTTCCCAATATAAAGTTGATATTTAAGATAGCGTTCCATCACTTTATATAGGCTCCAGTCAAGTTCAGTTTGTACCTTATTGTCTGTAAGTTTTTGAACAGCTTCCATAATTAAAATAGACGAATCAAATGTACTAATAATGTCAATATTTGACATTTTAAGTCTGTCTTCATTTATGTTTTTGTCGTTTACATTGACGATTTCGCCGTTTTCAAATTCTATTTTTATGTTTTTAATTGGTTTGTAAGGATTAATGTGACTTCCGCTTGTTAACGTATTTGACACGGCCTGTAAAAGTGTACTTTTGCCACTTCCATTAATTCCAGAGATTATATTTACACCTCTATTAATCGGCCATTTGATTAAATAATGCTTATTTAACCCTTCAATCTCAATGTTTGAGATGTATGATTTGTTTTGATAGTGCATAATGGCTTGCTTTTTGATTATAAAGTGATTGTAATATACAGGGAACTTCTAAAAACTGAACTTTAATGCGTTTCCATTATAGGACTTCATCTTCGAATTTTATAAAATATACCGTAGGAACCCCTACGCTAACATTTTATAAAATTCAAATCTAAAGCCCTATAATAAAAAATCAAATAAAGCCAGTTATTAGAACTCCCCCTACAAAAATAATTAAAAATATGTTAAATATATTATAAAATTTTATTTATTTGAAATATTATTGTAATTTTATACCGTTGTTAAGGTAAATCAATAATTATACATTTTGTTTAATCGTTAAAAATATTAGAAAATGACAGATTGGCAACGCTTAGAACAAGTGATTAAGTGGGCAGGGAAAAACACTAACTCGTTCGCTAAGGAATTGGGATTGAATCGTACAGAAAATCTATATCAAATTAAAAAAGGAAACAATAGAATAAGTAAATCATTAGCAAGTAAAATAGTATCTATTTTTCCTTCTATAAATAAAACATGGCTTATATTTGGTGAAGGCAACATGCTTATTACGGATAGTGATATTTTGGCATCAAATACAAAGCTTTTCGGTGTGCCTTATTATGAGGGAGACAATTATGAGATTTTGTCTACTGCTGCTAAAGAACTGGCTGAACCTGTTTATACAATTTCGGTGCCTATAGCTGGAGAGTGTGATTTAGCTTTACGACTGAATTCGAGTGCCTTAGAGCCGAGCGTTGTGTTAGGTTCTATTGCCTTATTAAAGAAAATAGAGGTTGAGGATATTATGTATGGATACAAATATTTATTGTTAATAAATGGTGAGTGTGCGCTAAGAATTGTTAAACGTGACGAAACCGAACCTAATGTTTCTTTTATTTTAAAAAGCATAAACCCAGATGCTAATATTCGTATAAATCGCTCAGAAGTTAGTGCTGTATTTTTAGTGAAATCTGTGATTACATTATATTAGGGATGTTCGCAAAACTTTTGTTTTGCGAATTTGTAATTTTATCGTTCGAACATCCTTATTAAAGTTGCACACGTTTAGTGTGATACATGCCTTCAGCAACAGCAATAAGCTCTCCGTCTTGATTTTTAATTGTAACACGAGCGTTGAACATGCTTTTACGACCAAAAACTGCGACAGCTTCTGCCGTTAAACGATCTCCAATTTTGGCTGCCGCCAAGAATCGAATATCTGACTGAATAGAAACCGAAACAGGTTGCAAGAAATTGGCACATGCCGCCATAGCTATATCAGCAAGAGTAAATATTAACCCTCCATGTCCGACATTTCCTCCGTTTTTGTGGCGGTGTTCAATCACAACAGACATAAGAGCATGTTGCTCATTAAGTTCTTCGAGGATTATGCCTTGGTCGTTAGCAAAAATGTCTTCTTTGTATAAATCTTCAAATTTCATAGCTTTTAGGTTTTTAGTTAGACTTTATTGACTATACTATATTATTTTTCTTTAGGTCACTTAACATTCCACATGCTGCAAAAATATCTTCACCTCTTGAGGCTCTAATTGTTGTTATGATGCCTGAGCGGCTAAGTGCATCTCTGAAATCTTCAATTCTCTTTTGAGGAGAAGGAAGTAATTCAAAGTCGGGAATTTTGTGGAAACGGATAAGATTCATACGACAATGTATGCCTTTAAGCGAGTCTACAAGTTCGTTTATGTGTTTTTGAGTGTCGTTTACGCCGTCAAACATAATATATTCAAAGCTGACACGGCGTTGATGTGAAAAATCATACCTTTTTATCAGTTCTAACACTTGCGCAATAGGAAATTTATTTTCTACGGGCATTATGCTTTTACGTTCACTAGAAAAAGGTGAGTGTAGAGATATTGCAAGGTGTACTTTTGAATTTTCTAAGAATTTTTCTAAAGAATCCATTACGCCTATAGACGATAGTGTGATTCTCGTAGGACTCCAGCCGTAACCCCATTCAGAAGTTAATATTTCGAGAGCGTTGAACACTTCTTTGCTGTTGTCAAGAGGTTCACCCATGCCCATAAATACAATATTCGTTAACTTATCGCTTTCGTCAATCATTTTTACTTGATTTAGGATTTCTCCGCTAGTAAGGTTGCCGTTGTAGCCTCCACGTGCCGTCATACAGAATTTACAACCCATACGGCAGCCTTTTTGTGACGAAACACACAAAGTAGCTCTTTCTTTGTCGGGAATGTATGCACTTTCAATTTTTGTATTTGTTAAAGTTGGGAATAAATACTTTTTTGTGCCATCTTTTGAGACAAAAACGTCAGAATAGTCGAAGTGTCCAACTTCAAAATTTTCGTTTAGCGTTGCAATTTTAGCTTTTCCGAGATTTTTCATGTCATCAAAGCTATTTACTCCTTTTTTATATAGCCAATCGCAAATTTGTTTTGCTACAAATTTATTAAATCCAATGTTGAGTACGATTTCTTCTAACTCGGATAAAGTTTTTCCGTATAGCCACTCTTTTTTTTCCATAATATAAAATTCAATTCAGAAAGTTAAAATCTCCACCAAAAAAACTCTTTATTTATGATAAATGTTACTTCAATGTGATACAAAAGTAGTAAATTTTGTATGAATAATAAATAATAAAAACGTAATATTAGGTCAAATTTCAATGAAAATCACTGTAAAATAAAAAAAAATAACTTTTTTTAGTTATTTAACTTTTTTCTTTGAATTTTTTTTCACACTTTTGTAAAATGAAAAGGTAAAAATTACTTATTCAATTTGATTCGTTACAACTCAAATTTTGATAAAACATTTAAAAGTATAAAATAATGGAAGTAAAAAAATCACAAAAAGCCGATCTTCAAAACAAGAAAAGCATTTTTTTATTGTTCGGTTTAGTAGTTGCCTTAGGTTTGGTAATTTATATGTTTAACTGGAGCAAATCTGACTTTGTAATTGAGGTTCTTGAACAACAGCAAGAAATCATTGAAGTTGAACAAGTAGAAATTACTCGTCAAGAGGAGAAAAAAATTGAGCCTCCAAAAGCTGCAGCACCAGTCGTATCTGACGTGTTGAAAGTTGTGGACAATGAAATTGAAACTGACACTGACCTTTCAGTTTTCGATGCAGAAAACACTGAGGACATGCAAATCGTTATCAAAGACCTTAGTGGTGACGAAGAGTTAGTTGAAGAAGATAGCCCAGTGATTTTTGCTGAGACTATGCCTAAATTTGATGGTGGTGGTACCGAGAAATTTAGTGCTTGGGTTGCTAAAAATGTAAAATATCCTGCTATAGCTGAGGAAAATAATATTACTGGTAAAGTATATGTTAGTTTTGTTGTAAGTAGAGATGGTACAGTTAAGGACGTTAAAGTTCTTAATGCAGCAAATGTGGATAAATCTTTATCTGATGAAGCAGTAAGAGTAATTTCTAAATCGCCAAAATGGACTCCAGGTGAACAACGTGGACAAAAAGTTCCTGTATTGATTAATATTCCTGTAACATTTAACTTACACTAGTATTAAGTACAGGCGATTAAATTCGCAAGAAAATCAAAATGGGGCTAACTTTGTAAGAAGTTGCCCCATTTTTATTATATATTTTTTAGAAACACAAAACAGGCACTTTAAGTGTGCTGTTTTATAAAGTAAAATATGGAAAAAGGCAAATTAATTGATGAGGGCAGCGAACGTGTAGTTCTAGTTTCGGTAATTAGTGAGGGTGTAACTGAACAATTAGCAGAAGAATATTTAGACGAACTAGAATTTTTAGCTGAGACGGCGGGCGCAGTGACTGTTAGGCGATTTACGCAGAAAATGTCTAAAGTAAATATCAAAACTTATGTCGGAAGTGGAAAGTTAGAAGAAATCAAAAATTATATTGAAGAAAATGAAATTGGATGTGTGATTTTTGATGATGAATTATCTCCTTCAAAGTTGCGTAATATTGAACGAGAGCTAGAAGTTAAGATTTTAGACAGAACTTCGCTTATTCTTGATATTTTTGCTAAAAGAGCAACAACAGCTTACGCTACAACACAAGTAGAATTGGCTCAATATCAATATTTGTTACCTCGATTATCAGGTATGTGGACTCACTTGGAGCGTCAACGTGGGGGTATCGGTATGCGTGGCCCAGGTGAGCGTGAAATTGAGACTGACAGACGTATAATTCGTGATAGAATCTCAAAATTAAAGACAGATCTTACAAAAATTGACCGTCAGATGGCTACACAGCGTAGTGGACGTGGTAATATGATTAGAGTTGCGCTTGTGGGATATACAAATGTTGGGAAATCTACAATATTGAATATGTTGGCGAAAAGTGAAGTTTTTGCTGAAAATAAACTTTTTGCAACGTTAGATACTACGGTAAGAAAGGTTGTGATTGACAATTTACCTTTCCTTTTGAGTGACACTGTAGGGTTTATCAGAAAACTACCTCACCAACTTGTTGAATCGTTTAAGTCAACGTTAGATGAACTTCGTGAAGCGGATTTGCTGGTTCATGTAGTTGACATCTCGCATCCGCAGTTTGAGGACCAATATAAAGTAGTTGGTGAAACACTTGCAGAGATTGGCGTAAAGGATAAATCTACTCTCTTGGTTTTCAATAAAATAGATAATTTTACGTATATTAAGAAAGACGAGGATGATTTGACACCTATGACACGTGAAAATTATTCTTTAGAGGACTTGAAAAGTAGCTGGTATGCAAAAATGGATGATAACTGTATCTTTATATCTGCTAAAGAACGCCTTGAGCTTGAAGAGTTTAAAAAGTTAATGTATTCTGTGGTTAGAGGTTTGCATAAACAACGTTATCCGTATAATGATTTCTTGTATTAATAAGGGTATTTCTAAAATTAACGCTGAAAATGGGATATTTAGAAGGAAAACAAAAACAATTAGACATTAGATACCTTAGAATGGCTCGAATTTGGGCAGAAAATTCATATTGTGTACGTCGCCAAGTTGGAGCTATCATTGTGAAAGACAAAATGATAATTTCTGATGGGTATAATGGTACGCCTTCAGGTTTTGAGAACTTTTGTGAAGATGAAACAGGTAAAACTAAGCCTTATGTGCTTCATGCCGAGGCTAATGCGATAACAAAGGTTGCAAAAAGCCACAATAATTCAGATGGGGCAACGCTTTATGTGACAGCTTCACCTTGCATAGAATGTGCAAAGTTGATTATTCAAGCTGGCATTAAACGTGTGGTATATTGTGATGCTTATCATGATATGGCAGGAATAAACCTTCTGAAAAAGGCTAACATTGAAGTTATACAACAGCAAGAAGAATAAAGAGGAGTTCTAATTTCTCCCTTAAATTGTTAAATTTTGTTATAATGTAGATTTTTGACAAGTTTTTGTTGAAAAAATAGTATATTTGTACAAGATACTCACACTAAAATTATAATATTATGTTATATCCGATGAAGTTTGCTCCCTTGTTTAAAGAACGTATTTGGGGAGGTAGGAAAATGGAAGAAAAATTTGGCAAACAACTACCTGCAGATGTTGCAATAGGTGAAAGTTGGGAGTTGTCAGGTGTTGAAGGCGATGTTTCTGTGGTTGCTAACGGGAAATTAGCAGGAAACTCTCTTTCAGAACTTATAGAAGTATATATGGGCGACCTTGTTGGCGATAAAGTTTATGAACAATATGGAGAGGAATTTACTATACTTATAAAACTGATAGACGCTGATGATGTGTTGTCGATTCAAGTGCACCCAGATGACGAATTATCAAAAGAACGCCACAATGCGTATGGTAAAACAGAAATGTGGTATATTATTGATAACGAACCAGATGCTTCGTTGTACTTAGGGTTCAACCAAGACGTAGACCAAGAAAAATATTTAGAATATTTAAATAAAGGTGCTTTACAAGAAATTTTGGGCGAGATAAAAGTTAAGCCTGGAGACGCTTATTTTATACCTGCTGGTGCAATACACGCTATCGGTAAAGGTATACTTATTGCAGAAATTCAACAAACTTCTGACATTACATATCGAGTTTTTGACTGGAATCGTGTAGATGCTGATGGCAATGGACGTGAACTACACACTGAACTTGCGATTGACGCTATAAACTTTAATGACACAACAAAATATGACATCACTGTAGAGCCTAAGGCTAACGAAAACGTACAAATGCAGTCATGCAAATATTTTACGTCTAGTGTTATTGAAGTTGATGGAACTATTGTTCGTGACTATTACGAAAGAGACTCTTTTAACATCTATATGTGTCTTGAGGGCGAGATAAGTGTTAAAACAAAAGAGGGTACAGAGACTATGACTAAAGGAGAGACAGTTTTGATTCCTGCGGTTATTGATGCTGTAGAACTTTCGGGTAAAGGGAAAATTATTGAGGTTTATATGTAATAAAACTTGTTTTTTTTAGTTGGAGAATAGTAGGGTGAGACGTGGTTTTACGTGCTATTCTCCTCTTTCTTTATAATAAATTTTGTAATTCTTTTTTCACTTATGCAAAGACGTTTAATCTCTTTTTTATTTATAATTTCTTTATTTACAAGTTGTGGTGATAATAGCTTTGATTTAGAGTTATCTCAGACAAATTTTGAGTTGGACAACTATCTATCTGTGGTAACTGTAGAAATAACAACACTTGAAGACTGGACGACGATCAACGAGTCAGATTGGTGTACACTAGACAAAACTTCGGGAACAGGAAATGCGACAATAGAAATAACAGTAGCTGAAAATGATACTGGTGAGGATAGAACGGCAGATATATATATCAAATCAGGTATTAACTATGAACGAATTTACATCTCTCAATATAGTGAATATGATGACTACCAGTTTGAGATACCAATAATCTTCCATATTTTATATAAAAATGCGTTGGACAACACCCAATATGTGACAGCTTCGTGGATTTCAGAAATAATGGACGACGCAAATGAACTTTTTGCATCATCTACGGATATGAATGTTACGTTTGTGCTTGCAACCGAAGACGAAAGTGGAAATACTTTGACAGAAGCAGGTATAGATCGCATAAAAATTGACGATTCTGAGATTGATTATGAAGATTTTATGTATGGCGATTATCAAACAGGTATTGATAATTTATGGAGTTTGACTTCTTATGTGAATGTGTTTGTATACCTCTTTGAGCAGACATCTAGTAGTGGAACTGTGTTAGGAGTGACACATTTACCATACACAATTAGCGAATATGCTTTAGAGGGGCTTACTATAGGGGATTATTATAGTGATAAGAGTTACACTACAGATTATCCACATTGTGTGTCGTTAAATAATAAATATATTTATAGTCGAAGTGATGATAATACATACGTATCAACAGATATAGTAGTCACTTTAGCTCATGAACTAGGTCATTATGTTGGTTTGTTTCATCCTTTTGAAGAAGAAGGTTGCTCTACTGACTATTGTGACGATACTCCAAACTACATAAGAAGTGATTATACCTCGTGGGTAAGTGATTTGTTGACTTCAGGTTCTAGTTATACATTTGCTGAACTGTGCTTGAGAACATCGACTGATGGTTCTACGTTTACGGCACGTAATATTATGGATTATTATTACTGTTACTCAGACGAATACACCGACGACCAACGTTCACGTGTGAGACATGTCCTTAATTATAGCCCTTTAATGCCTGGTCCTAAGAGAACAACCAAAACGAAATCTGCTAATGCTGTTAAGCCAGAGCCTCGTTTTGTGGAGTGTCCAGTTCCAGGGTGTGACCATGATCATAACCATGTTGAATAGCCTGAAAGGTTGCTAAATGTTAAGAAATGGCTAATTATAGCATTTTAAGTTGATAGATAAACTTTTTTTGTTACCTTTGTGCAGGTGACTTTGCTTGATTTAACAAGCTGTGAGTCACATAACTTTTCATTTTAAATTAGATTTAATGCGTTTACGTCAATACATATCGACTTTGTTGCTTGTTATATATACTATAGCAATTGGCGGAACGTTTTTGGACGCTTTTACTCCATGTAAATGTGGGCATACCTATAAATGTGAAAGTGGGCACAACTCTAGCCACCATACACACGATGATGGTGGTTGTTCGTGTGGATGTGCTGAGAATAATGGCTTTGTTGCTCATCGTGTACAAATAAATGATGGTCATTGTGCACATGTCAGTTATGTCGATGAAAATCTATACATTTCTAACTCTAACCAAAATGAATCGACGCTAAATAGTCGATTGTTCGCTTTTGATAAATACATAAATAGTCAGCTTGACTTTGTTTTTGAATGTATTTGTCTTGTTAAGCTTAATGCTTTAGAATATTCCTATTCACCTCTTCTCTTAGAGCAGATTTCTAAATCTGCGGGCTTTCGTGCGCCTCCTGTTTTAGCTTAAGGGAACCTCTAAAAACTGAACTTTAATGCTTTTTCATTATAAGACTTCATCTTCGAATTTTATAAAATACACCGTAGGAACCCCTACGCTTACATTTTATAAAATCCAAATCTAAAGCCCTATAATAAAAAATCAAATAAAGTCAGTTTTTAGAACTCCCCTTAATTGTGTTGACAAACGTGTGTTTGTCGGGAAAATTATGTCTAAAGGGAACTTCTAAAAATTAAATCTATTAGAATGAAATTTACTAAAATTTTATCTGTTGTCGTGGCTTTTGTTGCGATGACAAATGTTGCTATAGCTCAGAAAATAAAGGGAGTAGTAGTTGATGAACAAAATGAGCCTCTAGTAGGTGCTACTTTGGTGTGGGCGAAAACTATTATTGGTGTAACCACAAATCTTGATGGTTCTTATGAATTGCACCGTGTGAAAGACTATGATTATCTAATCGCATCGTATGTTGGCTTCAAATGTGACACCGTCCTTGTAGAGTCTGGTGTTCAAGAAGTTAATTTCCAGCTAAAAGCTGAAGGGTTAACAGCCGATGATGTTATCGTTGAAGGTACTCGTCGAGGAAACTTCATTGCAGTTGACGGGATTACTAAAGATGAGACAATTTCTTTTGCAGGGCTTTGTAAAATGGCATGTTGTACTTTGGCTGAAAGCTTTGAAAACTCTGCATCTGTGACAGTAGGGTATAGTGATGCTATTTCGGGAGCACGCCAAATTAAAATGTTAGGGCTTACAGGAAATTATACTCAGATTCTCGACGAAAGTCGTGCTATAATGCGAGGGCTAAGCTCACCTTATGGGTTGACCTATACGCCAGGCATGTGGCTTAACTCTATTCAAGTGTCAAAAGGTGTGGCTTCAGTGACAGCAGGTCATGAGGCTATCACAGGGCAAGTAAATCTTGAGCATCGTAAATCTACAGACGAAGAAAAATTCTTTTTAAACCTATATCTTGATGATGAATTACGCCCAGAGGTTAATCTTTCTAGTGCGTTTCCTGTCTCTAAGGATGGCAAGTTGACCACAGTTCTGCTATTTCATGGTTCTAAAGATACTGAAGTATTTGAAATGGATTATAATGATGATGGATTTAGAGATATGCCAGTCACTGAAACATTCTCGTTAGCAAACAGATGGTTGTATTCGGCTGATAGTGGAGTGCAGATACGTTGGGGAATGAAAGCTCTACAGAATACAATTAAAGGAGGGATGATAGGTTATGATGATGATTCGAGAGATGATATGTATTCTTCATGGTCGTCAGCAAATACACTATACGGCTCAAATATTAAAAATAGAGAAGCTTCTGCATATTTAAAAGTGGGCATGCCAGTTGGTCGTAGCATATATGACGAAGAAGATGGTGAATTTCGCTCAAATGTTGCTTTAGTAGCCGATTTTAGCCATTTTAATGAGGACGCTTATTTTGGTCTAAATGACTATGCAGGAACACAAAATAGTGTGTCTATGAATTTGATGTATAATCACTATTTTTCGGTTCGTTCATCTCTAAAACTAGGTGTGCAAGCCCATTTAGATTATATAGATGAGAAGTTGTTGAACGAAACACCATGGTTATCGACAAATAGTGTCCAAAATTATGATTTTGACAGAGAAGAACATGAGGCAGGTGTTTACGCTGAATATACTTACTCTATAAAAGATAAATTTTCTGTAGTAGCTGGTGTAAGAGGCGATTATAACAATTATTTTGATGAATATTTTGCTACACCACGTGGGCATATTCGTTGGAATATCACTCCTACAACTACATTTCGTGCATCGGCAGGTCTCGGAACTCGTACAACTAGCATAATTACAGACAATATCGGGATATTAACTACTGGTCGACGTATTGTTTTTGCTGATGGAGTAGACTTTAAAGATTTTGACCGCATGGAAACAGCTGCAACTTATGGTGGTAGCTTAACTCAAAGTTTTAATCTTATTCGTGAGGGAGCAGCGACAATTAGCGTAGACTATTTCCGTACCCAATTTAGCAAGTCTGTTGTAGTAGACCAAGAACGTGACACTGAGAATATATACATCTATAACAGCGATGGCGATTCATATACAGACACTTATCAAGTTGATTTCTCGTGGCAGCCTATAGAAAGGTTTGACATTTTTGCAACTTATCGTTATACGAACAGCGAGATGTCGATTATTCGTAATGATGGCTCTACGGCTATGGTTGAGCGTCCTTTGGTAAGTCGTTATAAAACGCTTCTTAACTTACAATATGCTACACGTTTCCATAAGTGGACGTTTGATGCTACCTTACAGTATAATGGTCCAAGCCGCATGCCTACACAGACAGGCGATTTAGCTGATAGCTATATTTCACCAAGTTATCCTATGTTGTATGCACAGGTTACTCGTAAAATAGGAATGTGGGAGCTGTATGTAGGTTGTGAAAACATAACAAATTATCGTCAAGATGATGCGATAATAAGTTCAGAGAATCCTTTCAGCACAGAATTTAATTCTATGAATGTTTGGGGGCCATTGAAAGGACGTAAATTTTATGCTGGAGTTCGATTTAATATATATTAATTGTAAAAATAATTGTTGATTATCAGATAAATGATTATATTTGACGAAATGTACTACAAATGTATGATGATGTTAAATTAAAATTTGATGATGATGAAAAAGCTTTTATTTATTTGCCTAATGTTTATCTTAGGCACGGTAGCACATGCTTCTGACCAAAGGTATGCCCCAGTTGTGAAATTGGAGACTACAGTTTTTGAAACTAACATGCGTGGTGAAGAAGATGCAAGAAGAATTAATAGAAATATTGAGGTTCTAGGAAAGGGGATTGAAAGAGTTGTTGTTGACGCTCGTGAAAGAGAGGTAAAAGTGACTTATGACCCAAGGATGAGTAGTGATGCTAAAATTATTAGAGGACTTTCAAAGCTTGGTATAAAAGCTAAGGTGAAGAAAACGCCTAAAAGAGTTCATCCAAACAATTGGCGTTAAATTTCTTGTCAATTTGCTTTTTGCTGCTACTACAAGTTCGATTTAAACTAATTTGTAATTAACTAAATAAAAAAGAAAATGAAAAAGATTTTATTAATTTGCCTAGTGTTTATTCTAGGTTCGACTGTAGCAAATGCAGGAAGTAAAAAAGACACAAATTTAACTACTACAGTGTTTGTTGTGGACATTGACTGTGAAAATTGTGTAAAAAAGATTAACAACAACGTATCAGCCTTAGGGAAAGGGATTGAAAACGTTGAAGTAAGTCTTAAAGCTAAAGAAGTAGAGGTAACGTATAACACTAAAAAGAACACTGATGCAGGTATTATCGCAGGGTTCAAAAAAATAGATGTTAAAGCTAGTGTGAAAACTCAACCTAAAAACACTACACCAGCTACACCAACTACACAAAATTCAAAAAACACAAGCAAAAAATAGGTAATTTACACAGGGTGGTTCTCGAAACTAATACAGCGTTGATTCATAGATGGTTAAATTAAAGCATTTTAAATAAAATACCTTTATTTTCGCTAAAAACCTTAAAAATGGAGGTAATTGCCCCTTAAAAACTTTGTACCTAAAGGCGTCCCGCCTTTTATAATAAGTTTTATACTTTTTGAAAAAGTACGCTCAGAGAGCTTCAAAACTCGCTTTCTTTTGCCTTTAAGGGCAAAAGAGCGTATAATTTTCTTTGAAAATTATTAGGGAAATCCACAAAACGGAGTTTTGCGAATCTCCCTGTTTAAATTCGGATTAAAAAGGTTAAATTTCATTCTTGCCACCTCTTTTCCATCAAGCATAGTGATAAGCTCCCACTCACCACACTTATCTTCGATAGGCAACCACACGGTGTCGCCCAAAAAGAAGTGCCACTCATTAGAATTCACCATCTCTTCGCCCACAAAATCGGGACGAACATTCCCCTGGTCATCACAGAATGGCGGATGCTTCATCACAAAGGTGATTTTCGACCCCTTAGCACGTAGGATACGCAGCGTGTACCCAAACTCAATATCAAGTTCAGCAGGTATCTCTTTAGTGTGTTTACGAATCTTCGGCAACACCTTTGAGCCATGTTCCCATTGCGTGTAGATGCCATAACTCACCATCTTAACCTCTATCTTTTTCTTTGGCATATCTTTTATTTTTGTGAGTGGTGTAACTACCCTATTACTGTTGCAACAATGTTTCGTCCGCCACCACGGTTACGGAATTCGCACAAATATATCCCCTGCCAGATGCCCATATTGAGCCTGCCACCCGTGATTGGTATGCTTAGACTTGCGCCCGTTATGGTTGATTTTACATGCGCTGGCATATCGTCTGCTCCCTCACAGGTGTGTGTATAATAGCTCTCTCGTTCACGCACTAAACGGTCAAAAATTGCCCCCATATCTGTTTGCACATCGGGGTCAGCATTCTCGTTAATGGTCAATCCAGCCGATGTGTGTTGAATAAACAGGTTCAACAAGCCAACTTTTGGAAGGGTTGGCAAGTTGCGAAGTATTTCGTCTGTTACGAGGTGAAAACCTCTCGACTTTGGACGTAGTGTAAATTCTATTTGTTGTATCATAATCTCCTATCTTTTCAATATT
>JAWXTO010000031.1:0-16327 GCA_044433545.1 Rikenellaceae bacterium
GCCACATTTTTACCAAACTCTTGTAATTCAGTGATTTTAACGCCTTCAAGATTCAAAAAGGCCTCATCTATAGAATAAATTTCAATTTCTGGGACTAACCTTTTTAGGGTATCCATAACCCTAGCAGACATATCAGCATAAAGTTGATAATTTGTTGAGAAAATGGCAACATTTTGTTTTTTTAGTAGCTCTCGAACCTGAAAAACAGGCTGTCCCATCTTTAGACCTAAAGTTTTTGCTTCATTTGAGCGTGCTATAATACATCCGTCATTGCTACTAAGAACCACAACAGGCTTTCCCTCTAGTGAAGGATTAAAAACCCTTTCGCAAGAGACAAAAAAATTATTACAATCACAAAGCCCAAACATTACATCTTTTTTATTATGTAATTCACCACTCCCCAAATCTTAAAATCGCTATCTTCCGTAATTTTTATTTGTTTATAGTCGCTATTTGCAGGCACAAGAAGCCCATAATCGCCCATATCACGAAAACGTTTTAGTGTAAACTCACCATCAACATAGGCAACGGCTAGACATCCATCATAAGCCTCTATACTCTTGTCAATAACCAGCAAATCCCCATCATCTATTCCCTCATCTATCATGGAAACACCACTCACACGAGCAAAAAATGTTGAAGATGGATTTTTTATTAGTTCTTTATTTAAATCGAGAGACAAATCTATATAATCGTCTGCTACAGATGGAAAACCTGCTGAAATCCCCGAATTTGAAAACGGAAGTTCTACAGACGTAGTATCATCAACGTTATAAATATGTAAATTGTCACTTTTCATTATTCCTGCACCATTTTTAACTTATTATTCTCAAAATATAGCGTTTTACGAGAATTGCTAGTTAAATTATATTCCCAAACTTCGTATGTCAAACCCTCAAATTGTACTTTATTAGTCATTTCAGGCTTTCCCAACGCAAGTTCACACATCTCCGTTGTCATGCCAACCTTTACGACTCCACTAGCAATAAGTTTGCCTGTTTCTTCACCATAACGCTCAACAAGCTCACTAGATCTCATTTCTTTTAATTTCTTAAAAGCATTTTCTTGTCTTATGCGGTCTTCTTCAATTTTGTTCCACTCTTTCTCACTATAAAAATCTAGTATAGAAAGGCGATAATCTGTTTCTTCTGCTACCCCAGCAGTTTTCATAAAGGCAACCCTAAATTCTACATTTTTCTCGTCTTTAAATATCAGAAAAGGCTGTTTATAGTATTCATCACAAGACATAAGCGTCAAATCAACACACTCATACATCTTGTGTTTTTCAATAGTGATTTCTTTACCGCTATTAAGGTCTATCATCTGTGCCATATCTTCAAACTTGTTATTGTCGATACTGTCTTTAGCCACAAATTTCTTACCTATGTGTTCTTCATTACGCTTTATAAAAGAATCAATTACAATCGGAAGACTTAACGTCACTCTTTCTCCGAGTACAGCATTAGAATATATGTTCGAAACGCTATTTTCCTTAGCATAATAAGGGATTTTCCAGAAAACTAACTTCCCATTATCAGAAAACATCTCAAATATAAGGGCAGCATTCTTTTCATCCTCATATCTGTAGATTATGTCATAACCAAAGATTGTAAACTTTTTATTTTCAATGTATTGTACTGGAGTTATAGAATCGCCTAAATATGTAGAAGTACATTCACGGTCAGAAAAGAAACAATCATACACAGTGTAGGTGTCAGAAAACTCTAAATCTAAAGGCAAGAATATAACCTCTTGATTTACATAACCCTTCCACATTTTTGGAGCATTTGACAAAGTGTCATAATTCTGAGATACAACCTGTGTACCATCACCTGCTACTATGCGTTCACGTAATTGAGCACATAATACCACAGGAAACAACAAAAATAAAATTAGAAAAGGTCTTCTCATAACTAGTTAAACTTTTTTATCTAAAATACGTCATATTTGTCTAAAAACTTACGTCCTAAAAGGCACTTGTAACAATTTGTTGGTGTACAATATTTCTTAGAAATTTGTGTAACAGCTTGTGTGCGGAAAGCAGTTTTCATATCAAAATAAATTCTCCAAGGGTCAACTAAGCCATTCTTTTCATCATCTGTGTCATGTAACAAGTCAAGCAACCTTTCACACTTTGTTTCATCATAATCCATAACAGAAACTAAATTATAAAAGAATAGATAGGGAACAACAAAATTTATCACCATGTTATCTACTTTAAATTTCGAAAACTGTGTATTAGATTTTGTTCCATTTTCAACACCTAAAGACTTATGTGTAAACCAATATTCACTAACTTTCGATTTCAAAATAGATGTTATTTTATCCAAATCATCTGTAGCAATTAATTCATAATGAAAAGTTGGTGTTCTAACAATAATTGCTGCCATTTGTGCTAGTTGAAGAGGTACAGAAATAGCTTTAGAAGGCCAGCTACTAGCTGCCATAGGAACGATATTGTATCTTTTTCTCAACACTTCGAATTTTTCTCTTAAAGTGTAGGTATATTTATCACAGTTTTGTTGTCTAGTGCTTAAAAAGCCTGCTGCTCCAAGAAATAACGCCTCAACATTTTCGATGTCTTCGTCACAGTTGCCTAAAATAAGGTTTTTAAGAATAGAATTATAACCTATAGTACGCACCAATTGGCGAAAATTTGCTCTTCCTTTTTTGTCACTAATCATCATAGTGTCAAAAAACACCGCAAGTGCAGTGTCACTCCAACATTCATTCGTGTCTTTGTGTATAGAAGCGATATTCTCACACTTATCATTCATTCTCTCAACTACTAACAATGACGTGATGTGTTCAGTATCAAAGCTATTTAGGTTTTTAAGTATGTTTCCGCAAGCATTTTTATTATATAATAACTCATTATATCTATTAATAAACTCACGCTTTATCTGAGGGACAAATGTTCTTATAGGCTTATATTCAAAAGAAAGATATTCACTAGTTACACACTGTGAAACCACTAAAACAACACTAGATTTGTAGAGAGAATGCCACATTTTCCATCGTTTATCATCAGCGATAATCTTTACAGCTCCTTCAATTTCGGTATTTCCTATTTTAATGAGCGCATTAAGAAACAATGAATCGTCATCTTCACACACACTACCTTTTCTAAGCACTGTAAAACTTTGTTGTGACAATTTTTCAACACCTGAGCTACATTTTCCCCAAGCATAAACCATTAATTTCTCTTCATCTGTCATCACACTTAAAATTTAGGATTACTACCACTTGTCAAAGTGTACTTTTTCTTCTTTATACTTGTTTTTTGCTGTACCCTCTTTGGCTGGATAACCCAGAGGAATCACACACAAAGACTTTATGTTAGAAGGAAGACCAAAAACCTCAGCTACAGGCTCCATACGTTCAGCATAAGGATAAGTAGCAGTCCAAACAGCACCTATCCCCATAGATTCAGCCGCAAGAAGTATATTTTGTGTCACAGCCGAACAGTCTACTTGCCAATAAGAAGAACCTCCATTTTCTATGTCGTCATTACCACATACTACTATGGCTGCTGATGCACCTTTAAGCATTTTAGCATAAGGCAAAACACCTGCAAGATAGTCTAATTTGGCTCTATCCTTAACAATTAGAAGTTCCCATGGCTGTACATTTTTCCCAGAAGGGGCAGCCATACCAGCTTTCACTAAAGTCAACAATTCTTCGTCAGAAATTTGTTGCTCTGTATATGAACGAACACTTTTTCTATTGTGAATAGTGTCTAATGTAGAATTTTTAGTATTTTCCATAACTAACAAAATTTATTCTGCAATTTTTGACTTTTTAAACTGCTCTTCTGCGATTTCTTTAGTAATTACGAGTTCAGCATTGTCACTGTTAATACAGAACATGCTTTCCATCATAATAGCCTCACAAATTGAACGTAAACCACGTGCTCCAAGTTTAAACTCTATCGCTTTATCAACAACATAGTCTAATGCCTCGTCCGTAAACGTCAATTCAATCTTATCAAGTTCAAACAGTTTTGTATATTGTTTAATAATAGAATTTTTTGGCTCTGTTAATATCTTTCTTAAAGCTTCTCTATTTAAAGGCTCTAAATATGTCAAAACTGGCACACGTCCTATAAGTTCAGGGATTAAACCGAACGACTTTAAGTCCATAGGAGTGATATATTTCAACAAATTGTCTTTGTCTATATTTTTACGTTTATCAGAAGCACCATAACCTACAGATTTTGTGTTAAGACGTTGTGCTATACGACGTTGAATGCCATCAAAAGCCCCTCCACAGATAAACAGTATGTTACGTGTATCAACTTGAACAAATTTTTGGTCAGGATGTTTACGTCCTCCCTCTGGAGCTACGTTCACAACCGTACCTTCTAAGATTTTCAAAAGAGCTTGTTGTACTCCTTCTCCACTAACATCACGTGTTATAGAAGGATTATCACTTTTTCGAGCGATTTTGTCTATCTCATCAATAAAAATGATACCTCTTTGTGCCTCTTCGACATTATATTTCGCAGCTTGAAGCAATCTTGTCAAAATGTTTTCAACATCTTCACCCACATATCCTGCTTCAGTAAGAACTGTTGCGTCAACTATAGTAAAAGGCACATGTAAAAGGCGTGCAATAGTCTTTGCAAGCAATGTTTTACCCGTACCAGTTTCACCTACGATAACAATATTTGATTTTTCAAGCTCTACATCACTATCTTCTACTGCGTCTTGATGCATAAGTCGTTTATAGTGGTTGTAAACCGCCACAGAAAGATATTTCTTAGCATCATCTTGACCTATTACGTATTCGTCTAATATAGACTTAATCTGCATAGGCTTCAACAACATCTCTTTATTGATAGGCGCAACCTTTTTACTCTGTTTTTTCTTAGGACTCAGCTCTTCTTGTACAATCACGTGAGCACGCTCAACACATTCAACACAAATTGCACTTCCATCTTCACCTGCAAACAAAAAGACCCCATCTGCTGCTGTTCGTCCACAAAAAGAACATTCCATTTCGTCAGATGCTCTACCACTTTTCTTAGCCATATATTTATTTTTTATCTCTTTTAAAACAAGTGGGCATATTATTAAAGGAACTACAATAATTCCCTCTAAAAAACACCCATTTTTATATTATTACTTCCTTTTTCTTAACACTTCATCTATCAGCCCATATTCTACAGCTTCACTAGACGTTAACCAGTAATCTCTATCGGCATCTTTTTCTATTTTTTCAACACTCACACCACTATGCTCTGACATAATCTCATATAACTCTTGTTTTGTCTTCATAATTTGCTTTGCTGTGATTTCGATGTCAGAAGCTTGACCTTGTGCACCACCTAGAGGTTGGTGTATCATAATTCTTGAATGAGGAAGTGCCAAACGTTTGCCTTCAGCACCTGCCGTAAGCAAAACAGCACCCATACTAGCTGCTAGGCCTGTACAAATTGTCGACACATCACAACTAATAAGTTGCATAGTATCATAAATTCCTAAACCTGCCGTAACGCTACCTCCTGGAGAGTTTATATAGATACGTATGTCCTTATCTGACTCTGTAGATTCCAAAAACAACAATTGTGCTTGAATTACATTAGCCACATCATCATTAATTGGGCAGCCTAAAAACAAAATCCTGTCCATCATCAAACGTGAGAAAACATCCATCTGAGCAACATTTAGCTGACGTTCTTCCACGATTGTAGGATTAATATATGATGACATTAGAGAGTCAACTCGATGTTGTGTTAGTGAGCTGATACCGTTATCAAGCGCAAACTTTTGAAATTCTTTTTTATAGTTCATAATGTATGTAAAATTTAGAAGAATTATATCCCCCTTGATTTGAATTTTCTGATAATTATTTTTCAGATTTGACCGTTTGTAATATGTGAAACACCACAAACAAAGTCAATGAACAAAGATAATAAAAGATATTGTATTTTACAAAGGATACCAAAAGAGGTTGTCAAATTACTAGAATTTAACAACCTCAAATCTTCAATTATTCTATTTCTTTATATTTTCTTTATCATTTTTTAATCTGATTATCTTACGATCATAGTACGTATGATTTCCATCAGAATCTAAATGTTCCGACCAACCTTGATCTTTATTTTTTGTAACACTCAAAATAACCCACAACACAACAATACAAAGAATAATCACTAAAATAACTATATAATACACAGTCATACTCAAAAATTAAGCTTTTATTAACGGACAATATGTGGATTCAAACACCACTATTACAGCAAATGTAATGAAATTATCTTAAATAATAAAAAATTATCACAAAAAAAGACACCTTTGGTTAATAAACCAAAGGTGTCTTGAAATATAATACCATTAAAGATGCCCAAAAAAGGCTCTTTATTTCTATTATAAGCTTATTCAGCTGGAACAGCAGCAGCAGGATTTACCATTTGTGCAAATTCTTCAACTGTGATTGTTTTTTCGTTAATTTTAGCTACAGATTCGATATAGTTAACAATTTTCATATCACCAACACGCTCATAGATTTTACGAGCTTCTTCTTTGTTACCAAGAATAGTGTCAGCATAGTTGTTTAACATGTCTTCTTCAACATTTGCCATTCCGTATTGTGCAAATTGTGCAGCAGCAAGAGCTTTAGCTTCACCTTTTACATCTTCTTGAGTAATTTCAAGTTTTGCATCCTCAACAAATTTACGTTTTAGAATATCATAAGACATCATGTCTACGAATGAAGCAAATTCAGCTTCAATTTCTTCCATTGTAAATTTATTTTCGTTGATAGCAAATAACCATTTTTTCAAGAAAGGTTCTGGAAGTGTTAAACCAGCAGCAGCAACTACAGCATTTTTTGCATCGTCAGCAAATTTGAATCTTGTTTCACGAGCAAGGTCATTTTTAAGGTTGTTTTCAACAACTTCGTTAAATTGCTCTTCAGTTTTCACTGAACCATCAGGGAACGCTTGTGCAAATAGCTCTTCGTTTAATTCTGGAGTTTCGAAGTTACGAATACGAGTGATGTTAAGAGTGAAATTAGGGTTAATGTCTGCTAATTCTTCTTCTTTAACACTAAGGATAGACGCTCTTTGAGAAGGTGATTTATAAAGTTCGTTTACGTTAACTTCCATAGTGTCACCTACTACTTTACCAATAAATGGAGCTTTTTCTTCTTCGCTCATACCGATAAGACCTACATAAGCATCTTCGATATCCATTTCATCGTTAGAAAGAGTTACAGTTAAAGCTTCTTCGTTAGAAACAGTATCTTTGTCTACTAAAGAACCGAAACGACGTAAGTAGTTTTCTGAGTATCCTTTACGCATTTTATCGTCTACAGAAACAACAAATTTTTCAATTTCAACTTGAGCAAGGTCTAAGTTTACTTCTGGAGCCATACCGATTTCGAAGTGGAATTCAAATTCAGTTTGTGTATCAAAATCTAACGCAGGTTGGCTATCAGCAGGAAGAGGCTCACCCAAAATATTGATTTTGTTATCTTGGAAATATGTCATCATAGATGAAGAGGCAGCTTTGTAAGCTTCTTCAGCAGTAACACCTTTTTTGTACATTTTGTTAATAATACCCATAGGAACCATTCCTGGACGGAAACCTGGTACATTAGCTTTTTTTCTGTAATCTTTAAGGGCCTTTGTTACTGTTTCTTTGTAATCTGCTTCGCTAACAGTTACTTTAACAATTGCTCCTTGATTTTCTAAGTTTTCTAAAACTACGTTCATTGTATAATTATTATTGAATTCTAAAAGTTTATGTTAAAAATTAAGAGTACAAAGATAATTAAAAAAATTGTTTATCAAAAAATAAAAAAATAATCTTATATTTGTTCTTTCTAAAAAATCTTAAATTATGTGCAAAAAAACATTATGTTTGAGCTTATTTTTAGCTGTTTTTGTGACGTTATCGTGTGCTAACACTAGCATTAAGAACGAAAACACTACAGATAATGAAGTTATTGCTAAAAAAAGCGAAGAAACAACAAAAAGTGAAAGTCCCATAAAATCTTTTAAATTAGGTCTAAAATCTCCAATAAAAAAAGGCACTAATTTAGATTTTGAATATAATTTTAGAAACAAAATTGATTCTGCGACCATTACATTTAACGGTAAAACAACAATATTAAATGTCGATGACACTAAAATATCTATTCCTTCATCTGAAAATGACCCTATAGGCACAACAAGAGCGACTATAAACGCCTATAAAAACGGAGAGTGTTTTTCGATGAACACAACGTTCAGAATTTTACCACAAAATCCTCCAACGGAATATTCTATAGACGTAAAAGCAACACTTCCCCACCCTACAGATTCATACACACAAGGGCTAGAATTTTACAACAACTATTTGTATGAATCTAGCGGAGAATATGACGTTTCTTACATCGAATATAAAGAATTTCCGTCTATGAAGTCCGTAAAACGAAATTACTTAGACCCGAAATATTTTGCCGAGGGACTAACTTTCTTAAATGATAAATTATATCTGTTAACATGGCAAGAAAATAAAGCTTTTAGGCTAAACCCTACAACTTTAGAGATAGAAAAAGAGTTTAGTTATCCTACAGAGGGCTGGGGACTTACAACAGATGGCGAAAAACTATATTTAAGCGATGGAACCGACAAAATATATAAAGTTTCACCTGAAACATTTGAATTTGAAGGATACATCGAAGTTATAACATCTGACGGCTCAGTAAGCAACATAAACGAGATGGAATGGATAAACGGAGACATCTGGGCTAACGTTTATGGCTATAATGTTATCTTAATTATAAATCCTAATAACGGAGAAGTTAAAGGAATCATTCGTGCGTCTCAACTGTTAGCACCATCAGACATAACAAACACTACAGACGTACTAAACGGCATAGCATACGACAAACAAAACAACAAAATATACATCACAGGCAAAAATTGGCCTAAAATGTTTGAAATAGAACTAAACAAACTATAGAGGACTTCTAATAACAACTACGAATTATGAAAACTGTAACTGAAAAAGCAGAAGAAATATACGAATATATTAAAGGAATCCGTGAAACCATACACGCAAATCCTGAACTTTCATTTCAAGAGTTCAAAACACAGGCTTTAATTTGCTCAGAACTTGAAAAACAAGGCATAGAATACAAAAAAATAGCTAATACAGGTGTCCTAGCACGCATTGATGGACGAGGAATCAAAACCGATGAGGCAGTAGTCCTTAGAGCAGACATGGATGCACTAGAAATCTGTGAGCAGACTAATGTTAGCTTTGCTTCAAAAAACGGAGCTATGCACGGATGTGGTCACGACATACATACTTCATGTTTACTAGGCGCACTTTGCATCTTGAACTCAATGAAAGACGAATTTGAGGGTTCTGTATATGGACTTTTTCAACCTGGTGAGGAGAAAAACCCTGGCGGTGCATCAATAGTCTTAAAAGAGGGTCATCTTGACCAGTTTAAACCTACAGTAGTAATAGGTCAACACGTGTCTCCTGAGCTTAAATTAGGCACTTATGGCATACGTCCAGGTCAGTATATGGCTGCTACAGACGAAATTAGAATAACAGTTGAGGGTAAAGGCGGTCACGGGGCTATGCCACACACCACAAAAGACCCTATTGTTGCTACTTCGGCAATAATTATGGCACTACAGACTGTAGTTTCTCGTTCTGCGAACCCTATCTACCCTACTTTGCTTACTATAGGCAAAATAAACAGCAATGGAGGCGGCACTAACATTATTCCTCAAAGTGTATCGTTAGAAGGCACACTTCGCACAATGAATGAAAGCGAAAGAGCGGCTGCAAAGGAACGTATATGTGAAATTGTAGAAGGTGTAGCAAAGGGTTACGGATGTGTAGGCACTACAAACGTATCTCATGGATTCCCATCAGTTATAAACAACGAAAAAATGACTCGCATAACTGAAGATGTATTAAAAGGCATAGTTTCAGACGAAAATGTCATTAAAATTGATATGCGAATGACTGGCGAAGACTTTGGATTTTACACTCAACGTTATCCTTCAGTGTTTTATCGCATCGGCGTAGGTCACCTAGACGAGAAAGATGCCTCAAATCTTCACTCTACAACATTCTACCCTGCTGAAAGAGGCATTTATTATGGCATGACAGCCTTAGCATCATTAGCACTAAAATTCTCGAAGAAATAATAAAACACATTCCAAAAGCCAAGCCTCAACCTAACACCCTGCGCATGAGCTTTAGCGTTAAGAAATTTGCAGATTAAAGCGTTAAGAAAATCAAGTGTCTGAACACAGAGCGAACTTTGTGCGAAGCCTGTGTTAATTTCAAGTGAGTTCTTGATTTTTAGCTTTAATCAAAAATTTTAGCGTAAAGAAGCGACCTGCGCAAAGTTTTTTGGTACTTTTTTTGAAAAAAGTAGAGACTAAGAAATTCTATATAATTCCCAAAAAAATAAAAGGAATTTACAGCTATCACGAGCTGTCAGCCGACTGTGGGGTCGCAGACCCTTTTAGTAGATTATATGACTATAAATCTCCCACAGAATGAAAATCAAGTTCCAATTTGACACCCTGCGCATAAGCTTTAGCGTTAAGAAAATCAAGAATTTAAGCGTTAAAAAAATCAAGTGTCTGAGCACAGAGAGAACTTTGTGCGAAGCTAGTATTGTTTCCAAGCGAGTTCTTGATTTTTAGCTTAAGTGATTGATTTTTAGCGTTAAAAAGCGCCCTGCGCAAGTTTTTTTGTTCTACTTTTTTTGAAAAAAGTAGAGAATAATAATTTTGAAAGTTATAGATAATAAAATAAAAAGGATTTTACAGCTCTCCGAGCTGTCAGCCGACTGTGGGGTCGCAGACCCTTTTAGTAGATTATATAAAAATGCCTCTTAACAGTCAACAAACTGTTAAGAGGCATTTTAGAATTCTTAAAAACTTTTAAGAAAATTAATTTATTTCTTTTTCGCCCAAGAGTCTCTCAATGTAGACGTACGATTAAATACAAGTTTCTCATCGCTAGAATCTTTATCAGTACAGAAATATCCTAAACGCTCAAATTGATAAGTGTCACCAACTTTTGAGCTTGTTAGAGCAGGTTCACAGTATCCTGTAACGACTTTTAATGAATCTGGGTTCATATAATCAATAAATGACTTGTCAGAATCCATGTCAGCAGCATTTTCTATAGAGAAAAGTCTGTCAAATAAGCGAACTTCGGCTTCAATAGCAGAATTTGCATCCACCCAGTGAATTACACCTTTCACTTTACGTCCATCAGAAGATTTTCCGCCCATAGATTCAGTGTCGTATGTACAACGAAGCTCAGTAACAACGCCATTTTCATCTTTAATAACCTCTTCACATTTTATAAGGTAAGAATAACGTAAACGTACTTCTTTTCCTGGAGAAAGTCTAAAATATTTTTTAGGAGGTTCTTCCATGAAATCATCACGTTCAATGTAAACTTCACGACTAAACGGAACTTCACGACGTGTAGGAGTTTCATCCTCAGGGTTGTTCACACAGTTAATAATCTCTGTTTTATCTTCTGGATAGTTTGTGATAACAACCTTAATAGGGTCTAAAACTACCATACGTCTGTCTGCAATTTTGTTTAAGTCTTCACGAACGAAGAATTCTAACAATCCTAAGTCAATGATGTTGTCACGTTTAGCAACACCAACTTTCTCAGCAAAGTTGCGTACAGCTTTTGCTGTGTAACCTCTACGACGAATACCACAAATAGTAGGCATACGAGGGTCGTCCCATCCCATTACTAGGTTGTCTTGTACAAGTTGCAACAATTTACGCTTGCTCATCACAGTGTGAGTAAGGTTTAGACGTGCAAATTCATACTGGTGACTAGGGAAAATCTCTAAAGCATTGATATACCAGTCATATAAAGGACGGTGTACGTCAAACTCTAAAGTACATATAGAGTGAGTAATTTGTTCTATAGAGTCACTTTGTCCGTGAGCATAGTCATACATAGGATAGATACACCATTTGTCTTTTGTTCGGTGGTGGTGAGTGTGTATGATACGATACATGATAGGGTCACGAAGCAACATGTTAGGATGTGCCATATCAAGTTTTGCACGTAACACTTTCTCAGAATCCTTATACTTGCCGTCTTTCATAGCCTCGAAAAGCTCAAGGTTTTCTTCGATAGAGCGGTTGCGGAAAGGACTTTCTGTTCCTGGTACGTTAACTGTTCCACGACCTGTACGTATCTCTTCCTGTGTTTGATCATCAACATAAGCCATGCCTTTTTTGATAAGCTCAACAGCCCAAAGGTATAGTTGATCAAAATAGTCTGAAGCGTAATGTTCAGAATGCCACTGAAAACCTAACCAACGTAAATCGTCTTTTATAGAGTCTACATATTCAACGTCCTCTTTAACAGGGTTTGTATCGTCAAAACGAAGGTTACAGTTGCCATTATATTTTTTTGCTAAGCCAAAATTCAAGCATATACTTTTTGCGTGACCTATATGTAGATAACCATTAGGTTCAGGAGGAAAACGAGTGTGTACTCTAGTGTTTCCTTCTGAAATTGACTTTTCGATAATCTCTTCTAAAAAGTTCAATGGTCTTTCTGTCTCTTCTTTTTCTGTTATATTACTCATAATAAGCGGTGTGTATATAGTTTAATCTGATTATTCTGTAGAATAAGTGAAATTTTTTAACAAAGATATAATTTTAATATGTAGTTTTGTAAAAAAATTAATAAAAAAATAAAAAAAAATGAAATTAGCACTTATTGAAATTTCAAATATGGAGTTTCACGCTTTCCATGGTTGTTATAAAGAGGAAAAGATTGTTGGCAATAAATTTGTAGTCGACTTTGAATATGAATGTGACGTAGAGTACGCCGCAAAGCACGATTCTATACAAGATACTATTAGTTATTTAGATGTTTATCAATTAATAAAGGAACAAATAATGATAAAATCTGATATTTTAGAAAATGTAGCAGAAAGAGCACTTGAAAGTGTGGTTTCTACATACAGTAAAATTGAAACTGCAAAAATAAAAATTTCTAAGCTTACACCCCCTCTAGGAGGCTATGTAGACAGGGTTTCGGTGACTTTGAAGTATACAAAAGGTTAGTAACTATTGAGTTATATATAAGTGTTTGGAATGTAAAAAGTTATGATTTATTAGTAAAATATGCGTTTAATTTCTTTTTTTTTCATAAATTTAAAGTTATCTTTGCAAATAATCTTCCAAAAGCGATTTTTTTGTGAAGATAGTAAATGAACCCAATGATGTTGTTTTATAAAAAATGACGAATGTAAAATAATCCTTAAAACTATGAAAGACTACTCTTTTGAAGAAATTGTGAAAGCTACCTCAGAATATTTTGGGGGAGATGATTTAGCCTCAACGGTTTGGGCTAGTAAATATGCCCTTAAAGATTCGGCAGGTCGTATATTCGAGAAAACTCCTGCAGATATGCACAGACGTATAGCCTCAGAAATTGTACGCATTGAGAATAAATATGCTAACCCGATGTCAGAAGAGGAAGTGTTCAGTTTAATAGATCATTTTAAATATATAATTCCACAAGGAAGCCCTATGACAGGCATAGGTAATAAGTTACAAGTAGCTTCTTTATCTAATTGCTTCGTTATTGGACATCAAAATCCTGCTGATTCGTATGGTGGAATCATCAGAATTGACGAAGAGCAAGTTCAACTTATGAAACGTAGAGGTGGAGTAGGTCATGACTTGTCACATTTACGTCCTGCGGGAACTCCAGTGTTAAATAGTGCATTGACTTCTACTGGTATCGTGCCTTTCATGGAGCGTTACTCAAATTCTACACGTGAGGTGGCTCAAGATGGTCGACGTGGAGCATTAATGTTGTCACTGCCAATAAAACACCCTGATGCAGAAGGTTTTATTGATGCAAAAGTTGACACAGGTAAGGTTACGGGTGCTAATATCTCTATAAAACTAGATGATGAGTTCATGAAAGCTGCTATAGCTGGTGAACCATATATGCAACAGTTTCCTGTATATGATGAAAATCCATCAATAGTTCGCAGAGTTGATGCTAAAGAGTTGTGGAAGAAAATTATACATAACGCATGGAAATCTGCTGAACCAGGTATTCTTTTCTGGGATACAGTGATTCGTGAGAGTGTGCCTGACTGTTACAGTGACTTAGGCTTTAAGACAGTGAGTACAAATCCATGTGGTGAAATTCCTTTATGTCCTTATGATAGCTGTAGATTGTTGGCTGTTAATCTTCTAGGTTATGTAGACAATCCATTTACGAGTGATGCTCGCTTTGATTTTGATAAATTCAAAGTGCACGTATCAAAAGCTATGCGCATGATGGATGACATTATTGATTTAGAGTTAGAGAAAATTGATGCTATTATAGAGAAAATCACTTCTGACCCTGAAGACACTGACATTCGTAGTGTAGAACATAACTTATGGCTTAAAATTAAGGATAAAGCTTTACAGGGTCGTCGTACAGGTCTAGGAATTACTGCTGAGGGCGATATGCTTGCAGCTTTAGGTTATAGATACGGAAGTGACGAGGCTATAGAGTTTGCTGTGCTTGTTCAAAAGACACTAGCAATAGAAGCATATCGCACATCTGTAGAGATGGCAAAAGAACGTGGTGCATTTATGGTATATGATGCAAAACGTGAAGAAAATAATCCTATGATTCTTCGTATCAAAGAAAATGACGAAGAATTATATGCAGATATGGTGAAATATGGTCGTCGTAACATTGCGATGTTGACTATTGCGCCTACAGGAACAACAAGTTTGATGAGTCAAACAACTTCAGGTATCGAGCCTGTGTTCTTGCCATTCTATAAACGTCGACGTAAGGTAAATCCTAATGATGTGTCGGCAAATATCTCGTTTGTTGATGAAGTTGGTGACTCTTGGGAAGAGTATTTAGTATTCCACCATAATTTTGTGCGTTGGGCTGAAATTAATGGCTATACATCTGAGCAGTTACGTGCTATGTCAACAGATAGTGTGAACGAATTAGTCGCAAAAAGTCCTTATTATAAGTCTACATCCAATGATATTGACTGGATTAGCAAGGTGAAAATGCAGGGAGCTATGCAAAAATGGGTGGATCACTCAATTTCTGTTACTGTGAACCTTCCAAATGCGGCTACTGAAGAGCTTGTAGCTCAAGTGTATCAAACGGCATGGGAATATGGCTGTAAAGGTGTTACTGTATATAGAGATGGTTCTCGTGATGGTGTTTTAGTAAATGCAGATAAGAAGCCAGATTCTGATGCGCAACCACTAAAACGCCCAAAATCTATAGATGCGGATGTTGTTCGTTTTAAAAATGGTTCAGAAGACTGGATTGCATTTGTAGGTTTATATAATGAGAAGCCTTATGAGATTTTCACAGGTAGAATCGACGAGGATGCGCTATTTATTCCTAAATTTGTGAATAAAGGGCAGATTGTTAAAATTCGTGAAGAGGATGGAGTTAAGAGATATGACTTCCAATATCAAGATAAGTATGGTTATACAAATACTGTAGGTGGAATTTCTCGTTTATTTGATGAAACGTTCTGGAATTATGCTAAATTAATCTCTGGTGTGTTACGTAATGGAATGCCTATTCTACATGTAGTTACGCTTATCACATCTTTGAGCTTTGATAATTCAAGTATCAATTCATGGAAAAATGGTGTTGCTCGTTCGTTAACGAAATATATTCCTAGTGGCACAAAATCATCTAAAAAATGTGCGGAATGTGGTGAAGAAGCTCTTGTTTATCAAGAAGGATGTTTGGTATGTTCTAACTGTGGACACTCTAAATGTGGATAGAAATTTAAATTAATAAAATATGGAAAAAATATCATATACTCCAAAGGGTGTATGTTGTCGATTGATTGAAATAGAAACTGACAATGGAATAATAAATAATGTTAAATTCTATGGTGGATGTAATGGTAATTTATCAGGAATTTCTCGATTAGTAGAAGGAAAATCTGTTGACAGTATCATTGCGACACTTAAAGGTGTTGATTGTAATGGTAAGGGGACATCTTGTCCTGATCAGTTGGCGTGTGCACTTGAACAACACTAATAAGAAAGCCTAGAACGTTTGTTCTAGGCTTTCTTATTAACGTATATAATCTATTAAAAGGGTCTGTGACCCCGTAGTCGGCTGACAGCTCGTGAGAGCTGTAAAATACTTTTTATTTTATTATCTATAATTTTCAAAATTATTATTCTCTACTTTTTTCAAAAAAAGTACCAAAAAACTTTGCGCAGGTCGCTTCTTTACGCTAAAATTTTTGATTAAAGCTAAAAATCAAGAACTCACTTGAAATTAACACAGGCTTCGCACAA
>JAWXTO010000032.1:0-16128 GCA_044433545.1 Rikenellaceae bacterium
CTCTAAATCCGCCTACTAAACGGTGTCCTTTAACGCCTACCATTCCTTTATCTGTAGCAAATTTCAAGAATTCAGGAGCTAATTCTTCATATTCGTCATTCATTACAAAACAAACGTTCATGATAGAACGGTCTTCAACTTCAGCTGTGCCTTTAAATAGAGGATTTGACTCAATTTCACCATATAATAAAGCAGCTTTAGCTTTGTTTTTAGCATTCATAGCCTCAACACCACCGTTTTCTTTCAACCAACGTAAAGTTTCACGAACTACATAAATAGGGAACACTGGAGGTGTGTTAAACATAGACCCATCTTTAATTTGGTTACGGTAGTCAACCATAGAAGGAATAGTACGAGAGACTTTTCCTAATAAATCTTCACGAACTACTATAAATGTAACACCTGCTGGTCCTAAGTTCTTTTGAGCACCACCATAAATCATTCCATATTTAGAAACGTCTACTGGGCGAGAGAAAATATCAGAACTCATGTCAGCGATTAATGGAACTGGCGAATCTAAATCAGTGTGATATGCTGTTCCGTAAATTGTATTGTTAGAAGTGATGTGAAGATAATCTAAATCAGAAGGGATTTCAAATCCTTTAGGTATGTAGTTAAAGTTTTTGTCATCACTTGAGGCTAAAACTACTGTTTCGCCGAAGATTCCAGACTCTTTAATTGCTTTTTTAGCCCACACACCAGTGTTCACATAACCAGCTTTAGTTTCTAATAAGTTGTATGGAATTTGAAAGAATTGGCTTGATGCGCCACCACCTACAAAAATGACTTGATAACCCTCAGGAACACCTAATAATTCTTTAAAAAGTGCAACTGCTTCATCTCTAACTGCCTCAAAATCTTTAGTTCTATGAGAAATTTCAAGTAAAGATAAACCCATTGAATCAAAATCTAGTACGGCTTTTGCAGCATTCTCTATTGCTACACGAGGCAAGATTGAAGGTCCTGCACTAAAATTATGTTTTTTCATTGTAATAATATGTTATTATATTTGTAAAATATATTAATGATTCTAATAAAACCCCTAACACTACATATATTATGTAATCTCACAATAAACCACGGCTTTTAACCAACAAAAGAGCTTCCTACATTATTATTGCAAGAGTCTCGTTTGTCAAAGATACAAAAAATGTGTCATTTTTTATACTAATTATGACCAAAGCTACATTATTTAATTTACTTTTGCAATTTTAAAACAAAAAAAATGCATATTGATTTTACAAAAGGAAACACAACAAAGCAATTAATCTCATTTTCTGTACCAATAATTATAGGAAATGTGTTTATGCAATTGTACCATTATGTAGACTCTGTGATTGTTGGAAATTATTTAGGAAAGGAGGCTTTAGCGGCTGTAGGTGCATGTACGCCTTTTTCTTTCATGTTGATTTCTTTGGTTATAGGTGTCAGCATAGGCACAACAATTATCATTGCTCAACATTTTGGAAAAAAAGATTTTGTAACAGTAAAAAAGGCTGCAGATTCGTTGTATATTTTTTTATTTTTTGCATATATTTTTATTTTTACGTTAGGGATACTTTTTAACGAACAAATATTTCAATTTATTGATCTTCCTAAAGAGTTAATTCCAATTGCCACAGAATATTTAGACATTTATTTAATAGGTCTTATTTTTTTATTTGGATTCAACTGTTTGTCAGCGATTTTGCGAGGTGTTGGCGATTCTATGACTCCGCTTAAATTTCTAATTTTCTCAGCAATTGTAAATGTAGTCTTAGATTTGCTGTTTGTCATAACTTTTAACTGGGGTGTAAGTGGAGTGGCATGGGCAACCGTAGTTTCTCAAGCTATATCGTTCATTTTTGCCGTTTTATTTACTAACAAACATAGCTCGATAATAAAATTGAACCTTTTAAAATTGGATTACGATAAAAAAATCTTTTTAGAAGGAGTTAAAATTGGTTTGCCAGCAGGTCTTCAACAACTTTTCGTGTCATTAGGTATGTTAGCGATACTTTCTATCGTAAACCGTTATGGAACAAATACTATTGCTGCTTTTTCAGCTGCGGGGCGCATAGAGTCAGTCATATTCATAGTGCCTATGGGGCTAGCCCTGTCTCTTACGTCATTCGTAGCACAAAATTATGGGGTAAACAACTTTGAAAGAATCAAAGAGGGCTTAAAATCAAGTCTAAAAATAGCATTAAACTCTAGCTTTGTATTCCTTATTTTACTTTCTGCTCTAGCTGAACCTTTAATGAAAATGTTTACAGACATACCAGAAATTATAGAAATAGGGTGTCAATATCTATATGTTTTTGGTGTATCTTATTCTCTTTTTGCGACTATGTTTTGCTATTTAGGTGTGTTAAGAGGCATGAAAAATACGCTTGTTCCTATGTTTATAACAGTTCTAACACTATGGTTAATTCGTGTTCCAATTGCTGAGGCTTTAAGTTCTTATTTTGGAGAAATAGGCATCTGGCTAGGTTCAACAGCATCGTGGGCAGTTGGTATGACACTAGCGATATTCTATTTTAAACACTTTTTCTCGACAAAACAAAAACATTGCAAAGAGTAGTTCGGAAATCACCCAAAATAAAAAGGACATTCATGACGTTAAACCTCATGAATGTCCTTTTTATTTTCCTAGTTAATTATTGATTTAGGCAATAGCCTCAATACTAATATAGTTCATCGCTTTCTATTGTAATATACTGACTTCCTCCAGTTTCTAAATTAACTTTTAGAACTATACCTGATTTGTCGCCTAATAAATCACGGAAATATGACATGTCAAAGCTTATATAGTTTTCATATTCTTCAGCAAAAAGGATATTAGTATCGTCACCATTATCATAACGTAGTTCCATGCTAAGATAATCTTCGTATGCGTTGCTTTCGTATGTAAGATTCACAAGTGAGAACTTAACATTTTCGTAATCAGCAGTTGTATAGCGTGCATAAATATTAAAATATCCATAAGTTAAACTCATATTACTATATAGTGACATTTCATCATTTCCAATAAGGTTGTTTTCTGTACTAGAATCTACAAAAACCGTTTCTCCTTCAATTACTTTTGTCACAATAAATAAGTTAACAGAATATTCATATCCTGCAATTTCACTATAGTTGAAGCTAACTCCAACAACAACTCTTTCGCCTATTGCTAAACTACTTAAATCTGTAAGAGATAAGTTCTCTTCAACATAAACTCTATCTTCAGAATCTAGCTCTAAACAAAGTCCATCTTCTGTATCACTTGCTTCACGAATAGTAACATAAGTATAGTGAGTTGCAAAATTTAAATCCGAATCATTTTTTGAACATGATGAAACAAATAGCATCATTAATAGTACAGGAATAATAAATAGTTTTTTCATAATTTGTTTAAATTTTTTTGTTATTAGTTATATTGTTATATATTTTCAATTACATTAAATAAATATTTAGCAAATATACTGCATTTATTACAAATATTTTTTATTATGCAGTATTTTTTGTATATTAACATTGTATTTATAATAAAAATTGTGCGAATGCTCGTAAATGAACAAATATTAATAAAAGAAATCAAGCAAGGTAGAAGTAATGCTCAAAAAACATTATATGATACTTATGCGAAACGTCTTATGGTAATATCAATACGTTATGTTGGGAGAAAAGACATAGCTGAAGATATACTACACGATTCTTTTATTAAGATATTTAAAAATATAGGGAAATTTAACTATCGAGGAGAAGGTTCTCTTCGGGCGTGGATGGATAGAATCACAGTTAACACGGCGTTAGAGTGGTTGCGGGTTCAAAAAAAGACGACTTTGTTGGATGAAAATTACATTCCAGATGTCGTAGACGATGAACCGAGCTATTCTGAGGTTAAAACCATACCACAAGAAATAATTTTAAAATTAGTTGGGGAGTTACCTATTGGTTATAGGACAATATTTAATCTTTTCTGTATTGAGGGATACTCTCACCGAGAAATCGCAGAGGAATTAGGCATAAAAGAGAAAAGTTCATCATCGCAACTTCTTAGAGCAAAAAGATTATTAGCAAACAAGATAAAATCACATTTAGAATCGTATGAGTAAGCAAAATATAAATAACCAAGATTGGAGTAAAGCCGTAAGTGACATTCTTCAAAATGCTGAAATGTCAACTTCTGATGAATTATGGAACAAAATAAATAAATCGACTAATTATCCTAAAAAAATAGGTTATCATAGTGTTATTAAATGGACTATGACTGCCGCCGCTGTGTTGATATTAGGCTTTTTGTCAACTGCGATATGGTATAATATAATGCCGACACAAAGTGCTCTTGTCGCCACAAATGATAGCACTTATTTTGATGTTGATACTGTAATGATTGACCTTGTTCCTATTGATACCGTAAAAACACATCCAACTATAGATAATGAATATGTGTCACATGAAACTATTGTTTATAACGCACATACGCCAATTAAAGTAAATGAAGATGAAAGTGATTTAGACCTTAATGACCCTGAATTATTAGAGCAAAACCAAGCAGAACCATACTTAGTGCAAGAGATAGAAGAGACTGACGAAAAACCAGAAGTGAAGGAAGACGTTCAAGATAAAAAAACAGTAGAAGAACCAAATCTAGCAAATTCACCTAAACAAGAAACTAGCTTTACACAAAGGTCACCTTACAGTACCATAATGTCTAAATATAAAACTCTGCGAAAATCATCATCGACTATAGTTGCATTAAATTTCGGAGGTAGTGTGCCAAAATCTGAATATATTGCAACTTTGAATACAAAAAGCACAACTCCATACGCACTGCTATCATCTATCGACGCACAAAATCTATTTTTAGACTCTTATGAAAAGTGTGATGTTGACCACAAGCAACCGTTTAGTCTTTCTATAAATGTTGGCTATAATACGATTAGTAATTTTAGCGTTGGAACAGGATTAAGCTATACTTTACTATATTCAAATGTAGAAAAATATAATGATGAGTCAAATCTTGCACAAAAAATACAGTTTATAGGTATTCCTTTATGGTTAAGTTATGATGTATTTGACCGCAAGCATTTTTCTTTGTATGTTGGTGCTGGTACACGTTTAGAATATTGTGCTTCGGCTAAAGTAGGGTCTTATGACGTGTCAGAACAAAAATGGCACAGCTCTGTAAATACTATGTTAGGTGCAGAATATAAAATAAATGACTTTTTAGGAGTGTATTGTGAGCCAGATCTTTCATATTATTTTACAAAAACTAAATTACAAAGTATACGGAATGACAAACCTATAAACTTCACTTTACGCTTTGGAGTTAGCTTTAATTTGTAGAAGTACTTTCAAAACTTTGACCCTCTAAAAAGGATAACCTATGCCAAAATGTACAGCTGTATTTTTTAGATTAAAGCTACTTATCCATCGTTCTCCAGCATCCCAACCTGGGTTACGCAAAATGATGCCCCAATCAAGTCGCAATATGAAGAAATCAAAGTCGAAGCGTGCTCCAAGACCTGTGTTTAATGCTAATTGTTGAGCTAAGGTGTTTAATTTTAGGCGTGAAACGTCGTCGCTATCTTGCCCTTTATAATTTGACCAAATGTTGCCGCAATCAAGGAAAACCGCACCACTAACAGGTCCTGCAACATGAAAGCGTCCTTCAAGATTTGCTTCTAATCTTATATTTCCCACTTGTTCTGGGTAGTCATCATCTACGGGTGGCGTTGCGCCTGGTCCTAGGGTTCTTACTTGCCATCCACGCATGCTAGATGCCCCCCCGACAAAGAACATTTTCTCGAAAGGCAGGGTGTATGTATTGTCATAAGCATAGCCTCCACCAGCATACGCTCTAAATACTAATGCTCCATTAGTGCCTATTTTTTGGTTTAGAATATAGCTAGCATCAATCTTAAAATATTGTGAATATCTTACTCCTAAAGCCTTTCTGTATGTAATGGAGTCTTCGCTATGATAAGGTGTGTCGAAAACGTTTGCTATCAAACTTAGAAAATTGCCACTAGTTTCAGCGTTAATTTTTAATGTGCTTGTTAGTTGTTTGTCAAATGATGAATTTGAGAAACTATATGAACTTGCAGTTCCCAAAACTAATTGTGAGGTGTAGCTAGTTTGTAGATATTTGTTTTCGATGCTATCCCAGAAATCCTCATCTACCCACGGAACATTTATGTATGAGATACTTAATGGTTTAAACACAAAACTAGATTGTTTTTTTTCCCATTGATAGCCAAATGCCACGTTAGAAACGGTTCTACGATAATATGTACGTGTTTGATAGTCATAACTTAATTCTATACGTGTTTGTAGGCTATAAATGTTCTCGTTTTTAAGTTTGAAAGGTGCAATTAGTTTAGGGAAGGTTAGAGATGTGCTTACACCATACTCATACGAATTTTTACTTTCACTTGAGTGCATTATGTCATAGGCTGTTGTGAAGCCAATGTCAAAAATCTCTGCCCCTCGGAAAAGATTCTTGTTTGCATATCCAAAAGTCACAGAAACTCCTGTGTAATTAGCATTTGAGGACAATTCGCTGTTTATTTTAGCTGATTGTCGTTTAGTTGGTATACACTGAATGTTACAGTCTATATATTTCTCTGTATATTGAGAAATAGAGTCTTCTGGGCTTCTTAAAAAAGTTATATTTTGATCTTCTGTAACGTCAACTTCATTAAAAGTAATGTTTATATTTTTGAAAAAGCGTAGACTTGAGAGGTTTGAACGTGTATAGTTAATCTCTTGTTTAGAATATATGTCATTTGGCTTGATAGGAATCAAATCCATTAATGTTCTTGACTTTATATTCTGTTTTTCTCCTTTTTTTGTTAAGATAAATAAACCTTTATATTCAGTAGTGTCATAAATCGTATTTTTGTGGTCTATCGAAGAGTAATCGCCGTTTACATAAATGTTTCTGATGCGATAAATGTGGTTGTTCCCGAGAGTTAACATCCTGTTTCTATCGCCAATTTGAATTGTTATTTCAGCTTCTCTGTCTTTGTTAAGGGTGTCAACTAAGAAGCTTATGTTGTTTACAGAATAACCATAATATCCAATGTTTTCGAGGTGATTGGATATTCTAGTTCTCTCATTAGTTAGCTCATATTTGCTAAATAATGCGCCTGTTTTTATTAAAGAATTTGTAGAGTCAGATAAAATTGTATGTAAGAGTGAAGAGTCAATGAAATTATATTTCACAGAAGATATGATTGTTGGTAATCCAGACTCTATTTCATAACTTACCATAGCTTTCTTTTTCTTGAATTTTACGGTGTCTTGAATTGTAGCAGAATAGAAACCACTATTTTGCATAAATAATGTCATTTCATTTTTAGAAACTTCATTTTGTGAAGCATTATAAATTATAGGTTCTTCTCCAATTTTGCGGAAAATATCTTGAAACCAGTTTTGTTTTGTTGAATCTATAAGGTTGTAAGCGTTCAAGTATAAAGGTACACCCAATATTCTTTTATTAGGTGTTTGGGACATAGGTATGTAGTTTTCTAAGATGTATGGCGTTGTTGTTTTATGTTCTCTTACTACTGAATCTGAATAATTTAGAATTATACTATTTCTACGCAAAAGATATTCTCCTGTAGGGACTTTTTGTGTTGACGCACAGCCAAAAAACACGAGAATAACCGATAAAAACAAAAGTATTTTTTTCATATTAAATAGTATAAGCACTTTTTCTTAAAAAATTATAATTTGCATTTCCTTACATGCAAAATTTTATCCTAAAATGTAAAATTAAATAAAAAAAGTTGTTTCTCAAAAAGAAACAACTTTTTAAACGTAGATATGGTGTATATTATTTTTATGGGAAGACTTACACCAAGCATTTTGTTAGGTAGAACTCCCCTTAAATTATTTATTGCGGCGTTTACGCTCAGTTTCGTCAAGATAAATTTTTCTTAAACGAAGTGATTTAGGAGTAACCTCAACATACTCATCGCTTTGGATATATTCTAATGCTTCCTCTAAAGAGAAAGTTTTAGGAGGTGCGATGTTTGTTTTTTCGTCAGAACCACTAGCACGCATGTTTGTTAACTTTTTCGATTTTGTAAGGTTAATAACAAGGTCGTCTTGACGAGAGTTTTCACCTACTACCTGACCTACATAGATTTCTTCATTAGGAGCAACGAAGAAAGTACCTCTATCTTGAAGTTTGTTAATTGCGTAAGCAAAAGTGCTGCCAGTTTCCATTGAAATTAATGAACCGTTAAGACGCATCTCAATTTCTCCGAAATAAGGTTCATAACCTTTAAGACGGTGAGCCATAATCGCTTCACCAGCTGTAGCAGTTAGTAAGTTGCTTCTTAAACCGATGATACCACGAGATGGAATGTTAAAGATAAGTTTGTTACGATCATCTTTAGTATCCATTTGAATCATAGCACCTTTACGTTTTGTAACAAGTTCAATAGCACGACCAGCATACTCTTCTGGTAAGTCAATTGTAAGCTCTTCAACTGGCTCACATTTAACACCATCAATTTCTTTTATGATAACACGAGGTTGACCAACTTGTAACTCATAACCTTCACGACGCATAGTCTCAATTAGTACACTTAAATGAAGTACGCCACGACCAAACACGATAAAACTATCTGCTGTTTCACCTGGTTGAACACGTAGAGCAAGGTTTTTCTCTAATTCTCTATCTAATCTATCTTTAATGTGACGAGAAGTTACGAATTTGCCTTCACGACCAAAGAAAGGAGAGTCATTAATAGTAAATAACATGCTCATTGTTGGTTCGTCAATAGCAATTGGAGTAAGAGCTTCTGGATTTTCAAAATCACAGATAGTGTCACCAATGTCAAAACCTTCGATACCAGTAATTGCACAAATTTCACCACATTGAACTTCTTCAACTTTGTCTTTTCCAAGACCAGAGAACAACATTAACTCTTTGATACGAGTTTTTACCAATGTTTCACCGTCACGTTTAGCTAAAGTTACAGGCATACCTGCTGTTAAAGTACCACGTGTTAGTTTACCGATAGCTGTACGTCCTACATAAGGAGAATACTCTAAAGATGTGATAAGAAGTTGAGGAGTTCCTTCAACAACTTCTGGTTCAGGAATATCTTCGATAATAGCATCTAAAAGAGCAGTGATGTCAGTTGTTGGGTTTTGCCAGTCACGGCTCATCCAACCTTGTTTAGCACTACCATAGATTGTTGTGAAGTCAAGTTGTTCTTCTGTTGCATCAAGAGCAAACATAAGGTCAAACACTTCTTCGTGAACTTCGTCAGGGCGACAGTTTTGTTTGTCAACCTTATTAACAACAACGATAGGTTTTTTGCCTAAGCTAAGAGCTTTTTGAAGCACAAAACGTGTTTGAGGCATAGTTCCTTCGAAAGCGTCAACAAGTAATAACACACCGTCACACATGTTTAGCACTCTCTCTACTTCACCACCAAAGTCCGAGTGACCAGGAGTGTCAATAATATTGATTTTGTAGTCTTTATAGATTACAGACACGTTTTTTGCAAGAATAGTGATACCACGTTCTCTTTCGATGTCATTGTTATCCATAATAAGTTCTCCAGCTTTTGATTCGTCACGGAATAACTTACCTTGTAAAATCATTTTGTCAACTACGGTAGTTTTACCGTGGTCAACGTGTGCAATAATTGCAATGTTTCTTAATTTTAGCATTATCTTTATTTAATGAGTCGTCAAACATAATGAAGTTAGTCGAAATTAACCCTCTTATGAGACACTATTTATTGTTCATTTTTGTCATTTAAGACCACAAAGTTAGCTTTAAAGTTTGAATTATCGTATTTTAATAAAAAATAATCTTATTTTTGTAGTGTGAGAATTGCTCAAATATAGCTATATTATGATGTTAAGTTGTTTTGTTGTAGTGAGTTATGTGTGGCGATTGCCATTTTATTAAAATAGATACTTTTAATTAATAATTGGACAAATGGAAGATGTTTTAAAAATAAAGCGAGGTGATGGAGGTTATTCTTCAGTAATTTTCGACAAATTCGAGAATCATATCAAAAATTACACAGAAGGAAAACGTGTAATTATTATCACTGATGAAAATGTTTTTAAATTTTACTCAAAATTTATTTCTGAGTATGATCACATTATCATTCAATGTGGTGAGGAGAATAAAACAATAACTGCAATTTCTGACATTTACAATAAACTTTTAAAACTTGGAGCTGACCGTCATAGCTATATAGTTGGTTTTGGTGGCGGCATCGTTACCGATATTACGGGCTTTGTTTCAAGTACTTTCATGAGAGGTGTAGAGTTTGGTTTTGTTGCGACAACCTTATTAGCGCAAGTAGATGCAAGTGTAGGAGGGAAGAATGGCGTTAACTTTCTAGGATTCAAAAACATGATAGGAGTGTTCAATCAGCCTAAATTTGTGATATGCGACGTTGAACTGCTTGCTACATTGCCAAAAAGAGAGTTTGCAGCGGGTTTAAGTGAGCTTATTAAAGCTGCGCTAATTGCTGATATGTCGCTATTTGGAGAATTAGAGAACATTAAACTTTCGGAGATTATTAATGATACAGAATTTATAAAACTTATAGTAAAACGTTCTGTAGAAATTAAGGCTATGGTTGTTGAGAAGGATGAGCAAGAACATGGGCTTCGCAAAAAACTGAATTTAGGCCATACTTTTGCTCATGCTATTGAAAAATCGACTAGAGAGTATCTTCATGGAGAGGCTGTTTCGTTAGGTCTTGTCGTAATTGCAGATTTATGTGTTAAGATGGGTCGTATGAGTCAAGATGAGCGTAACAGAATTGTAAATATCCTTGATAGAATGGAGTTGCCTACTACATGTAGATTCTCATATAATGATTTAAAAGATATTCTTAAAAGCGATAAAAAGAAAAACGGTGAAACTATAGATTTAGTGCTTTTTGATGGGTTGAATGGAGTTAGCATAGAAAAAACATTGTTTGCCGATTTAGATAAGGTTATTGCAGAATAATTAGTAGATTAAAATGACACGAAAAGAACGGTATAATGGCATAATTGAGTGGTTTAAGGTGAATATGCCTATTGCAGAGAGCGAATTACACTATTCTAACCCTTTTGAGTTGTTAGTTGCTGTTATCCTTTCTGCTCAATGTACAGACAAGCGTGTCAATCAATATACGCCTGAGCTTTTTAGGCGATTTCCAACTCCTGAAAAGATGAGAGAATCTAGTGCAGATGAGATTTTTGAATACATTAAGAGTATTTCTTTTCCAAACAATAAGGCTAAGAATCTTTTCAAAATGTCAAATCAGTTGGTAGATAATTTTGGTTCTGTAGTGCCTGAAAATGTCTCAGAATTAGAGACTTTGGCAGGTGTAGGACGAAAAACTGCCAATGTAATAGCTTCTGTTATATATAATAAGCCTGCGATGGCTGTTGATACTCACGTGTTTAGGGTGTCACGCCGCATAGGGCTTACTTTAAATGCTAAAACCCCCTTACAAACAGAGGAACAACTTGTGAAAAATATCCCAGCAGAGCTATTGCCAATAGCACACCATTGGCTTATTCTGCATGGTCGTTATGTTTGTACTGCGAGAAAACCAAAATGTGACGAATGTGGCATTATTGAGTGGTGTAAAGAGGGCACAGCTAAAGGTTATAAGGTGTAATTGTTTCTGGAAAGATAATTTTTCCAGAAATGTGGTGATTTTAGGGGTGTGTTTGTAAAAATTGATGTGATTTCTGTATTGGGTGCTCTAAATATAGGTGCTTATGTGTAAAAATGCTATTTTGTTGTAAGGAATAATGTTTTTTAAGAAATATGTCGTATCTTTGTAAAATAAATAAAATTAAAATTAAATGATAATTCGTAAGGCTGAATTTCAGTGCAGTAGTGAGAAGATTGGGCAATGTCCAAAAACTGATCTTAAAGAATTTGCGTTTATTGGGCGTAGTAATGTTGGTAAGTCATCATTAATAAATATGTTGACTAACAACAAGTCACTCGCTAAAGTTTCGGGAACTCCTGGTAAAACAAAATTAATAAATCACTTTAAAATTAACGATGAGTGGTATCTTGTCGATTTGCCTGGATACGGATTTGCTCGTACATCAAAGAAAATTAGAGAAGAATTTTCAAAATTGATAATAAACTACATTACAAAATATGAAAATCTTTATTTTTTGTTTGTGCTTGTAGACTCTCGACTTGAACCTCAGAAAAAAGACTTAGAATTTATTGATTTATTAGGCGAAAATCAGATTCCTTTTGCAATTATTTTTACTAAAGCAGATAAACTTTCTCAAAATAAGATAGATTCAAACCTTGCTCAATATCGCAAAGTTTTGAAGGCATCTTGGGAGCAACTTCCTGATATGTTGGTTACATCGTCAGAGAAGAAAACTGGCAAAGATGTGGTTCTTGATTATATAGATGAATTGTTAAAATTATAACACGTAAAAAAAACGTTTATTTTATTAAAATAAATAAATAAATTATACCTTTGTACCGTGAAAAGCTTTTTTCACATAACAGACATATATCATTTCATAATCTAAATTATGCACACTATTAAATTTTTTGCAGGTCGTGGTTCACGTTATCTTGCAGAGAAAATTGCTAGTAGCTACGGCGTTGAACTAGGAAAATCAACAGTATTAGAGTTTAGTGATGGCGAATTTCAGCCAGGCTATGACGAGAGTATTAGAGGTTGTACAGTATTTGTTATCCAGTCTACATTTCCACCAGTAGATAACCTTTTTGAACTATTATTAATGATTGATGCGGCGAAACGTGCTTCTGCTCATCGTGTTGTTGCTGTAATACCATATTTTGGATGGGCAAGACAAGATAGAAAAGACCGTCCACGTGTTTCTATTGGCGCAAAAATGGTTGCTAACACACTTAAAGCAGCTGGTGTTGACCGAGTAATGACTATGGACTTACACGCTGATCAAATTCAAGGTTTCTTTGATATTCCTGTAGACCACTTATACGCTAGCGGAATTTTCGTTCCTTATATGAAAAGTTTAGGCATGGAAAACTTGTCAATTGCTGCACCTGATATGGGAGGCGCAAAACGTGCTAATGCCTACAGCAAATATTTAGATGCTCCAATGGTAGTTTGCCACAAACAACGTGAAAAAGCTAATGTTGTGGGTTCTATGACAGTTATCGGTGATGTAAAAGATAGAAATGTTATTATTCTTGACGACATGATTGACACAGCAGGTACAATTACTATGGCTGCTAATATTATGATGGAAAGAGGTGCTAAAAGTGTGAGAGCTGCGGTTTCTCATCCTGTTCTTTCTGGTCCAGCTTATGATAGAATTAATGCTTCTGCGCTTTCTGAGGTGATGGTGACAAACACAATTCCATTACGTACAGATGTTGATACATCTAAATTCACAGTGTTAGACATTTCTGACTTATTCTCAGAAGTTATAGATAGAGTTTACAACTATAAAGAAATTAGTTCTAAATTTATTTTCTAATATAGATAAAAAATCCATAAAAAGGTTAGTTTCAATTACGAAACTAACCTTTTCTGGTTTTAACTAAAGTTAATTTATTTCAAAATAAATTAAAATGCAGTTAATTTACCAATTGATAAGATAGCAGAACACTCAACGTTAGCAATGTTTTTTGCAACACCTGTTTCTGAGTCGATTTCATAAATAACAGGAGAAGAATTTTCTGAAGATGTGATACCAACATAACATTTTCCATCTTCAAAGAATGGATTTCTACTTGCTGCTGTGATAGTAGTAGGTTCTGGCATGCCTGTTACCTCAATAGCAGACTCATTTGCTGCATCAACAACATAATATTTGTTATTAGCTGAAGAATATTGAACGTTAGCATCGTTCATTGCTTTAACAAGGAATTTAGATTCTGTTCCAGTGATGTAATAGCAAGTTAAGAAAGAACGGTTACCCATAGCTGTTTCGATGTCGAATACACCATTTGAACCATAAGTTTCATCAAGTGCAGTTTCGCCTTTTTTGATACGCATTACTGACGCTTTGTTAGTTCCAGCAGCTTTGTATAAAAGACCATCACCGATAACGTTGCCATTTAAGTCTGAGTGTTCTTTTACAGTCTCTTTAATGTCATCGCTGTAAAGCACATTACCAGCACCTGCATAGCTACGTTCGTTACCTGGAGAGAAAATATAGATGTTTTCATTTTCGTCAGCTACGATAGTAGGGTATTGTGCAGATTGTTGACGACCACAAGCAGGAGACATTCTGCTATCTGTGATAATAGTAGGTTTTGCAGTTGATAAATCAGCACCATCTTGGAAGATTGCTATGTGGAATTGATCAGGGAATGGAGTTGTAGGAATCTCACCTGGTTTGAACGAACCAGAACCTGAACCACCCCAACCAGAAGATACATAATCTAAATATTTAGATGAATCACCATAATAAGCTAAAGATGCGTCTTCAAATGCAGAAGCATATTTAGTAGTACCATAAGCAGTTGCACCCATAGTGTAAACTGTTACGTATAATTTGCCGTCAGATTCAGCGAAACCAGAGAAGTTTACATATTCACCTGTTCCTAAATAGTTGTCAGCTTCAAAGTCATAGTAGCTAGCCATACCAGTTGTAGAATTGTAACGTGCGATTTGCATATAACGTGGGTAAACTTCAGTGCCGTAATATGGTTCGTAAACACCTGTTGATACGCTAGTCCATGAGTTTGATGCTGATGTGATGATTTCATCGCCCCAAGTTCCATAAGTTGTGAAACGGTAACTTTCATACTCTAAATCTGACTTTGGTTTTTCGTCACCCATGATGTATGTTTCCATAGGTACAGGGTCACCGTCGTTATATTTTAGACCGAAAACACGAGTGTTTTTGTAGAAGTACCATTGTGCACTTGTAAGGTCAGTTTCTACACCTCCGCCTACAACAGAAAGGTCTGAAGAACCTAATTCGTCAGTATAAAGAAGATAGTCAGCACCGTCTGTAGTGCTTACTGCAACGACATATTGACTTAGTACATCGTCGCCATTGTTGTTAGAATTTCCCTCATTTTCCTTCTCGCAAGATACTGTAACGGACATAATTAATGCTCCAAAAAATAGAGACTTTAAAAATTGATTTTTCATTGTTTTTTTATTTTTATAAATGTGTAATTATTTTATTTTAGTGTTATTGCTTCCTATGTTGATTCTTACTTTTCCATAGAATGCACGGCCAGCTTTTTGAAGGCTAAAGTTGTCGTATAGATTTGCGTCAGAGGCGTTTTTACACTCTAATGAGAAATTATATTTGCCTCCTTTTATGACATAGTGTAAACTTATGTTGTGTGCCCATTGTGTAGGAACATATTTTTTTGTGTCTTTATCACCATAGTCTTCCCAGTATAGAGGAAATTCGTGTTGATAAAATAAATCATAGACAACGTAGAAGTGGTCGCCTTTACGGATAAGGTCATAGAAATTATAACGGCCATCTGCATTAGCATATAAATATGGCTCATTAGGCATACGTTGACCATAAGTTGTACTGTTGTAACCAGTTGTGATGTCAATAGGTTCATCATCACGTGCGTTTAGTGCATTGATGTTAGCCCCAAGTGATAATGCTCTACTATAATCATAAGTTAATGCAACATTCCAACCTTTAGTTTTTACATTACCGTGGTTTACAGAAGAAGCTGATTCTCCGTCTGAACTAACCACACGACGAATAAAGTTTTTAGAGTCACTATAAACGACACCACCGCTTAAAGATGCGACATGCTTGCCGAACGTGCGTCTATATGCAAGGTTGACATTGAAATTGTCACTACTTTCTGGCTCAAGAGTCACGTTTCCTAATTCAAGGTCACTGTCACCAAACAGCTCAGTCGTTGTTGGTAGACGGTATGCTAATTCATAAGATGTTTTTAGTTGAAATCCGTTTCCAAAGAAAACTGTCCCAGCAGCACCATATCCAAAATATCCGTTTGTTGCATTGCGTTCTGATCTTACGCCTTCAGTGTCGTAAGTTACTCCGTCGTTGCTTTGAGTGTAATACTTTCCAAATAGTTGAGCGTTGAAAATACCATTATGATTATACATATATGATAATCCTGTCATGCCTTTGGTTGTATACTGAGGGTCAGCATAACTAGAATATGTTGTCCCAGATTCTGCTGAACGAGTT
>JAWXTO010000033.1:0-15079 GCA_044433545.1 Rikenellaceae bacterium
CGAATCTTAGCCGCAACGTGACCGATAAGTTGTTTATCGATTGAATTTAAAGTTAAGATAGGGTTACCTTTTTTCTCTGCTACTACAGTCGCCTTAACCTCTACAGGAATTTGAATGTGAATATCGTGAGAAAATCCTAAAGATAACTCGATTATTTGTCCTTTTACCTCTGCTTTGTAACCCACACCAACAAGCTCTTGTTTTGTTTCGTAACCTTTAGAAACACCAACTACCATGTTGTTAATTAATGAACGGTAAAGACCGTGCATTGAACGGTGGCGAGGTTGGTCAGTAGGACGAGTTAATGTAATTACATTTTCCTCTACTGTCACTGTGATATCAGCATCAACTTTTTGTGACAATTCACCAAGAGGCCCTTTCACACTTACCACATTGTCTGAAGATACTGAAACAGTAACACCAGCTGGAAGGTTTACAGGAAGTTTTCCAATTCTTGACATTTTTTTTAAATTTAATTGTGTTTTTTAAATAAAGACTAAGATATGTAGCAAAGAACTTCACCACCAACATTAGCTTCTCTTGCTGCTTTGTCAGTTAAAATACCTTTAGAAGTAGAAAGAATTGCGATACCAAGACCGTTAAGTACTCTAGGCATGTTTTCTACTGCAACGTAGTGACGTAAACCTGGACGGCTCACACGTTTTAGTGTTTTAATTGCAGACACTTTAGTTTGAGGGTGATACTTCAAAGCGATTTTGATAGTTTCGTGACCTCTTTCGTCTGTGTCAAATTTGTAAGCAAGAATATAACCTTGTTCGTGAAGAATTTTGGTCATCTCTTTCTTCATTTTTGAGCTGGGAGCTTCAACCACCTTGTGGTTGGCTTTCGCAGCATTTCTAATCCTTGTTAGGAAATCCGCTATTGGATCAGTCATTTTAAATAAATAAAATTGATTAATAAAAAGATTATTGTTACTGTGAGACGAAAAAACCAAAAGACTAAAAACCTCTATATCAACAAATTAGATACGGAAATATTATTGTCTCTTGTTGTTAAATTCATCGTAAGCCACTAAAAAAATATGCTTACTCCCACAATATCAGCCACAAAGGTAGACAAATTATTTAGATAAACAACACTTAATCAACATTTTTTTCAATTATTTTTCATAAAAAACCAATTTCTAAATTTTATTTGTTATTCTATGATTATTCTTTTACCTTTACAAGAAATAAACAGTCACAAAACTAAACAATCACAAAACAAACTAAAACAATGAGAAAACTTACTATTTTAATCACATTCATTGTTCTGACATCATGCCAAAGTCCAATAGAAAAAGTTGCAACAAATGAGAATGGCATCATTACAGCAGACATTACGAATTTTAAAGACACCGTTAACATCGCCTTATCAGAATTGCTTGAAGACATAGAAATCATCCAACTAGACAATGAAATTGAGGCGTATGTTACTTATTACTCATCATTATTTGCATCTGAGAACTACATAGCAGCAACACATAATAATCAAGTAAAATTATTTGAACGAAAAACAAGCAAATTTATCTGTAATATAGGAAGCGTAGGCAGAGGTCACGGTGAATACACATATCCTCAACAAATTAAAATACACGAAGATAGCAAAACAATATATATAGGCTCATTTCAAAACATATTAGCCTTTGATTTTAATGGCAAATTTTTACATTCTACCTCAACACATGACACCACAGCAGCATTTGACATATTAACAGGCTCAAAACAAGGTGATGTCATAATTTACTCAAATTATCCCCATTACACAAGGACTGGCATAATACAACAAGACGTAGAAGGCAATGAAACTTCATTTTGCGAAATTGAACTTCCAATAGGTGGAAGCTACAATTTCTCAAACAATAGCACCCTGCCAAACATACATATATATAACCTTAACAACAAGCCAGACACACTATTCCGCTATAATAAAGAGACTAACTCTATCACTCCTATATTTACTGCTGCATTTAACAATCTTACAGAGGTTGAAGAAATAAGCAAATCTTCTGTACTAAAACAGTATTATGAAAATTCAGACTATTTTCTATTCAGTCACACAAACATAAATCCTATAAGAGACGACGGTCATTTCATTGGTTTTAGCACAAATGGCTATCCAGACATCGAAATCGTCAACAAAAAGAATCTTACGGGAGGTCATCTAAAACTTACTAACGACCTTATATTGAGTGACAAGAATATGTACATAAAATTCAAAGAAGATTACTATATATCAGGGTTTGACGCAATAAAATTACTAGAACATTTTGAATCTTTAACAGAAGAACAACGAGCTAAAGCTGACCCCAAAAACCTTGAACGCATAGACAGACTTATTGAAACCATAAACCCTGAGGGGAATACTGTTATGCTTGTGGGTAAGATAAAGTAAGGTAAAAGAATTTTTTCTAATTTTTAAAAGAACAAAAACACATCTAGCAATACACAAAATTAAAGTTTAGACTCCACCCATAAAAATTCAGCGACATCGTATCCTCTTGATGTTGCAATATCTTTAATTTTGTTCAACGTGGTATCGTCTAGTGAAGGAGTTCGTGCTAAAATCCATAACAATTTACTACTTTTACTACCAACAAGTGTCCAAGTATATGGTTCACTACCCTCGCCTGAGTCTCCGAGTGCTAGAATATTGTAATCACTATAAAAAATCCAGAAAAACGAAACTCTCAACTTGCCAACTTGTTTCGTAAATTTTGCTTTACCTATTGCAGTACTCCACTCCTGGGAAATTGTATTATATCCCTTATTTTCAACCTTTATTTTGCCATTTTCCATTAATGTATAACATGCAGTAACATATTCTAAATTTCTTTCAAAACGATTATCGAAGCGTGCAATCTCATACCAATCACCTAAATAACGGTTAATATCAAATTCTGAAACTGTAGTGCGGTCAATTATTGGTCTTTTAGACAAATTACAGGCACTAGTTGCTGCAATAGTGACAGTTCCTATTATAACTATCACTATTATTGTTGTAGTAATGAATAACTTAAACGCCATATTAACAAAAAATTGTGTTATTTGAGACTTATCACAGTCACAAATAACACAATTTATACCAAACAGTTATGGATAGGTTTTTAAGGAAATTTATTTCTTGCTAAATTCGATATTACGAATTTGTACAGGGTCTGATTTTTTTAATTTTAACTTACCTTTAGACTTGAAACCTAATTTCATCAATGTTAATTTAGATGTTTTTTCAGATACACCCTTAATTGATACGCTAAATTTTAGAGGACTGTCTTTAGGCAAGGTAAAGCTACTAGAACTAGATAATTTTTTTGCGCTAGTAAGACCTAAAGTGATTTTTGTGTTTTTTGAATCGTAATAATTACCTTTATTATCATAAATTTCAATATCTCCGTTTGAGATACTTAATTCCTCGTCAGGACCATAGTTTGAAAGAACCATATTAATCACTGCTGTTTCATTGCTCATAGTGCAATTAATGATTTTTACATTAAGATTTGAGTTTGGCGATTCGACTTTAACCTGTGCATTTGCGTTAAACATCATGGCAACCATAGCTACCATTAAAAATAAGATTTTTTTCATTTTTTTTAGTTTTTAGAAATTCTTTTTTCTTTAAATAAGAAAAGTTAACTTGTTTATATAATTTACATCCTTTGTAGCAGAAATTAACAAAAAAAGCTAATTATCAACAACGTCGACAATTAGCTTTTTTGTGATCCCGACAGGATTCGAACCTGTGACCGTCAGATTAGAAATCTGATGCTCTATCCAGCTGAGCTACGGAACCATTTAGAAACAAATTCTCATTGTTTCGACTGCAAATGTATGAAAAAAAATAAGAACTGCAAAATTTATTTTCATATTTTATAAATAATTAATTTGAATACATGCCAATTTTGAGTCTATGTGCTAGATTGTCAATGCTCTTACAACGATATTTTCTGAGGCATAATGTTATTATATTCAATAAGTAACTTGCACTGTTTTAATCATATTTATACTGTTTTATGGTAAATTTAAATAGTTAAAGTGTAATTTTGAATTATAAGTACTAAAATTCCAAAAATATATGCTATTTTTGCATTTCACGGATGTTTTTTTCGGGAAAACAGAACTAAAATAAGTTAAATAATTATTATTCAATATATTATGGGAATTATGTCAATGACTGGCTACGGCAAAGGAACAAAAGAAGTAGACGGTAAAAAAATAATAGTAGAAATTCGTTCATTAAATGGCAAAGGCTTGGATATGTCGGTAAGAATGCCTTCAGTATATCGCAGCCTTGAAATGGATTTAAGAAATGCAGTGTCAAAATCGCTAATAAGAGGAAAAGTTGAAGTTTCTGTTAATGTCGAAAGTGAAATGGCAAAATCTGAGACTTCGATTGATAAAACGATGTTTAAATATTATTTTAATCAGTTAAAAGAAGTGTCAGATGAGCTTGGCATGAATTTAAACGACCAATCTATCGTGGCATCTATACTTAAAATGCCTGACGTGATGCAATCTACGAAGTTAGAAGTGAATGAAACTCAAAATGAGGCACTTTTTGAAGCGTTAAATGAGGCAATCACGGCGATTAATAGCTTTAGAGCGCAAGAGGGCGAAGTAATGATTGCAGATTTGCTTGAGCGCATCTCTTTAATCGAGGGTTACAAAAATGAAGTATCTAAATACGAGCAAGTTCGAATCGAAACCGTAAAAAACAGAATCACAGAAGGTCTAAATTCGTTGAATGTTGAGTACGATTCAAGTAGACTAGAGCAAGAAATGATTTTCTACATTGAAAAACTAGACATTACAGAAGAAAAAGTGCGTTTACAAAACCACCTTAACTATTTCCGTGAAGTGACAAAAGAAGATAATCCAGGGAAAAAATTAGGGTTCATTTGTCAAGAAATTGGACGTGAAATCAACACTACAGGTTCTAAATCTAACCATTCTGAGATGCAAAAAATTGTTGTCAGAATGAAAGACGAATTAGAAAAAATCAAAGAACAATGTCTTAACATTTTATAACTTCTACAAGAGCAATTTTTATGAACAAAAACAAAGTTATCATATTTTCAGCACCATCAGGCTCTGGAAAATCGACAATAATATCTCAATTACTAAAAAAATTCACAAATTTTGAATTTTCTATATCTGCGACATCTCGTGCCCCTCGTGGTGAAGAGCAAAACGGCGTAGATTACTACTTTCTAACAGAAGAAGAGTTCAAAACACGTGTCGAGAATGACGAATTCCTTGAATATGAAGAAGTTTATAAAGGAACAAGCTATGGGACTTTAAAAACAGAATTAAATCGTATTTGGGAAAAAGGAAATGTCGTATTATTTGACGTTGATGTAGTTGGCGGCACAAATATCAAGAAATTGTTAGGCGATGATGCGATTTCAATCTTCATTATGCCTCCGTCAGTTGAAACATTACGTTCAAGACTAATTTCTCGTAATACGGACTCTATTGAAGCTATAGAAAAACGTGTTGCTAAGGCTGAAAAAGAGATTTCTTATGCACCAGAATTTGACACAACTGTCATTAATGATTCTTTAGAGAAAGCCGTCGAAGATGTTGAGTCAATAATCATTGATTTCTTAAAATAAAGACAAAATAATGAAAGTTTCACTTTTCTTTGGATCGTTTAATCCTATCCATTATGGACATATAGCTATTGCTGAGAGTATAATTTCTGGAAATTATGCTGACGAAGTGTGGCTTGTTGTTTCTCCACAAAATCCACTTAAAGAAGGCATAGGAACAACAAAAGAAAAGAGAGCACAAGATGCTGAAACTGAATTACAACGCTTGTCATTAGATAAAAAGATAAAGGTGTGTCGCATAGAATTCAATATGCCAATTCCGTCATACACTATCGACACACTTAATCGCATAATGGCTGAAAATCCCGAAACAGAATTTTCTATAGTCATGGGGGAGGACAATCTGCGTGCCTTTGACCAGTGGAAAGACTATAAAACTATTGCAAATATGGTTAGAATCTATGTTTATCCTCGTGAGGGCAATGACTATAAGGGAATTTCAGAATTAAACCCTGAAATATTAGAGCTAAATGCTATAGAATATATAAAAGGGGTTAATTTATTGAACATAAGTTCATCAGCTATACGTGAGGCAAAGTTATTATACGAAAAAGGAGTAGAGTTTCAAGAAAAAGGACAATTAGATAAGGCGTTGAACGAATTTCTAGTTGCCCAAGAGTTAACTCCCAATAATCCAGAGCTAAATACAAGAATTGAGATGATTCAAAGTATCTTTAATTTCTCGTATAAAGAATTTATTAACGTATAATGAGACTTTAAATTCATAATTATTATAAAATATCATAAATTAGTTGTAAATTTGTATCTGAATGCGGATTAATCACTTTAATTGAAATAAAATCCGCTTTTTGAGTGCAAAATATATAATTAAAATAATTAATTTATGAAAAAGTTACTATTACCTGTAATCTTATTTAGCATATTTGCTATAAAAGCAAATGCTCAATGTGTAGAGTACAAATTTCCTTTTCAAAATCCTAATCTTCCTTTAGAAGAACGTGTTGATGACCTTGTAGGCCGTCTTACTCTTGAAGAAAAAACCAAACAAATGGAACATGCTGCTCCAGCTGTCGAGCGTCTTGGAATAGTGGCGTATGACTGGTGGAATGAGGCTCTTCATGGGGTTGCCCGCACAAAAGAAGCGGTTACGGTATTCCCTCAAGCTATAGGTATGGCAGCTTCTTTTGATACAGAAACTTTGCGTGAAGCTGGTGATGCAGCGTCTAGTGAAGGTCGTGCTTTATTTAATGAAGACATGGAAAATGGCACTACGGGCACTAGATATAGAGGTTTAACTTACTGGACTCCAAATATTAACATTTTCCGTGACCCTCGATGGGGACGTGGACAAGAAACTTATGGTGAAGACCCTTATCTAACTGGTAAAATGGGTAGTGCAATGGTTCTTGGGCTTGAAGGAGATGACGAATTCTATTTAAAGGCTTCTGCTTGTGCAAAACACTATGCCGTACACAGTGGGCCTGAGCATAATCGCCATAGTTTTAATGCTACTACATCAAAATATGACCTTTGGGACACTTATCTACCTGCTTTTAAAGAGTTGGTGACTGTTGCTGATGTTAGCGGTATCATGTGTGCCTATAACCGCTTTGAGGGAGTTCCTTGTTGTGGTGACGATAAGTTAATGGTTGACATTTTGCGTGAACAATGGCGTTTTGATGGCTATGTAACTACTGACTGTTGGGCAATTTCTGACTTCTTTCAATATCACAAATCACATCCAGATGCACTATCGTCAATTACGGATGCTATAATAGTTGGTACTGACCTTGAATGTGGTAATATTTATCACCGTTTGGTTGAAACTGTAGAAAATGGCTCTGTTTTAGAAAGACAAATTAACAAATCTGTAAAAAGATTGTTTGAAATTCGTATGCGCTTAGGCATGTTTGACCCTGTTGAGAGAAATCCTTATGCTAGCATTGGTCGTGAAGTCATTGAATGTGACGAACATAAGGCTATAGCTTATGAGATGGCTCAAAAAAGTATGGTACTTTTGAAAAATGAAAATAATACACTTCCACTAGATAGAAAAAAAATAAAACGTATCGCTGTTGTTGGCCCAAATGCTGACAACGAGAAAGTTATGTTGTCAAACTATTTTGGTACTCCTTCACACATCGTGACAGCACTTGAGGGAATTAAAAACAGCTTCCCAGACGCTGAAGTTACTTATGTACAAGGCGTTGGTCACGTAAAAGCTATTGATGGTGTTACGACAAATGACGTTGTAAAACAAGTTAGAGGTGCTAATGTTATCATTTATGTAGGTGGCATTTCAGCAGACTATGAAGGCGAAGCAGGAGATGCTGGTGCTGACGGATACGGTGGGTTTGCAAGTGGTGACCGTATCACAACTTCGCTTCCTCCTGTTCAAATTGACATGTTAAAAGCCCTTAAAAAAACAGGTAAACCTGTAGTTTTTGTAAATATGTCAGGTTCGACAATTTCTATGGAATGGGAAAATGAAAATGTTGACGCTATCGTTCAAGCGTGGTATGGCGGACAAGCTGGCGGTACTGCTATTGCTGATGTTCTTTCAGGAGATTATAATCCTGCAGGTCGCATGCCTCTTACTACTTACAAAAGCGATTCTGACCTTCCAGATTTTGAAGATTATTCTATGGAAAACCGCACTTACAGATACTTCAAAGGTGATGTTCGTTTCCCATTTGGTTATGGTTTAAGCTATACAACTTTTGAGTATGACAATATGAACATGCCTTCTGAAATTACAGCAGGTGACAAAGTTAAAGTTACTGCTACAGTGACTAATACAGGTGATAGAGATGGTGACGAGGTTGTTCAACTTTATGTGGTACACAAAAACAGACTTGCACGTACTCCAATTTGTGCACTTAAAGGATTTAGCCGTATTAACTTGAAAAAAGGTGAGTCAAAAGAGGTTGAATTTACTTTAACTGCTCAAGATTTAGCAATTGTTGACGAAGCTGGCAATACAATAGTTTCTGAGGGTGATGTTGAAGTATTTATAGGTGGCGGACAACCAAATTATGCTGCTAGTGTAGGTTCTACAGCTAAAATTGTTGGACACCCTTATCAAATTTTATAGATGTATTGTTCACCTTCTTAATAAACAACTAACAAAAGTGAATTTATGAAATGGAAAGCTCTTATTTTTGTATCTTTACTATATAGTACTAGTCTATTGGCAGGTACTACAGGTACAAATTGTGATTTAGATCGACCATATTTTAATAAAAAAAAGGACATACTAATAGCGCAATTTGACAGTAAGCCCGACCCTGACGACATTCACTCTCAAGCAGCGTTAGGTTCTATGATACTTCACCCTGATTTAAAGGGCGTAAACGTTTATGCCGTGTCTGGAGCAGTCGGAGAACAAAATGGATTGTTTTTAGACTCTAGAGAGTTGTTTAATGCAGCTTTTGGTAAACGATGGACTGCAGCGAATGAAGATTGGAGTCGTGCTTTAGAGGATATTGTAGATATTGTGCTCCCTATAATTAAAAAAGGAGGGAAAGTGTGGGTGCAAGAAGCAGGACAGTCAAATTTCACAGCCGCTTGGGTGAGAGAAATTTCAAAAACATTATCTGTATCTACAGTTAAAAACAGTGTTATAGTTGTGCAGCATAGCAATTGGAATGAAAACCAGACTAATAAAGACGACTTAGCTTATGTAAAAGAAGTAGCGACTTATTTCAGCATAGATGATGGAAATGTTGACCCTAGCGAGGATTACGGCAAAAGAGACAGAGGGCCATACACAACGCCTGGTTATCGTTCAAATGACTCAAAGTGGATGACACTAGCAAAAGAGTCTCGTAATGCAAAGGTTCGTAAATTATGGATATTAGCTGACGGAATTATAGATTCATATTTCCCCGATGGTTTTGAACACCAGTGGTCAGCCTTATATTACGGTGGTGTAGACTATTCTGACTGTTGTGAAAATTGGTGGATACTTAATATTGGAGAGCTAGCTGATAGTCATGAGAAGTTTTGGACTAGATATGTCACAAAATAAATAAATCCGCAAAACCTTAGGTTTTGCGGATTTATTTATACAATTTTAGCCTATTCGCTTTTTAGGTGAATATTGCAGTATTATAATAGCCATAGATATAATTATGATGCCTATGACTTCTTGCCATGCAGGGTCTTCTCCTTTTACGAATAACCAACTCATAACTGCGCCTACTATAGGGATGATAAATTTCCAGATATTGATTTCTGAGGCTTTTACGCCATCTTGACCAAGTAAATAATACCATATCGAGAACCCTGCAGCAGGAATTATTGCCAACCACAACAATGCAAAATAAAATTCTACAGGAGGATTATTTAGCGTAATTGGCTCAAAAAGTAAAGCCGCAATTAAAAGCATCAAACCGCCCGAAAAGTTTGCAAATGCGGTTAAAGCAATTGGTGAAACTCCCAAATGCTTGTTTTTCATGACTATAATGTTTGTGCTTGCTCCCACTAAATTGCTAACCAAAAGCAATGAAATTCCATAGTAAAAGCTATCACTGATTTCAAGGTCACTGCCTTTAGCCAGAGTGATAAAAATGATGCCGAGGAAGCCTAAAATTATCGAAAATATTTTCCTTGCTGAGAATCTATCATCACTTAATGTGAAGTGAGCCATGATAGTTATAAAGATGGGACCTGCACCCACAACAATAGCCGCTACAGCGCCAGGAACTTTGTCTAAACCCATGAAAAACAGTCCATACTGTATGAAAGTCTGAATAATTCCAAAAATAAGCATATATTTCCAATGCTTAAAGAAAGACAAGAAACTTTGTTTTTGCATCAACAACATTGGCACAAGTAAAAGCCCTGCCAAAGTGAATCTTATGCCTGATAACATTATGGGACTACAATATTGAAAGCCAATTTTTGCGCCTGCAAAGGCTGAACCCCACAAAAAACAAGCAAGAACGATTAAAATAAAATATATTGGTGTGTTTATGATAGATTTTTTCATTATCCTTTAAAACGATTTAAAATATCTGTTTTTACTTGCTCCATAAGCCATTTTGGAGTAGATGTAGCTCCACAAATGCCTATTTTTTTAGCCCCTTCAAGTTTTTTCCAATCAATTTGAGAGCTATTTTCTATTTTATAGCAATTAACATTTACTTCCAAGCAATTTTCATATAAAGCCTTACCGTTTGAGCTGTCTTTTCCACTGACAAACAACACAACATCATATTTGATAGCAAAGTCTTGTAAATGTGCATAACGATTAGCGACTTGACGACAAATTGTGTCTTTTATTGTCACGTTTTCGTTACCTAATTTCGATGTTTCTAGATTAATTACATCTGTGACCTCTTTGAAATCTCCTAAACTTTTTGTAGTCTGCGATAAAAAATAAATAGGCTTCGAAAAGTCTACATTTTCATATAAATCGTGCTTGTTCTCGACAATAATAGCATCATTACTAGATACTTGACCTGCTAAACCTATTACTTCAGGATGACCTTTCTTTCCAAGTATGACAACTTGCCCATTTATAGGCTGCATCTGGTCATAAGCTCGTTTTACAAGTCTTTGTATAGAAGCAACAACCTTACATGTAGCATCTATAATTTTTATATTGTTTGATTTTGCTTTTTCGTAAGTTGTTGGAGGCTCTCCATGTGCTCTAATAAGTACAGTTTCACTTTTTAGGGTGTTAAACTCATCCATAGAAATAGAATTTAGCCCTAAAGATTCTAGCCTTCCCATTTCAACTTTATTGTGCATCAAATCGCCTAAACAATAAAGATGATTGCCTTTAAAAAGCTCTTCTTCAGCCTGTTTTATTGCAGTCACTACACCAGGACAGAACCCCGATTTTTCGTCAATATCAACAATCATAACCTTTTAATTTTAATAGCTCCTCAATCCACACCATCTGTTCTTCTAAAGTCATAAACGAGTTGTCTAATATGATTGCATCATCAGCTTTACGTAAAGGGCTTTCTGTACGGTTTTCATCTTGAAAATCACGACTTTCAACATTAGCTTTAATGGCTTCTAGGCTAACATTTTCTCCTTTTTCTGTTAATTCTTTGTATCGTCTTTCTGCACGAACTGCTACGGATGCCGTCATAAACAATTTTAGTTCAGCACCAGGGAAAACAGTTGTTCCGATGTCACGTCCATCCATTACGATGCCTTTTTCAGTGCCCATGTCTTGTTGTAATTTTACTAAAAGTTCACGAACCTCTTTTATTGCACTTATTTTGCTGACATAGTTGCTAACGACGATATTTCGGATTTTGTCCTCAACATTTACGCCGTTTAAATAAGCATCACTTTTGCCTTTTTCGGCGTTATACTTAAACGTAATGTTTAAATTGTTTAAGGATGCGATAATTGAGGCTTCGTCTATGCTGTTTTCTGCTATATAGCCCATTTCTAAGGCATAGAATGTCACGGTTCTATACATTGCGCCTGTGTCAATGAATACATAACCTAATTTTTGAGCTATCATTTTTGCAAATGTACTCTTTCCACACGATGAATGACCGTCTATAGCTATAATTATCTTGTCCATAATATTAAACTTACAGTAAATGTTCTAATTTTTCAAGCTCTTCTTGGAAAACCGCACTCACAACAGCAATTAATCCAAGTACAAAGATTACACCTCCAGCGATTTTATTGATAACAACAAGATGGTAAGGTTTAAACTTTAATCTTATCTTATTGATAGTGTATGTAAGTGTTAACCACCACATTGTAGCACCGCAAAATACACCTACAATCACAAATAAACCATTTAAAAATGACATATTATGATTGTCGACACCTACGGTAGTGAATAATGCAATAAAAACTAGGATGTAAGTCGGATTTGCAATAGTAAGACCCAACGTTGAGAAGTAGTCTTTAAAGTAACTTTTAGGAGCTTTACGGTTTTTTCGGATATAAAGTGAACTTTTCTTGAAGAAAATTGATACCCCAATAGCCATAATTATAAGCCCCCCAATAATAGTCATTAATTGCATCTGACTTTCGATAAAGCTCATCACTATCGAATAGAAAAAGATAGCAACAATTGCGAAAATTGTGTCTGCTGTGGCTGCTCCAAGCCCAGAATAAAATCCTGAACGGAATTTTTTGCTTAAAGTGCGTTGTATACATAAAACACCAATAGGACCTAAAGGAATCGATCCTAGAAGTCCCATTAATACACCTTTAAAAAGCATTACTAAATCCATAAATGTCTAAATTAATCAAACTAAAAGGGGAGATTGTCTCCCCCTAAATATTAGAATTTGAGGTTTAATTTTAAGGCTGCATTTTTGCAAGCTCTTTGTTCTGCCTCTTTTTTAGAGTTTCCTATGCCATATCCATATTCGACGCCATCAATTTTTGTTACAGCTACAAAATATTGATTTTTTGGGTCGTCTTTATTTGTCTCAAGGTCAGTGAAAAGAGTTAACTTAACACGTTTTTTCTGTGCCCACTCAATCAGCCTGCTCTTATTGTCTGTTTCTGTCTCAATTAGAGCTTGAATGTTGATGTTATTAGCAAAAATCCTATTGATTAATAGTCTATTACAACAATTAAACCCTTTGTCAAGGTATAATGCCCCAACTATTGCCTCAAAGGCATCACCATAAATGTTTCGTCGAGCAACTGCTCCATAGCTATTTTGGCTGATGATGTATTTATCTAAGCCAATTTTATGTGAAAGTTCATTAAGTGAATTTCTGCTAACAATTCTTGAACGCAATTGTGTTAAATAACCCTCACTTTCATAAGGAAAATCTATGTAAAGCATGTCCGAAACGACTGCTTCAATTACGGCATCACCAAGAAACTCTAAACGTTCATTGTTGATGTGTGTACCGTCTTCTAAAACAACAGAAGCTGACTTATGTACCAAAGCCAGCTTATATAACTCAATATTATTAGGACAAATCCCAAAAATATTTTTTACCATTTTGTAATATTGTTTGTCTTTAGAAAATGAAGCTCTAAAGACAAACAACAAACTATCTATCATATAAATTAGATTTTTTTCATTATAACAGTTGAGTTGTGACCGCCAAAACCAAATGTGTTACTTAACGCATATTTTACATCACGTTTTTGTGCTGTACCTAGCGTTAGGTTTAATTTAGTGTCAATGTTAGGGTCTAACTCTTTACAGTTAATTGTTGGAGGTATGATTCCTTTTGTCATTGTCATGATACAAACAAGAGACTCTAACGCTCCAGCTGCACCTAACAAGTGACCAGTCATTGATTTTGATGAACTGATGTTAAGTTTGTATGCGTGCTCACCAAAAGTTGATAAGATACCTTTAATCTCAGCAAGGTCACCAACAGGAGTTGATGTACCGTGAGTGTTAACGTAATCTATATCTTCAAGAGAAATTTCAGCGTCTTTAATCGCACTTAACATAGAACGTTTTGCACCGTCTCCTTCTGGATGTGGAGCAGTTAAGTGATAAGCGTCAGCACTCATACCGCCACCTAAAACTTCACAATATATTTTAGCACCACGAGCTACAGCGTGTTCATATTCTTCAAGAATAAGAGCAGCCGCACCTTCACCGATAACGAATCCGTCACGAGTTGCATCAAAAGGACGAGAAGCTGTTGTAGCTTCGTCGTTACGTGTAGAAAGAGCTTGCATAGCACCAAATCCACCAACACCAGCTTCAACAATAGCAGCTTCAGAACCACCAGTTAAGATGATGTCTGCTTTGCCCATACGAATTTGATATAGAGAGTCAATTATAGCGTGGTTAGATGATGCACAAGCTGATACTGTACAGTAGTTTGGTCCTCTAAAACCAAATTTCATTGAAATTTGACCAGCTGCAATGTCTGAAATCATTTTTGGGATAAAAAATGGACCGTAACGAGGTGTTCCGTTGCCAGTAGCAAAACCTGCTGCCTCCTCTTGGAAAGTAATGATACCGCCAATACCTGATGCCCAGATTACTCCAGCATTGTCTTTGTCGATAACGTCTAAATCAAGAGCAGAATCTTTAACAGCTTGCTCCGCAGCAACTAACGCAAATTGTGCGTATTTGTCTAGTTTACGAGCTTCTTTTCTATCAAAATGATCATTTGCATTAAATCCTTTTACCTCACAAGCAAACTTAGTTTTAAAATTTGTAGCATCAAAGTGAGTGATGTTATTTGAACCACTTACACCGTTTTCAAGGTTTTGGAAAAACTCTTCAATATTATTACCTAATGGATTAATTGTGCCAATGCCTGTTACAACGACCCTTCTTTGTTTCATATCTAAAAAATTCTTGTGATAAAAAATGAAATGGTCTCGCGGTTAAGCGAGACCTATTTCTAATGTTTTTTAACTAATCTTCAATTAGTTTTTTTTCGCTTCAATGTAAGTTACAGCATCACCAACAGTAGTGATTTTTTCTGCATCTTCGTCTGGAATTTGGATGTCAAATTCTTTTTCGAATTCCATGATTAATTCTACTGTGTCTAATGAATCGGCACCTAAATCGTTAGTAAAACTTGCTGC
>JAWXTO010000034.1:0-14757 GCA_044433545.1 Rikenellaceae bacterium
ATGGTTATAAAGCTAAAAATTTCGTAAAAGCTGGACTAGAAGTCATAATACACATACTTGTAAGTGGCTATGAATCAAAATATAAGTTTAATGTGTTTGATTTTTTGTCATGTAGATAGGATAAAACACCAATCTCTTACCCTAATGATGGTGTTACTTCTCTAGTTCACGGTTCTTACTTATATGACCCTAATCTTAAACCTCAAAATACTATGTCTTATGAGGCTGGTTTTGACTTAAGATTATTTAACAACTTTTTAGATTTAAGCTATACTTACTCTCGTCAAAATGTTAAAGACCAAATTTTTGATGTTCCTTTGGCTGGTTCTACAGGTTACTCTTCATTCGTAATGAATGGTGGTCGTATTCACACAAACACTCACGAGATTAGTGCTACATTTAATATTGTTAACAAAAAAGATTGGAACTTTAGCATCAACACTAACTTCACTAAAATGGATAACTATGTTGACGAATTAGCTGATGGTGTTAATAGTATTTACTTAGGTGGTTTTACAACTCCTCAAGTTCGTGCAGGTATTGGTGATAAATATCCAGTTATCTACGGTTCTTCTTTCCAAAAAGACCAAGATGGAAATATCTTAGTTGACGATGAACAATTTATTGACGGTAAAGCTAACCCTACTTATGGTATGCCTATGGGTGGTGCTGACGGTGTAATTGGTAATGTTTCTCCAAACTTCAATTTAGGTTTTGGTATGAATCTTCGTTACAAAAAACTAGAACTTCGTGCTACTTTCGATTACAAAAACGGTGGTCAAATGTATAGTGGTACTAATGGTTTGATGAACCTTTATGGTACTTCAGCTGAAACAGAAGATCGTACAAGTTCAAGAGTATTCAATGGTACTATTGCTACTGAATGGGATAAAGATGGTAATGTAACAGCTTCTAAAGTTAATGACATTGCAATCAATGCTGATGGTTCAGGTGATGATATTCAATATCTTTATGCAAGTGTATTAGGTGGTATCGACGAAGCATACATTTATGATAATGACTATCTTAAATTACGTGAGTTAAGTTTAACTTATAGCTTGACAATTGCTAAAGACTATAAATTAGGATTAAACCTATTTGCTCGTAACATTTTAGTATGGACTAAACTTCCTAACCTTGACCCTGAGTCTTCTCAAGGTAATGGTAACATGGGTGGTTCGTTCGAGAGATTCTCTTTACCTCAGTCTACTAGTTATGGTCTAGGTATCAACCTAACATTCTAACACTTTTAGTGTCCGGCAGAAACGTCGGGAGGCTTTTCCCAATAACGGCCTACATTTTTCACCTTTTCTAAAGTTTCAATACTCACAGCCCTCAAGGCTGCTCCGTTTAAAACTTTAGAAAACGCAAAAAATCAAGGGAAGCTCTAATAGCTAGGCTTTAAACGATTTCGAATTTTAAAGCTTAAGGTTTTGATTTTATAAAATAAGCCATAGCGGTTCCTATGGCGCATTTTATAAAATTAAAAGATAAAGCTTTAAAATATGAAAGCGTTAAAGCATAGCTGTTAGAGATTCCCAAGGCCATTCTTGAAAAAAGCGAACAGCCCGTTTCCTGCCCTATGCAGGTACGAATATAGCTTGTTTTACCGGACACTGACAATTTATTACATGTAATAAAATTAAATTTAAAAATATGAAAAAAGGATTAAAAATATTATATAGCCTATTGTTTTCAGCTGTAGCTTTGACTTCTTGTTCTGAGAGCATAATGGACGAAATCAATAAAGATTATGATAATGTTGGACCTGATGCAGTTTCTGCGAAATTTGCATTTACTAACATTCAGAACAACTTAGCTTGTGTTACAGTAGGTGGTGACTGTATGTTCTATGTAATGACTTACACAGAACAAGAAGTTGGAACTTATGGACAAATGCACGAAGCTGAAATTCGTACATCAAGTGTTTATAACTCTACAACTTTTAATAACTCTTGGTATTACCTATACTTCCACCTTAAAGAGCTTGAGTTAATCGAAGAGAAATGTGCAGATGGTGGTACTGATGCTGGTAGTAAATTTAACTTAGGTATTGCACAAGTTCTTAGAGCTTTATACTTAGGTATTCTTACTGACAACTGGGGTGATGTTCCATGGACAGAAGCTCTAAGAGTTGACGAAGGTATCCTTCAGGCAAAAATAGATTCTCAGGAGTCTATCTATGAAGATATTTTTGCTAACCTAGAAGCTGGTATCGATAACCTAGAAGCTGGTGAGTATGGTGATATTCCTTTGGATGATGCTCAAGATATGATTTATGGTCAATATTCTACAGTTTCTGGTGTGGAAAATCGTGCTGCTGCTTATATCAAATTTGCTTACTCTCTTAAAGCTCGTCACTTGATGCGTTTAAGTTTTGTAAACAACTATAGCTCTACTGATTATGATGCTGTTATTGCAGCTGCAGAAAAAGGGTTCACTTCTTCTACTGACGAAGCTAAAGTAAGCGTATTTAATGGTGTATCTTCTATCACTCCTTATGCTTCTTTCTATGATTCTCGTGACTATTTAAGTCTTTCTTCTTCTTTTGTTAAGAAATATACTGAGCGTAATGACCCTCGTTATGATCAGCATGCTGCTCAAACTTCTCTTACAGGTACTAGCAAATACCAAGCTGGTGTTGCTCCTAATGGTACTGTAGGCGAATCAGCTGCTAACTATGCAATTACTACTTCATGTTTTGATGGTGCTGCTCCTGTAATGTTTATGAGTTATCACGAACTTATGTTTATTAAAGCAGAGGCTTACGCTAGAAAAGGTGAGTCAACTAACGCTTACACTGCTTTAGAAGCTGCCGTAACTGCTGCCATGGTTAAAACTGGTAATATCGCAACACGTGTTTATGGTTATACAACTATCACAGCTGATGCTATTGCTACTTATCTTGAAGAAGAAGTTAAACCTCGTTTTGAAGCAGATGCAGTTCATGAAATTGCTATTCAAAAATACTTAGGTGTTTACCAAGATGGTGAAACTCTTGAAACATATAGTGACATGAGACGTCAAATGGCTATGGGTGTTGATTATGCACTTGAAAATCCTTACACTTGGTTATATCCTCAACGTTTACCTTATGGTAGTGACGACGTTACAGCAAATGAGTATGTATACGATGCGTTTGGTAACGGTACGTATGTATTCTCTGAAAAAGTATGGTGGGCTGGTGGTACTAGATAATATGGTACTAATATTCTAAATATTTTAGGGTAATTCTAAAATATTTAGTCCGACGAATCCCTCTAGAGTAACCTTCTAGGGGGATTCCCTATATATTAGGGTTTGATGATTTATATCTTTGTGAAAAAATAGAAGAAAAAACTGAGTGTAAATTTGCATACTAAAAATGAATTATCTACCTTTGCAGCGGCTTAACTCTAAGACAGGTATAGAATTACCAAAATTGGAGTTGGTTAAACGACCTCAGAGTAGGTTAATATTAACTTTTTAAAAAATAAAAAAATGGCTGTTAAAATCAGACTATCGCGTCACGGTAAAAAAGGTTACGCATTCTATCACATTGTTGCTGCAGATAGCAGAGCTCCACGTGACGGTAAATTTATCGAAAAAATCGGTACTTACAACCCTAACACAAACCCTGCAACTGTTTGTCTTAACTTTGATAACGCTGTTAAATGGTTATTCAATGGTGCACAACCTACAACAACTGTACGTAACATCCTTTCTGCTGAAGGTGTACTAATGAAAAAACACCTTATCGAAGGTGCTAAAAAAGGTGCTTTCACTATGGAAGTTGCTGAAGAACGTTTCGCTAAATGGGCTGCTGAAAAAGCTGCATCAAAAGCTAAAACTATTCAAGAAATTGCTGATGCTAAGAAATCTGCAAAAGCTGAAGCTCTAGCTGCTGAAGCTAAAGCTAACGCTGCGAAAGCTGAAGCTGTAGCTGCAAAATTAGCTGCTGCTGCACAAGCTGAAGCTGCTGCTGAAGAAGCTGCAACAGAAGAAACTGAAGAAGTTGCTGCTGAGTAATTTTCTTGTTTTTCTATAAAAAAAGGTGATTTAAAGAGATTTTTTCTTTTTAAATCACTTTTTTTTTGCTATATTCGCAACCTATAAACTTATATATAAGAAGATTATGAATGAAAGAAATGTTATTTACGAAGTAAATATTAGACAATTTACTCCTAAAGGAGATTTTAAGTCATTTTTGCCACGTATTGAAAGAATTGCGAACATGGGCGTTACAACTTTATGGTTTATGCCTATCTTCCCTATCGGAGAAATCAAACGTAAAGGTACATTAGGAAGTTACTATTCGATCAAAGACTATAAAGCTGTAAATAAAGAGTTTGGAACTATTAAAGGGTTCAAAAGCATTGTTGAAAAAGCGCATAGCCTAGGTATGAAAGTTATCCTTGACATGGCGTTAAACCACACATCTTGGGATAATGTTTGGATGTCAGAAGACGAAATGTTGTATGCTCATGACGAAAACGGAGAGGTTGTTTCTCCTTTTGATTGGACTGACACTGCAAAATTAGACTACAATAACCCTAAGTTGCGTGCAAAGGTTACTGATGCGATGAAATTCTGGGTTGAAGAGTGTAATATTGATGGATATCGTCAAGATATGGCAGGCCTTGTGCCTTTAGACTTCTGGGAGGAGTCAATTGCTGAACTTAGAGCTATGAAACCAGACATTTATATGCTTGGAGAGGTTGAAGCTCCAGAATACGTAAAAGAAGGCTTATTTGACGCTTGTTATGGTTGGGAAACTTACCACTTTACTGAAAGAATCGCAAATCAACAAGATACTGTAGATAATTTTAGAGGTCATCTAATGGCTGAAAATGACAACTATCCTGCTGCATGTTCAAAAATGTTGTTTATCTCTAATCATGACGAAAATTCTTGGCATGACTCAGAATTTAAACGTTTTGGTGATGCTGTAGACTGTATGAGAGCCTTTAATTTCGTATATCGTGGCACTCCTCTAGTGTATAGTGGCGAGGAAGCAGGCTGTGATAAGAAAATCGAGTTTTTCGAGAAAGATGTTATTGATTGGACAAAGCTTAAAAAATTCACACCTATTTTCAAAGAGCTTATAAACTTGAAATTAACTAATGAGGCGTTGTGTGATAGCTATGAAAATGCTACTCCTTACTTTATTAATTCATCACAACCTTATAATGTGATGGCATTTAAGCGTAAATTGGGTGATAGTGTGGTAATTGGCGTGTTCAACATGACTCCACACCATATCCAACCAGCTTTTTATGACGAAGATTATCAAGGAAAATATAGTAAATTATTTCACGGAGAGGTAGAACTTGAAAGTGGAGTATATGATCCATTTGGACCATGGGAGTTTAAGATTTATTATAAATAACAGATATTAACATAACAATAAATGTGGCTTTTGGGGTCACATTTGTTGTTTATAGATGTCTTGTGTACACTTGGAACGAAGAAATGTGAGGAACTTTTTCTGATTTTATTACTTTTAGCCGTAGCTTTTTGAATAAGTGCCTTTGTATGTCTATTATACAATTCTCCCCTATAGTGTCGCCCTTATAAATGGTAAGCCAATGGTTATACGACAGTTCTTCAATGATGAAGGACTTGATATTTGCTCCATTTTCCTTAATTATGATGTGTGAAACATAAGTGGGGCTGTTGTGCTTCCACGTGAGGTGTTTTCCACGCATCGGCATGTCACATAACATGAAATAATTGCTATTTTTAGGCTTAAAATTGGCATTTTGAGTATCTGATTTTAAATAAAAAGGCTGATAATCAGTTTTTTCATCTTTAAATAAGAATAGTCCATATATAGAGAATGTTATTAGTATTATTCTTTTCATATATTACTTTTTTTTCGTTAATTATAGATATTGATAAGCAATTTTTTTGCTAGATTAATATTTTTGTGCTTTTTTTAGGGTTAAATAGTATAAATTGTAAAATAAATACTACCTTTGCGCTAAAATAGACTTAAATAAATCAATTACTAATAAAGAATATTATTACCTATGAAATTAAAAACTTTACTTTTGTCATTGTGCGTAGTCATTACGTGCTCATGTGGAGCTACTAAGGAAGCTAAAAAATCAGAAAATAGCTTGCCTTATGTTATGGATATGTTCCACAGAAATCCAGGTGAACCAAATCAAGAGTCTAAATACCACGACTATAATTATGTTGCTGGGGTAGGTTATAACGCTGTAGTGCCTATGATGTATGTTCAATGTGCGTTAACTTATGACAGTTTTGATGAAGGTCTAACATCACAAAATGCTGAGGAGAAAGCATGGATTATGAACCAACAAGCTATCGTTAAAGAGCAAATTAAAAATGCTAAGGCTGCTGGATTGCAAGTTTTCCCATTTACAGACATGTTAGTGTTGCCAACATCTTTAATAGAAAAATATAAAAATGAACTTGTAGATCAAAGCGATCTTGAAGCTGGTCACAACTCAGTTCATGGTAAAATGGCTCCAAATATCAATAGAGATATGACTTCTACTGTTATTAAAGCGCAAATTAAAGAGATTTTTGAGACTTTCCCTGATATTGACGGTCTTGTTATCAGATTTGGTGAAACTTACCTTTATGACACTCCTTTCCACAGTGGTGGTAACCCTGTAAGAGGTCGTGGTGAAGAAGGTATCAACGGTCACGTGAAGCTTATCGAACTTCTTAAAGCTGAAGTTTGTGAAAAATACAACAAAAAGCTGTTCTACCGTACTTGGGACTTTGGATTCTTCCACACAAATCCTGAAACATTTAAATCAGTTACTAGTCAAGTTGAACCTCACGAAAATTTAACTTTCTCTATTAAATATTCTCGTGGTGACTTCCACAGATTAACACAATTTAACACTACTATTGGTCTTGGTGATCACCCTTACATTATCGAGTTCCAAGGTCAACCAGAATATTATGGTAAAGGTTCTCACCCTGTTTATGTGTTTGGTGGTGCGTTAAACGGATTTAGCGAGTATCAAAAAAACATGGAAGCAGACCAAATTAAGAGTATCGCTGAGTTAAAAGGTGATTCTAAATTTAAAGGTTTATGGACATGGTCACGTGGTGGTGGCTGGAGAGGTCCTTACATCAAACATGAATTATGGTGTGACATCAATGCTCAGTCTGCTTCAGTTTGGGCACAAGATACAACACAAACAGAATCTCAAGTACTAGATAAAGTTTTAACAAACCTATCTGTTAAAGAAAGTTCTCTAGCTGATTTCAAAGAGTTGTTAAAACTTGCTGACGAAGCTGTTCTTAAAGGTCAATGTACAGACTTAGATTTACCTTTCAATGTATGGTGGACAAGAGACCAATACTTCTATCACCAAGGTACATTAGCAGGTTTCTTTAAAGGTGCTATTGACAAAGATATGTGTGCTGATGTTATCGCTGAGAAAGACTATGCAGTTGGCCTATGGGATAGAATTGTTGAGTTATCTAAAAAAATTGAGATGACAGATGCAGACTCTAAAACTTACTTAGAAGTTTCTTCTGAATACGGTAGATATAAATTTGACATTATCCGTCAAATCTTTATCATGGGTCTTAACAATAGAAACTTTGAACTTAACGGTAAAGTTTTAGACAAAGAAGCTCTTAAAGCTGCAATTGCTAAATATGAAACTTTATATGCAGACTGGAAAAAATTAGAAGAAGAAAATCCTTTATGTGCTAACATTTATGAGCCATACGGATTTAACTTAACTCCAGAAAAAGGAGCGTATGGTAGCCCAGACAATGGTGTTTGTATTTTAGTTGACAAATGTCGTGAATTAGTAAAATAGTATGAATTGATTGTAAAAGCAATTAATAGACTATAATTGAAGTGCCTTTTAGAAGTTGAATTTGACTTTTAGGAGGCACTTTTTTGTTTTACTTTTTTGGTTTACTTTTTTTGAAAAAAGTAGAGAGGTGAAAAAATATAAATATATAAAAAAGCTCCTTGTCGTATGACAAGGAGCTTTTTGTAAATTGTATGTTGGAAAGACTATTTTGAAGCCTCTTCAATAGATACAGCAACAGCAACAGTAGCACCTACCATTGGGTTGTTACCCATTCCTAAGAATCCCATCATTTCTACGTGAGCAGGAACTGATGAAGAACCAGCGAATTGAGCATCACCGTGCATACGACCCATTGTGTCAGTCATACCATAAGAAGCAGGACCAGCAGCCATGTTGTCTGGGTGAAGTGTACGACCTGTACCACCACCAGAAGCAACTGAGAAGTATTTTTTACCACCTTCAATACACTCTTTTTTGTATGTACCAGCTACAGGGTGTTGGAAACGAGTAGGGTTTGTAGAGTTACCTGTGATAGATACGTCTACACCTTCGTGACGCATGATAGCTACACCTTCACGAACGTCGTTAGCACCGTAACATTTTACTTTTGCACGTAAACCTTCAGAATATGGTTTTTCGCTTTCGATTTTAAGATCACCAGTATAGTAATCAAAATCAGTTTTAACGTAAGTAAATCCGTTGATACGAGAAATAATCATCGCAGCGTCTTTACCTAGACCGTTAAGGATAACACGTAAAGGCTCTTTACGTACTTTATTTGCTTTTTCAGCAATTTTGATCGCACCTTCAGCAGCAGCGAATGATTCGTGACCTGCAAGGAACGCAAAACATTTAGTTTCGTCTCTAAGAAGCATAGCAGCTAGGTTACCGTGACCTAAACCTACTTTTCTATCTTCAGCAACAGAACCGTCGATACAAAATGCTTGAAGGCCGATACCGATAGCTTCAGCAGCTTCAGCAGCGTTAGTACATCCTTTTTTGATTGCGATAGCAGCGCCTACTACGTAAGCCCAAGCTGCATTTTCAAAACAGATAGGTTGTGTCTCTTTACATACTGTATAAGGGTCGATTCCTAGACCGTCACAGATTGATTTTGCTTCCTCAATATCTTTGATACCATATTGGCTAAGAACTGAGTTTATCTTGTTAATACGGCGATCGTAACTTTCAAATAATGCCATTTTTTTATTAATTTAAGATAGTTAATGGATAATTAATGTGAATAAATATGTCTATTTAAAGACTATTTTTCACGTGGGTCAATGTAAGAAGCTGCTTCTGTGAAACGGCCATAAGTTCCAGTCGCATTTTTGATAGCTTCGTTAGCGTCAACGCCTTTTTTAAGCATATCCATTACTTTACCTAGGTGAACAAACTCATAACCAATAGTTTCGCCGTCAGCATCTAAAGCCATACGAGTACAGTAACCTTCAGCCATTTCTAGGTAACGAGGACCTTTAGCTAAAGTGCCAAACATAGTACCTACTTGGCTACGTAGACCTTTACCTAAGTCTTCAAGACCAGCACCGATAGGAAGACCACCTTCAGAGAATGCAGACTGAGTACGTCCGTAAACGATTTGAAGGAAAAGCTCACGCATTGCAGTGTTGATAGCATCACATACAAGGTCTGTGTTAAGAGCCTCTAAGATAGTTTTTCCTGGAAGGATTTCTGATGCCATAGCAGCAGAGTGAGTCATACCTGAACATCCGATAGTCTCAACAAGAGCTTCTTGGATAATTCCGTCTTTTACATTAAGAGTTAGTTTACAAGCACCTTGTTGTGGAGCGCACCAACCAACACCGTGTGTTAAGCCAGAAATATCTGTCACTTCTTTGCTTTTAACCCATTTACCTTCTTGAGGAATTGGAGCACTACCGTGACCTTGACCTTGTTTTACAACGCACATGTGTTCTACTTCGTGTGAATAAATCATTTTTGATTGTTTTAAAGTTAGATTAATTTTCTAAATATCTTTTCTAGAATAGCTTATTAACAGGCTTTGTTTGAGACTTCAATTAGAGTCGGTTAATAAGCTATTCCATACATATTAAGTGCATATATAACAGTGCAAATATAGCAATAAAACCAAAATATTCAATAACCTTTTGTATTTTTTATTCGTTATCGTCAATATTTTCTGAATTTTCGTACAATTCGATTAAACCGTCTGGCAATGTTACGTTAACGACCTTCATTTCTTCGTCGATTTCGTCTATAATATCGTCATTTACAGGAATCATAACTTCAACGCCTCTAAAATTTGTCGAGAATAAAGGATTGTCATTATAATCAATATATTCTAAGATAATGCCTGACTTTCCGCTTACAGAATCAACAATTTTGAAGCCTCCCATGTCTTCATAATATAGCTCTCCATCGTCTTCTTCCTCAACATAGAGATAAAGTTCTTTGTCTACAAATTCTAAAGCTCTCAAATCAGAGTCTATGTCGTCAATTTTAATCGTTGCCTTTGAACTTCCTCGTTTTAGAAAGTCTCCGATAAATACGGGCACTTCTAGCGAATCAATTTCTGCAAAAAGTGGCTCTTTTAGGTCTACAAGCTCATTAAAATTGTCATAGAGTCTTAGCTGTAACTCTCCGCTTTCACTATAAACTTTCGTAATTTTAGCTACAGGCTCTTTTATTAACTCTTCCATATAATTTTGTAATGTACAATAAAATTCGGTGTTATTATTTATTAGCTGGAGGGTTCACAAAGACTTCATATTCTTCTTTTGTGCTCTCTGGCTTATAATTGTTACGTTTTACGTGGGCTGAATTTTTCAAAGCCACATTCCACTCTGGATCATTGTCGATGCGTGTATATTTTGGACTTGAATCAGTCTCTGGCATTTCACTTATGATTTTGCCAAATTCTTTTTCAACTTTTTTCATCACTTTTGCATCATCAACAAGGTTAGTTGTCTCCCATGGGTCGTTAGGAATGTCAAAAACTCTGTCAATTTCACGATCTATAGTAATATAGACTTTATATTTATCGCCCATAATAGCTCTATCTTTGTATGGATACATGTTTTTAACAAATCCATCGTCGCCTATGTATGCTGCGTGGCATCCCATAGAAAGAGCATAGCCCTTAGATGTTCCCTTGCCTTTTCCTGTTAATACACTAGCAAAAGAACGTCCGTCAATTTCGTGTTTTCCGTCGTCCGTAGAATTAGTAAGTTCTAAGAAAGTCGGATACATGTCTGTAAAGTCAATTACGGCTTCTGAAGTGCGTCTTTCTGTTTGTCCAGGTGTGTGTACGATAAACGGACAGTTGATTCCGTTCTCACTAAGTAAAGTTTTACCTCCACGCACATAATGACCATTACGTAGACCCACACAGTTAGACCCTGTGCCATTGTCTGTAGTGAACATGATGTAAGTATCGTCTGCAACACCATTTTCTTCTAAACAATCCATAAGTTTGCCTATAATAAAGTCAGTGTATTCGACCATAGCCTTATGTTTTTCGTAATTTGTCTTGGCATCCATCGCTAAAGGAGTGTGAACAAATGGTGTGTGTGTCAAAGTCATCGCATAGTACACAAAAAATGGCTCATCTTTGTTTTCTGTGATGAAATCAGCAATGAAATCAGAGTAAATGTCAGGTCCAAATTGATCTTTATAAACTTTGCTGCCTTCTTTTGTGTGGATATATGGGTCCCAATAACGAGAATCGCTCAATTCAACGTTCCCTACTTCTGTGCCTGTCCACATACAATATTCATCAAAACCAGCACGGTTCATAGCGTCAGGTTGAAGGCGGAAGTCGTTAATTTGCCATTTTCCTGCCGCACATGTTTTATATCCATTGTTTTGTAAGTGGTTTGCGTAGCTAGGGTTTTGCTCAACGTCAAAACTTGCACCATTAGCCCATCTAGGAACGTCAAAGTGATTTACCCAACCATTATTATAAGGGAATTGTCCTGTCAACAAAGCCAAACGGCTAGGTGTACTTTGTGGCATAGAGTAAGCACGATTAAAAATCACACTCTTGTCAGCTAATTCCTGAATATTTGGTAGATTTATGTTCTCAGCACCATACTGTTGTATCCATTCTTTTCCTAAATCGTCTACTAGTATAAAAATTATATTAGGTTTAGATTCTTGCCCATTACTAGCAAAAGCAGGGTTGCACAAAGGAAGTAAACTTCCTAACATCAATAAACGATTTCTGTTATTCATAAGGGTTAAATTTTAAAAAATTTAAGGTAATTTTATTTTCTTTTACAAAGATAGTGGTTTTAATTTAATTATCATTATTTAAAGACACTGCCCCCAATGAATTCACGCAAGATTGACGTGTGAGGAACATTCTCTTCGCACATAGGCGCAAAAAATTTCAGCATCTTTAACAGCCTATGAGCTTCAGAATATTCTTTTTCTGTTTCAGGAACATTCAACAAGAGTGGTTCTACATAACGCTTCAGAACGTTAATTTCATAGAAAAGAGCTGTGTTTATCATATAATCTGCCTCTTCTTGGAAAGGGAAAATGTTTTCTTCTTCGCCTTTGCGAACGCTTCCCCATCTTTTTATGGTTTCTAGTGCAGAACTTCCTCTATATGAGTTATCTCGCACTATTCTACGTAATAATCTGTTGTCAGTCGTGTTAATGAATGTTAAATTGTCCATTGACAGCGAAGTTAACGCCGAAACATATATCTTATATTTGTTATTTTCATCTATGTTGGCGGTTAAAATAGGATTTAGTGCGTGTATTCCTTCAACAATTATCACAGAATTTTCTTCTAACTTCAAGAAAGTTCCATCATAATATCGTTCACCTTTTATGAAATCAAATTTTGGCATTTCTACGCTTTCACCAGCTATTAGACGATTCAAATTGTCGTTAAAAGTTTTAATATCTACAGTTTGAATAGTTTCATAGTTGCGATTGCCTTTTTCATCCATAGGTGTATCTTCTCTATTGATAAAATAGTTGTCCATTTCAATGACAACAGGCTTTAGTCCAAATATTTGAAGTTGCACATTTAATTTTTTGCTAGAAGTAGTCTTTCCGCTTGACGAAGGGCCAGCGATTAACACAAGTTTTAATCCGTCTTTAATTTTTGAATAAATTTCGGTCGCTACTTTATAAAAAACATTCACCTGGCAAGTTTCTGCAATTTGAATTAACTGAGTTGTCTCTCCCGAAAGTATACGCCTGTTTAATTCTCCGAGTGTTGACACATTTATGACATCATTCCATCGTTTATGTTCCTCAAAAACTCTAAACAATTGGTCATGCCTTCTTGTTTCTCGAATGTGGCTAGGCTTGATACGTATAGGCATACATAAATGATAGCCATGTTTCAACCTTTTTATATTAAATGTTTCGATATATGAGGTCGAAGGAGCTAATGTACCATAAAAATAGCCAAATTTATCATCAAGTTGATTTACGGTGTAATATAAACAAGGATGTGTTTCGACAATAGCTCGCTTATCATACAAGTTATTTTCTGAATATAATTTCAGTACGTCAGATTGAGAGTGACGCTCACGTAAAATCTTAACATCTCTTGAAATGAGCTCTTGAATGCCAGATTTCATGTCTTCTATAGACACTAAATCGTGGTCAATTCCTAGAATTTCAAAATAATAGCCATCATCAATAGAATGTTTGATTTTAAGTGTCGCTTGAGGGTATAAATCGCTCACTACTTTATATAACATAAAGAAAAGTGTACGTGCATAGATTCTGTACCCCTCAAAATGGGTTTGGTTTATAAATCTTATGCTGCGGCGTTCATAAACGGCATAATTTAAATCTTTATATTTGTTATTTACACAGCATGCAATGACTTTATGGTCTGAATCAATGTCTAATTTTTTTAGAATGTCAGACAATAAACTCCCTCTTTCAACATATAGTTCAGAGGATGTGTTTTCGCAATATATTTTAACTAAATTTGACATAAAATAGATTTTTTTTAAGTGAAATAGAACTCTTTAAAGGGCAAAATTTACGAAATTTTATCGAGAATATCAAATGATGTATAAAAAAAGTCATTAAAAGTTTGGTGTTTAATATTTTATCACTACTTTTGTGCACCATTTTATATATGGTACTATACATAATGTCTAACTTTTTATTTCAACAAAATTAATTAAAATGTCTGAAAACAAACACATTAACGCATCTGTTGCAGTTGACACATTTGACTGGAACGCTTTTGAAAACGACTTAGGTCTTTACGGAACAGAGAACAAAGAAGATATCACAGCTAAGTATGATGATACTCTTTCTAACATTCAAGCTGGTGAAGTTCTTGAAGGTGTTGTTATTTCTATTAACAAACGTGAAGTAGTTGTTAATATTGGTTACAAATCAGAAGGTGTTATTCCAGTAAGCGAATTCCGTTACAACCCTGAATTAACTGCAGGTGAAAAAGTAGAGGTTTACGTTGAAACAGCTGAAGATAAAAGAGGTCAACTTAACTTATCTCACAAAAAAGCTCGTCAATTACGTTCTTGGGATCGTGTTAATGAATCACTTGACAACAACGAAATCATCAAAGGTTTTGTTAAATGTCGCACTAAAGGTGGTATGATCGTTGACGTATTCGGTATCGAAGCGTTCTTACCAGGTTCTCAAATCGACGTTAAACCAATTCGTGATTACGATGTTTACGTTGGTAAAACTATGGAGTTCAAAGTTGTTAAAATCAACACTGAGTTCCGTAACGTTGTTGTTTCTCACAAAGCTCTTATCGAAGCTGAACTTGAACAACAGAAAAAAGATATTATCTCTAAACTTGAAAAAGGTCAAGTTCTTGAAGGTACAGTTAAAAACATCACTTCTTATGGTGTATTCATCGACCTTGGTGGCGTAGATGGTCTTATCCACATCACTGACCTATCTTGGGGACGTGTTAACCACCCAGAAGAGATTGTTCAATTAGATCAAAAACTTAACGTTGTTATCT
>JAWXTO010000035.1:0-14521 GCA_044433545.1 Rikenellaceae bacterium
AACAATTGGGCAGGAACTGATATAACCGGCATTAATATCAATTCAATCCCTTTGTCATATCTCTACTATGCTTATAGAGATGATGAGAGTGCAGATGATGATGATACCTCCACTCTTATACCATCGTCTGTTAGCTCTTCAACTTCTTACAAAAACACAACATCGCTGAATACAACTACAACTAGCTCAAAGACAATAAATTGTTATGTGCCAATAAATATGAGGGGTACAGTCGAAGGGAGTACTACTGAAACAAAACCAGACAATGCACCAAGTGGAGCTACCTATGCTTCGATATTAGTTTACCCTAGCGAAGGGAGTACTATTGATGGTTTAGAGGAAGAGCAGTGGCTAAGATATAACTTCTATTTGGGTGCGAACCTTACAGATGACTATAATTTAGAGCCGAATAAATACTATACATACAATATCTCAATAAATGGTAAGGGTGATGCTGCGACAGACTCAAGAGTAACTTTGTTAAAAACTGCCGTCTATGGAGACTATACAAGCAGCAAGTCCTCTAATTGTTATATTCTGAACCCCAACCCAGATGCAGAATCGTCATTCTATATCCCTATTGCACCTCGCATCAATGAGTATTGGGGTGAGGATTATGCAAATGTTCCAGACAACTGTATTAGTGATAATGATACTGTCACTTGGGAGTATAAGGTTTTGTGGTATGATAACACTTTAAATCCAATATCTACCAGTAAGGATGATTTGACGTCAAACCAACTATATATCAATAAGTGTATAGAGGGAGAAAGTTATGAAACTCCTTCGCTTGCGATAACTCTTGGCGCAGGATTTTCGAATTATGGAAATGTATTGGTAGCAGTGACTAAGAATGATGTGATTATCTGGTCTTGGCATTTGTGGATTACTGACTATAACCCTTACGAGCATGAGTTAACAGATCTTTCGGCTGGGACACATACTCTTACTAATGGAACGGGAGCATTGCATCGCTATGGTGGTCCGTCGTCGTCAGGTATGTCAGCGTGGAACACTGGTGGCATCTATGCGGATAAATATATTATGGATCGTAATATCGGAGCACGTAGTGCAACACTTTCTGATAGTCAGGGTATACTATATTTTCAATATGGACGTAAAGATCCATTGCCTTACCCTAGCAATGTTACGATATTGGATGATAATTATAGCCTTGATGCTATTAGTGCTTCAAATAGTACTGTGACTATGAGTACAGCAATAGCTAATCCAACGACAAAATATGGTAATAATAACTGGTGTGCTGATTATCCTGGGTATGGTTACCTTTGGTACGACAAATATCTTACTGATAAAACTGCAGGTGGTAAATCAATCTTTGATCCATCTCCTTATGGCTTTAGGATACCAATCTATTCTGTTTGGGGTGATTCAGCTTTAACAAATTCAAATGGTGGTTATACCGCTGGGACAAACGGACTAGATTTTAATCTGAGTGGTGAATCCTTTTTCCACCCTTCGTGTGGGTATATTGCTTCAGATGCCACTTCATATAAAATAACTTCTCTCTATTCGTACACAATCTATATCGTTTCTGTGCCATCATCCAATGGCACACATTGTTATTCGATATGTAAAACCTCAATAAGCGCAGATCAAGCCGCCCTAAATCGATCTTCAGCCGCATCAGTACGTTGTATTGAGGATGTAGACGAGGATAATTAAGTTATATTGGGTAATTCGCAAAACTCTGTTTTGTGGATTACCCAATATAGGGAGATTCCCAAAACCTCGTTTTGTGGATTTCCCTAATAATTTTCTATGAAAATTATACGCTCTTTTGCCTTTAAAGGCAAAAGAAAGCGAGTTTTGAAGCCCTTTGGGCGTACTTTTTCAAAAAGTATAAAACTTATTATAAAAGGCGGGACGCCTTTAGGTACAACGTTTTTAAGGGGCAATTACCTCCATTTTTAAGGTTTTTAGCGAAAATAAAGGTATTTTATCTAAAATATCTTAGTTTAACTATCTAGGAATCACCGATGTATTAGTTTCGGGCATCACCCAATATAAATATCTTATTTTTTGCGTTCAATTTCTTTAAGGTTGTCGATTTTCTTCTTTTCTAAGAAATCATAGACTCCTCCAAGGTGTTCAATTACCTTACCTTGACTAAATTCATACACTTTGCTAACTAATCCGTCAAGGAAGTCACGGTCATGTGATACAACGATAATCGTGCCATCAAAATTAGCTAATGCTTCTTTTAGAATGGCTTTTGTGCGTAAATCTAGGTGATTTGTAGGCTCATCAAGTATCAGCAAATTCACAGGCTCTAACAACAACTTAATCATCGCTAGACGTGTGCGTTCACCCCCTGAAAGAACCTTCACATATTTGTCAATGTCGTCACGTCCGAACATAAAAGCACCTAAAATATCTCTAATTTTTGTGCGAATATCTCCCACAGCGATATCGTCGACTGTTTTAAACACTGTGATATCTCCATCTAACATAGAAGCTTGATTTTGAGCAAAATATCCTATTTTTAGGTTATGACCTAATTGTAAAGAACCCTCGAAATCAATCTCCTGCATAATGGCTTTTATCATCGTAGACTTACCTTCGCCATTTTTCCCTACAAAAGCGACTTTATTGCCTCTTTCTATAGTGATTGAAGCGTTGTTAAACACATTATGCTCACCGTAAGTCTTGCCTAAAGACTGAGTGATAACAGGATAATTGCCTGAACGTGGTGCAGGTGGAAATTTAAGGTTTAAAGCACTTCTATCCTCTTCGTCAACCTTGATAATTTCTAGTTTTTCAAGCATACGAACACGTGATTGTACTTGATTTGTCTTAGAATAAGTTCCTTTAAAGCGTTCTATAAAGTCCTTATTGTCAGCAATCATTTTTTGTTGATTTTCATAGGCTGCAATTTGCTGTTGACGACGTTCTGCACGCAATTCAAGATATTTTGAGTAGTTTACCTTATAGTCATAGATGCGCCCCATTGTTATTTCAATGGTACGTGTGGTGATGTTGTCAACAAAAGCCTTATCATGCGATATCACAATCACTGAATTTGCGCTATTTATGATAAAATCTTCTAGCCACTCAATAGACTCAATATCAAGGTGATTCGTAGGTTCATCAAGTAATAATAGGGTAGGCTTTTGAAGCAAGATTTTCACCAATTCGATGCGCATACGCCAACCACCACTAAATTCAGTAGTTTGTCTGTCAAAGTCGCTTCTTAGAAAACCAAGCCCTAATAAAGAACGTTCAACGTCCTCTTGATAGTTTGTAAGGTCGATGTCATAAAACTTCTCAGAAAGAGCCGTAAATCGTTCAATTATGGACATATACTCGTCACTTTCATAGTCTGTGCGTGTTTCAAGAGCTGTGTTAAGCTCTGCAATTTCACGCTCAACAGCGAAAAGGTGCTCAAATGCTTGACAAGCCTCTTCATACACAGTACGACCGTTTTCGACCATCAAATGTTGAGGTAAATAGCCTATTTTTCCTCCGTCAGTAATCGTTATGCGTCCTTTTGTAGGTGTTTTTTCACCTGCAATAATTTTTAGCATAGTCGATTTTCCTGCGCCATTTTTTCCCATTAACGCAATGCGGTCTTTGTCGTTAATTGCAAAAGAAATATCGTTAAAAAGGGTTGTTCCCCCAAACTCTACTGTTAATCCGTCTACTGAAACCATTAATTTATCTTAATTTTAATCTTTGAAATTTTGTTTTTAGATAGTGCGCTATTTTTACAGCTATGTACACTACAGAAAGGACTATAATTATTGATGCGCCTGTTGGAATGTCGATTTCTGCACTTATCCAAACGCCAATAAGTCCACAAATGAATGTTATGATAATGTTAGACCACACCATTTGGTTAAAAGTTGTGGTTATAATTGAAGAAATCATTGAAGGAATGCTCAAAAGTGACACTAATAACATGATTCCCACTAATTTAAGGGTTAAAACTATTGTCACTGCGATTAGAACTAACATCGTGCGCTCTATCAATTTCACAGGGACACCTCTTGTTTGTGAAAAATCGCTATCAAAGGCCACATACATTATAGCTTTTGAAGCAAATAAGAAAATGAAGAGAATAAGTGCCGCTAGAATACCATTATAGAGCAATAAATCAGTCGTAATTGTAAGTAAATTTCCAAAAAGAAAGCTCATAAGGTTAGGCGCATAACCAGGAGTAAGAAATATGAACAAAATGCCAATCGCCATGCCTAAAGCCCACAAAACACCTATTGCAGAATCTTCACGCATTCCATTTTTTCGGGTAAGATAATCAAATCCTAGTGCTGATGCCACAGAAAACAGTAAAGCACCATATAAAGGGTTAACTCCCATATAATAAGCGATGCCTATGCCCCCAAAAGAAGCGTGTGTAAGCCCTCCACTCAAAAAAACTATTCTCTTTACTACGATATATGCTCCTATTATAGAGCATGTTATGCTCATAAAAAGGATAGCAATAATGGCATTTTGAAGAAATTCAAAGTTTAAAATATCACTAAAAAAACTCATCTATCTTACTAATATTTTGTAATTTGGAGTGTAAGTGACAAATGTCCACTCGTCGTTTGTGTAGCCTCCTTTTGTGGTGTTTTGGAAATTATATTCTACAGATAAGCTTTTTTGTCTGTAATCATCCATAAACTTAACAAAGTCGCTGCCATATTCTTTCATCGCTTTAGAGAATATGATTGCAATGTCATAACCTCTATAGGCATACAAAGAAGGAACTCCTCCGTAAACAGAAATATATTTATTGTCAAAAGATATTACGTTTCTGTCTGTACGGTTAACGTGATATGTTGTAAGGAAAGAAACGTTAAGTCTAAACATATTTGCTGAATTAACCTCTTGTGTTCTAGCGATTTGGGAAGAGCAAAGCACTTCGATTTGTTTGTTATAGCCAAAGGTTTTAACAGAGCTTAATTTTGAAAGTATAGCGTCTGCTAAATCGCCTTTTTTTGTTGCAACAACAAATAAATTCATCTCGTCACTTGACAACATTTCAACAATATCTATAGGTTGTTCTTTAGGATTAAATTCAATCTCTAATATATCAGGTTTTCCAGATATTTCTTTAATGCTGTTCACAAATCCTTCGTCATCGTCAATAGATTTGATGTATACAATATTTTTATTTTGTAGAAATTGATTTATTTTATCATATTTTGTGTCGTCGTTAGGTGCGATATGGAATACTCCATTGTTGTCATAATTTATTGATGCCAAAGGAGATATAATAGGTATGTTTTTTGAAGCTGCCCAACTTGCCATTTCGATAAATTGGTCGCTATAAACAGGGCCTATTATCAAATCTGATAAATTAATGTCAGAGTTGTCGATAATTTCCATTGCAGATTCAACTGTGCGATCAATATTATAAACGTTAAGATCTACAGATATTCCTTTTGTTTTCATAGAGTCTAATCCTAGCATAAAACCTTGATAAAACTCTGTAAATTGAGCTATTTCGCTGCCATCAGTGTCTTTAAATGGCATTAAAAGAGAGATATTTATAGGTGTATTTGCTCCAAATCGTTTGAAAATCTTTGAGGCAAGAACTTGTTCAGTGTTTAAATTAAGATCTTCTTCGTTGTTAGATAACTTCCACAATTTATTAGGAATTTTTATTACTGAGCCTTCTTTTAAGATTCCGTTTTCTATAGTTTGAGGGTTTTCTTCTTCTATAGTAGACACAGAAACTCTATAATAGCGACCTAAAGAGTACATCGTGTCACCCTTTTTTACGGTGTGAAACAGATATTTTTTTTCGCCTGAGCTGTCAGTCTCGTTGTTATCGTTAGAAATTTTGTCTGTATATTGTTTAAAGTCAGCGTCAATTTCTGTAGAATTAGCAGTATCAACTTCTTTTTTATTAATTTGAACTAAATTTCCAGCTTGTAGATTTAGCAAGTCAACAGACTCATTATCATCTACTAAATCTGTAATTCTTATGCCATAACGATTTAAAATAGAGTATATATCTTCGTTTGCACTGACGATATGTTTTACATATTTAATCTTTTTCCCAAAAATATTGATGTCAACATCTACACTAGATCTAGAGTAACAGTCAGAAGCACTGAATGTTAAAATAATTATAGATATTAAAGAGTATATTGTATGTTTCATAGTGTAAATTGATGTAAAATTATATGTTGAAAAGGGATTATTTATTGTTTTGATTTTAGTCGAATAGCAGTAAACACTTTTTTAGTATATTCAGGGAAATCGCCATTCATAATCCATGAATAATAGCTTGGCTCGCTTTTAAAAACTTCAGAAACGGCTTTGCCTTTATGTTTTCCGAAGCCAAAAACTTCAACACCATCTTTATCATAAACAATTCGCCCTGCAAAATCTACGTTGTTGTCTCGTTTTGTGTAGTCACACAAGAAATCAACAGAGTTTTCAAGCTCTTCATATCTGTCTAGTTGAGATAACAGGATATTATATGTTGCTTTAGTGTCGGCTTCTGCTGAGTGAGCGCCTTCAAGGTTTTCGTTACAATAAAAACGGTATGCAGCGCTAAGTGTACGTTGTTCCATTTTGTGGAAAATAGTTTGAACGTCTACTGTTTTGCTTCTTTTTAAGTCAATGTCTACGCCAGCTCTCACAAATTCTTCTGCAAGCATAGGAATATCAAATCTATCAGAATTGTAGCCTGCCAAATCGCAACCTTCAAAAAATGCAGCCATAGATTTTGCAATGTCCTTAAAATAAGGCTCATTTTCTACGTCTTTGTCATAAATGCCATGTACAGCTGAGGCTTCAGCAGGTATAGGCATTCCAGGATTTATACGTCTTGTTTTGCTTATCTCGTCTCCGTTAGGACTTACTTTTAAAACAGAAATTTCAACGATTCTATCTTTAACGATGTCGATACCCGTTGTTTCTAAGTCAAAAAATATGATAGGTTTTGTTAAATTTAATTTCATATACTGCTGTTTTAGAGGCTAATGTGACTAATTTAATGTGTTACGACATTATAGGCATTAATAACATTAATAAGTTTTGTTCTAATTCATCTTTAGGGTCAAAAGGAACGATAAGTCCAGCACGTGTCGCATCAGCAAACTCCAATGAAACCATTTCTGTTGACATATTTTGAAGCATTTCAATTACATAAGGTGCTTTAAAACCTAGTGATAAAGAATCGCCATTGTAGTCACACTCTAAAGAATCTTCTGCTGACACAGAAAAATCAGTATCTTGTGCAACAAGACCAATGTTATTGTCTGAAATAGTGAATTTTATAAGGTTTGAAACCACGTTAGAACATACACTAACACGTTTTAGACTATTCAACAACAATGTGCGGTCTACTAACACTTTGTTTGTGTTGTTTTGAGGAATTACACTATTATAGTTAGGATATCTACCTTCAATAGTTCTACAAATAAGTTCATAGTCTTCTAGTTTGAAAACAATGTTTTTATTGTTGAAAGTAATGTTTATATCACTTGTTTGTTTAGCTAACAGGTTTTTAAGTAAATTAGCAGGTTTTTTTGGTAAGTTAAACGAACAACGTTCAGTTATTTCGCTATTAGGTGAATCTTTAGTCAGACGTACTAATTTGTGAGCGTCAGTTGCTACAAAAGTTGCATTTTCAGGAGTTAAATCAAAGTGTACACCGTTCATTATAGGGCGTAACTCATTGTCTGATGCCGCAAACAGAGTTTTGTTAATAGCTGCTGACAGCCAGTTTGCTGACAGGTTAAAACTTTGTGTAAAGTCTTCTATGCCTTCAATCACTGGGAATCCTGCAGACGTAACACCTGGCAAAATTAGCTTACCTGTTGTCCATAAAATCTTAATGACATTATTTTCAAGTACTTCAAAAGTAATAGGTTGGTCAGAAAGTTCACGAAGTGAATCAATCATACGTTTTGAAGGTACGGCTATTGCGCCAGGAATCTCTTCAGAAAGGACATTAATTTTTGATGTTAATGTTGTTTCTAAATCAGAAGAAATTATAGTCAAAACACCATTGTTTAAGACAAATAGAAAATAGTCTAATATCGGCATAGTAGCCTTTGTAGGCACAACCTTTAAATTGTTTTGAAGAACGCTATATAATGCGTTAGATGATATGGTAAATCGCATGTTCGTTATTATTTATTTTTAATATCTTTATATTTATCTAAAATTAGCTTTATTTTTTCTTCCATAACGCTTTTGTAAGAGCTGTCAGAATCTTTCAGTTTTCGCTGTGCTACCACGAGGCAAATTGTAGTGCATTTGTGACCTAACATAGCAGACAGCAAGCCAATTGCAGCACTTTCCATTTCTATATTCGTTATTTTAAGAGCCCCAAAGTTACACATTTCAAATTTATCTACAATATTTTTCATTGCAGGTTTTAATCTTAACTCTCGACCTTGCGCAGAATAAAACCCTGGAGCTGTAATCGTAACACCTCGTGAGGCAATCTCAGAAAAGTGCTCTACAAGCTCTACAGAAGAGTTTACAGCATATGGACGAGGCAAATTTTCGCTCCAAAGAGTTTGTTTTATAAATTCTTGTTCTAAATCCGAATTTCTTACTGCTTCAGCATCTTCATAATACCAAGCTAGGCAGTCTATACCTATAGATGCCTCACTTAATATCAAATCGCCAATATTTATATCTTCTTGTACTCCTCCAGTTGTTCCAATTCTAAGAATATTTAGTGAACGTAATTCTTTTTTAGCCTTACGTTCATTAAAATCTATATTTGCAAGGGCATCTAGCTCGTTTAATACGATGTCTATGTTGTCAGTTCCGATTCCAGTCGAGACAACCATCATTTCGCAGCCTTTATAACTTCCTTTTATCGTTTTAAATTCACGAGAGCTTACATTGACGCTTATTTCATCAAAAAAAGAGCCTATCATATCTACACGACCAGGGTCACCTACTAAAATAACATTATCACACACATCTTCGGGCTTCAAATGAAGGTGAAACACTGTGTTGTCGCTATTTATGATAAGTTCACTAGGTGGTATGACTCTTTCTTCTGATTCCATAAGGTTTATTTTCTGTTTTGAAAGTAATATTTTTGTTCTAAGTTAAGAACAGTGCTAATTTCCATAAATGAAGCTCCACTATCTGAGCCAAAATTGCCTCCCACTACTACTACTATGTCTTCTTTGTCTAGTTTATTTTGTTTTTCAAGCTCAGAAAGCGAGTCAAACAAGAAATTACAGTGCGACGAAGATGGTTCTTGATGTGCAGGGTAGATGCCATAAGAAAGAGCTAGCTCACGCATAGTTCTTTTTCTGTAACATACAGTATATACGGTTTTTGCACCACGATATGCTGACAGATAACGAGCAGTACGGCCTGTTAATGTGTCAATTACGATGGCTTTTACAGGTAGGTTTAGTGACGCTCTAACAGCTGAACGTGATAATTGAGCTGTAATTTCGTTATTGATTCTTACAAGGTTAACGTCTACGATAGTAACTGTATCTTTTTCGATTTCTTTAGCAACTCTATCCATAGTTTGCACTGCTTCTAATGCGTAAGCACCATTCGCAGTTTCACCACTAAGCATAATGGCGTCAGTACGTTGATAAATAGCGTTTGCAATGTCACTAATTTCGGCACGTGTAGGACGAGGATTAGTAATCATGCTTTGAAGCATCTGTGTAGCGATAATAACTGGTTTCTTGTTTTCAACACATTTTCTAACAAGGCTACGTTGAATGATAGGAATCTGTTCTCCAGGGATTTCGATGCCTAAATCACCACGTGCAACCATAACACCATAAGTGTATTCAAGAATTTCTTCTATGTTGTCAACACCTTCTTGATTCTCGATTTTAGAGATGATTTTTATCTCACTATTCATTGAATCTATGATGTCTTGAACCGCCAAAACGTCTTCTTTACGTCGCACGAATGAGTGTGCAATGAAGTCTAGCTTGTTTTCTATAGCCCATTTAATGAAAACTTCATCTCGTTCAGTGATTGATGGTAATGTTATAGAAACGTTAGGGATATTTAAGCTTTTAGAGCTTTTTATGACCCCTTTGTTCATTACTTCAACGATTAATTCGTCGTTGTTTTTGTCAATAACTTTAAGTTCGATGTCTCCGTCATCAATTAAAAGTGAACTGTCTACAGGGACATCTTGAACTATATTTTTATAATTAACATATATTATATTTTCTGTAGTGTATGTGCCATCGTCACAGCCTTTTACGGTCAGTTGTTGTCCTTTGTCTACACTATATCCTCCATCAACTTCTGTTTTCGTTGTTCTGATTTCTGGGCCTTTAGTGTCGATAAGGATTGCGATTTTGTCAGACACTTCTCTAACGTTTTTCACAACCTCTAAGGCACTCTCAGGAGTTACGTGTGCAGAATTTATTCTCACAACATTCATTCCTGCCTCAAATAAGTCTCTAATAAAAGAAACTTCGCAACGTCTGTCTGAAATTGTTGCAACGATTTTTGTTCTTCTTTCCATAATGTTTTGTATGTAAATTATGTGTAATTTTAAATTTACGGGATTTTATTTTAATTTTTTGATAGCAGAAATTGCTAAATTATATGAATTTAGACCAAATCCAGCTATTGTTCCAACACACTTAGCCCCTATATAAGATTTGTGTCTAAAAGATTCACGTGCCGCAGTGTTTGATATATGTACCTCAATTACAGGTGTTTTTATTGAGCCTATTGCGTCTGCTAAGGCTATAGAAGTGTGAGTGTATGCCCCAGCATTCAACACAACCCCATCAATATCATCAAAGTGGCTTTTGTGAAGAACATTTATTAGTTCTCCTTCTATGTTTGATTGAAAATAGTCAATCTCATCATCACAAAATTCAGCTTTTAATTCGTCTAAATAGCTCGTAAAACTTTGTGCACCATAAACACTAGGCTCTCTAACACCTAGCATATTAAGGTTAGGGCCATTAACAACTAAAATCTTCATATATTTTATAATTTTGAAATTGTTTTTCCTATATTTAAATATTATCCTAGATAGCAAAGATAATATATTTTTTATATATTTGTATTAATATAATGTAAAAAAAATGAGTACAAAGAAATTAGACGAACTTCGTATAATAAACAACATACAAACTTTATTCTCTGATATTTCGCTTCAAGATATGGAGGGCATATCAGATGATTGCGCCGTAGTGCCTATAAACGATGTTGAATCATTGGTTATTACGACTGACACGCTCACAGAATCAACACATTTCTTAAAAGATAAAATCTCTGCGTATGATTTAGGATACAAATCTCTTGCCTCAAATTTTAGTGATGTTTTTTCTATGGGAGCAGCTCCGATGTGCACATTTTTGTCGATTGCGCTAAAAAAAGACCTTTCACAAGAATGGGTTGACGACTTTTTGAAAGGTTATCACTCACTTTCTTTGAAAGAGGGCGTGCCTTTGCTTGGGGGTGATACAACTATGTCAAAACATGCTACAACTATCACTGTTACAGCTATTGGGAAGATGAAAACGTCTGATATTAAGCGACGTAGAGGTGCGAAAGTTGGTGACATTATTGTTGTCTGTGCGCCTTTAGCAGCGAGTGGAGTAGGGTTAAATTTGCTATTAGACAATCAGTCAATTTTGTATTCTGAAGACGAATTAAAGGCTATAAAATATCATACACATCCTCCGTTGTATGGCTTAGAGGCACGTTTTTTGGCTGAACAAGAGGGAGTTACTGCTATGATGGATATTTCTGATGGCATTGCTAAAGACTTAAAACACATCTTAAAGCTTTCTAATTGTGGAGCTAAAGTTTTTTGTGACAAGTTGCCTGTCCTTCCTTTTATTCAAGAAATTTGTAAAGAAAAAAAATGGGATATTACAGAATTGGCACTATGTGGAGGCGAAGAATACTCTCCACTTTTTACAATTTCAGCAGACGACTACAAAACTGTGAAAAAGGCTTATAATAAGCGTTTTAAGAAACATTTTTACCCTATAGGTGTAATTACTGATGATTCAATAGGGGGTATAAAATGGATGATGAAAGGTCAAGTTTCTAACAAAAAATATAAAGGATATGTGCATAACAAATAAACCACAAAATAAAATGCCAATTATGCTATCTATCGCAGGTAGTGATTCTTCGGCAGGTGCAGGAATTCAAGCTGACCTTAAAAGTGCGGCTGCGGCAGGTGTTTTTTGTGCTACCGCAATCACTTCTGTCACAGCACAAAACACGACTGGTGTGAATGGTGTTTTTAACCTTACTGCTGAACAGGTAAGTGCTCAAATAGAGGCTGTTATGTCAGATATGAACGTTGTGTCAATAAAAACTGGGATGTTGCCAACTAAAGAGATTGTGGCTGTTGTTTGTGATGTAATTAAAAAATATAATGTTCAAAATGTTGTGGTTGACCCTGTTATGATTTCTACTTCTGGGTGCACTCTTGTAGACAACGAAACGATAAGCTACATAATTGAACATCTTTTCCCACTTGCGACACTAGTTACGCCGAATATTCCTGAAGTAGAGTTCATTACGTCGACAAAAATAAGCAGTTTAGCAGATTTTTCTAATACTGCTAAAGTTCTACAAAGTTTAAAGGCAAAAAATGTTCTTTTGAAAGCTGGACACCTTGAAAGTGACTATCTTACAGATATTTTATATGACTTTGAGCAGCAAAAAGAACATGAGTTTGCATATAAAAAAGTGCATACAAAAAATACACATGGAACGGGATGTTCACTGTCGAGTTATATCGCTGCATATTTGACTAAGGGCGAGAAATTGGCTGATGCTGTAGACTGTGCGGAGAGACTTTTGCATAAAGCTATAGATGATTCTAAAGATATTTGTTGGGGAGATGGATTTGGACCTTTATGCCATATAGTCAAATAGTTAAACTTCGATAAAGTACCATAATATGTTAATAATATGAAAACTAAAAACAATAAAAAAGGTAATTTTGACATAACGGGTGAGCAAGATAGCTCTAGTGGTAAGTATAACTCTTTAAATGATTTATATGGCACAAATAATAGCCATTATAATATAAATGAGTTAATAAGAAGGGCTGAAAATGATAAAAGAATAGAAGATTTTGAAACTTCAAAGTTAACAGAACTTCCTTTTAACGATAAATATGTGACTCCAGAAACTTCGAAACCTAAACCTACTAAGTCTACACCAAAACAGCCTGTAAATAAAGCAAAAAGCAGTAAAGAAGAACCAAAAGAAGAGCTTTTAATAGAGGATGATTTGAATGAGGATGTAAGTGAAGAAACATCGTTAAAAGATGATAATCAGAAGAAGAAACCTAGACGAATTAAATTTTTGAATAATTTTCAAATATGTATTATAGGGCTGATAATCTTTGTGTTAATGTTGTTTTTTGCTGAAAATAATAACGTAGTATACAAAAGTGCCTTAAAAGATAGACTGAAAACTAGTATCATAGAACGTGACAGTTTGCTTGAAGAAGTGCGTAAGGATAGTGTGATGATTGAACGTATAAAACATGACGATGGTTACCTTGAAAAATATGCACGTGAAAATTTTTACTATAGAGCTGACGACGAAGATGTGTTTATCGTTGAACCTGAAGTGGTTATTGACACTACACGACTAGAATACTAAAAAAAATAACATTTAAACTGCATTTTTTAATCTATATTAAATTTTTATCAAAAAAATAATCGTTATTTTGTACTTATAATACGAAAAAAAGTGTTTTGTCATTGATTTTCAGTTAATAACATCTTAAATATATGATTATGAGTACATCAACAACAAAAGAAAGAAGTGTCTATATTGACATCTTAAAGGCTATTGCTATTTTTATGATGATTGCGGTGCATTGCACTGATAATGTGACACCTGCGGAGAGGTCTGAGCCTTGGTATAACCTTTGGGGCAGCATTTATGGCTCACTAATGAGACCTTCTATTCCTCTTTTTGTTATGGTAACAGGAATTTTGCTTCTGCCCGTTAAAATTGAAATCACAGAATTTTACAAAAAACGTCTTTTGAGGTTAGTTTCACCATTTATTATATGGTCGGTGCTTTATAATCTATTTCCTTGGATTACAGGGCTTTTGGGTCTTAATCCGTCTGTGATAAACGACTTTTTTGCGTGGGTTGAGCCATCTCAACAGCTTGGAGATGCACTACATAACATCGCAATGATACCTCTAACATTCTCATATTTTGCTGTGCAGATGTGGTATATCTATCTGCTAATTGGAATCTATTTATATATGCCGTTTTTCTCTGCTTGGGTGAAGCAATCGACTAAAAAAGAGCAACATATCTTCTTGATACTGTGGTTTGTATCTCTATTTATTCCTTATTTACGCCAGTTTGCAGTTCTTGATCTTTGGGGTGTATGTTCGTGGAATGAATTTGGTATGTTATATAGTTTTGCAGGGTTTAATGGCTATTTATTGTTAGGTTACTATCTGAATAACAATCCGTTAAAGTGGAGTACAAGCAAAATGTTATTAGTTTTTGTTCCTATGTTTATCGTTGGCTACTGTACGACTTTCTTTGGCGTTAAAACTATTACAGC
>JAWXTO010000036.1:0-14408 GCA_044433545.1 Rikenellaceae bacterium
CTGCGATAGAAGAGTAAGTGTCAGTTCCAGATGAGCTAGTTACACGTACTGTGAACGTAGAGTTGTTACCACCACCGTGTTCAGCATGTAGAATAAGTGCAGCATCTAACACTCTAGCTTCTAGGTCAGTGTAGCTGCCTTTTAGAAGATATAAGAAGTTTTCAGCAATTGATAAACCCTCTTTTGGGATACGAATGTTAAGAGATTGACCTCTATTTGCGTGATTCCATACGTTATATGCGTAAGCAATGATAGTAGGGAATGAAGCGATAAGCTCTACAGATTGACGAATTAATGTTTGACGAGAAATGTCGTCCGCATCAGGGTCAAAAGTGTACATGCCAAGTACAGTACGAGCTAGAATGTTCATAACATTGTGTCCTTCAAGGTCAATGATGTTCATTTTTAGCTTTTGGTCAATGTTCATAGAATCATTAACAAGCCCTTTGAAAGCGTCTAATTCTTCTTTATCTGGCAAATATCCTGACAATAATAAGAATGCTACCTCTTCGAATCCAGAGTGAAGACCGTTGTCAGAGCCTTTTACTAGGTCATAAACGTCAATACCACGGTAAAGCAACTTTCCAGGTACTGCTTTAATAGGTCCACCATTTTCGTCACGCTCATATCCGACAACATCACCAATTTTTGTTAACCCTACAAGCACACCAGAGTGGTCCTCGTTACGTAGACCACGCTTAACATTGTATGTCTTGAAAAGTTCACTTTCAATTCTCGATGTTGTTTTAATTGTTTCAGATAACTTATATATTAAATATTCTTTTTTCATAATATGTATTTTGTTTTTATAGATAAATGTCTTTTTACAGATATTTATCTAATATGTTGTTTGTAAATGCTGAACAGCTAAGCGATGTTGCACCTTCCATGCCTTGTGCAAGGTCTGAAGTAGCTTCTTTGTTGTTGAAACTGTTTGTTATAGCTTCGTCGATTAGTGTTGCAGCTTCTGTCCATCCCATATATTCAAGCATCATCACTGCTGATAGCAACATAGAACAAGGATTTGCAATATCTTTACCAGCGATTGCAGGTGCTGTACCGTGAGTAGCTTCAAAAATAGCGTAACCTGTTAAATAGTTGATGTTAGCACCTGGAGCGATGCCTATACCACCTACTTGAGCAGCTAACATGTCTGAAACGTAGTCCCCATTAAGGTTTAGAGTTACGATAACAGAGTAGTCCTCAGCATAAAGAAGCGCATTTTGTAAGAAAGCGTCAGCGATAACGTCTTTTACGATGATTTTGCCGCTAGCTTTAGCGTTTTCTAACGCTTCTTTAGCAGCAGCTTCGCCACTTTCAGCTTTTAGTTTGTCATATTGAACCATTGTGAAGCAAACATCACCAAATTCTCTTTCACAAAGTTCATAACCCCATTTTTTGAATCCACCCTCAGTGAATTTCATGATGTTACCTTTGTGAACGATAGTAATAGAAGGCTTTTTGTTCTCTATAGCATACTCCATAGCCGAACGGATAAGTCTTTCACTACCTTCAATAGATACAGGTTTAACGCCAAATGAAGAAGTTTCAGGGAAACGTACTTTTGTAACGCCCATTTCTTTGCTCAAGAATTCATAGAATTTTTTAGCTTCGTCAGTTTGTGCGTTCCATTCAATACCAGCGTAAATATCTTCTGTGTTTTCTCTGAAAATAGTCATGTTTACTTTTTCAGGGAATCTTACAGGAGAGTTAACGCCACTGTAATATTTCACTGGACGAACACATGCAAAAAGGTCTAAATCTTGGCGTAAAGCTACGTTTAATGAACGTCTACCACCAGAAGTTGGAGTGAAAAGTGGTCCTTTGATACCTACAATATAGTCTTTGAAACCTTGTAGTGTTTCGTCAGGAAGTGGAGTGCCAAATTTGTCTTCAGCCTTGCTAGAGGCGTAAAGTTCTTTCCAAATAATCTCACGAGTAGAGTTGTACGCTTTTTTTACCGCAGCATCAACAATTTTTTGCATTGCAGGTGTAATTTCTACACCAATTCCATCACCTTCAATGAATGGAATGATAACTTTGTCAGGAACGACTAATTTGCCGTTCTCAATTTTAATTTCGTTGCTCATTTATTTTATTTTTTATTTTTATTTTCTCAATTTTTAGTTTGTTTATAGTCCAATTTTGGTTAAATGAGACTATTTACCAGTCCAGTTTAATGCGCTACCAGCTTTGAACCATTCAATTTGTTGAGGGTTGTAAGTGTGGTTTAACATAACCTCTGCACTTGTTCCGTCAGGATAACTTAACTCCATTTTTAGAGGTTCGCCTTGTGCAAATTCTGATAAATTTACGATAGAACCTTTTACGTTTTCAGTGAAAAGGTCATAGTCAGCTGGATTTGCAAATGTTAATGCTAATAATCCTTGTTTTTTAAGGTTTGTTTCGTGGATACGTGCAAAAGACTTAACGATTACGGCTTTTACATTTAAGAAACGAGGTTCCATAGCAGCGTGCTCACGTGAAGAACCTTCACCATAGTTGTCCTCTGCAATAACAAATGAACCTATACCTTTAGATTTGTAGTCTTTAGCAACATCTGACACAACTCCATACTCTTTAGTAAGTGTGTTGTATGCTTCGCCTGTTTGTTTTGTGAAGTAGTTTACTGCACCAAGCAATAAGTTGTCAGAGATGTTTTGTAGGTGACCTCTAAATCTAAGCCATTTACCTGCCATGGAGATGTGGTCAGTAGTACATTTGCCTTCACATTTTATCAACATAGGCATATCTACTAAATCTTTGCCGTCCCATTTAGTGAAAGGCTCAAGTTTTTGAAGACGTGCAGATCCTTCAGCGATAACAACTTCTGCGTCACTTCCACTAGGAGTGATTAGTCCTTTGTCACACTCTACGAAGCCATTTTTTGGTAAAATGTCACCTTTAGGTTCGCTTAACATCACCTCTTCGCCGTTTTCGTTGATAAGTTTGTCTTTTAGAGGGTTAAATTTCAAATCTCCCGCTAAAGTCATAGCCATTACCATTTCTGGAGAAGCTACAAAGGCATAAGTGTTAGGATTTCCGTCTGCTCTTTTCGCAAAGTTTCTATTAAATGACGTTACAATAGCGTTTTTAGCTGTTGAACCTTGAGGTTCACGTTTCCATTGACCGATACATGCACCACAAGCGTTAGCCATAATTACAGCTCCTACTTCTTTTAAGTCACTTAAAATTCCGTCACGTTCAGCAGTAGCCTTTACAAGTTCGCTACCAGGGTTTATCAATAGTTGAGCTTTAGGTTTTATGCCTTTAGCTACAGCGTCACGAGCTATGCTAGCAGCACGTGCCATGTCATTGTATGATGAATTTGTACAAGAACCAATTAATCCGACTTCCATGTTAGTAGGGTAGTCGTTTTTCTCTACAGCTTCTTTTAGTGAATTGATTGTGTGTGCTAAATCTGGAGTAAAAGGACCGTTTAAATGAGGTTCTACAGCCGATAAATCAATTTCTATAAGTCTGTCATAATATTTTTCAGGATTTTCAGTGACTTCTTTGTCTGCATTAAGATATTCTGCAATTTCATTACATTTCGCAGCTATATCTCCACGACCTGTAGCAGCTAAATATTCGCTAGTTGCAGCATCAAATCCAAAAATTGATGTTGTTGCACCCACTTCAGCACCCATGTTACACATAGTAGCACGACCAGTAGCAGAAAGTGTAGCAACACCCTCACCGAAATATTCTATAATAGAGTTTGTTCCTCCTTTTACTGTTAAAATACCTGCTAATTTAAGGATTACATCCTTAGCAGAACACCAACCGCTTAATTTACCAGTCAATTTAACACCAATTAGCTTAGGCATTTTAAGCTCCCATGGCATTCCAACCATAACATCCACTGCATCAGCTCCACCAACACCAATAGCAATCATAGAAAGACCACCTGCATTTGGAGTGTGAGAGTCAGTGCCTAGCATCATAGCTCCTGGCATAGCATAATTTTCAAGGACAACTTGGTGGATAATTCCAGCGCCTGGTTTCCAATAATCTATCCCATATTTTGAAGCAACACTTTTTAGGAAGCTATAAACTTCGCTATTTGTGTCGTTTGCAACTTCTAAATCTGTTTGTTCACCTTTGTAAGCCTCGATAAGGTGATCACAGTGAACGCTAGCACTTACCATACTTTCGCTTTTGCCAGCATTCATAAATTGTAATAATGCCATTTGAGCCGTAGCGTCCTGCATCGCAACTCTATCTGGTTTGAATTCAACGTATTCTTCTGCACGTTTAAATTCTCTAACTTGAGAGCTGTCAAAAAGATGAGCGTACAGAACTTTTTCTGCTAGAGTCAGAGGTTTTGCTAATATACTTTTTGTTTTATCTGTTTTTATTACATAATTTTCATAAAATTGTGTAAAGTCTATCTTTGCATTCATTATTATAACATTTTAGGTTAACTGTCAAAAAAAAAGGAGGGTGCTTAATTTTTTTGTTAAAATTAAGCACGTATTGGCAAATATAATAAAAAAATATTTAAAAATGCTATCGAAAAACAGAATTAACGTAAAAATAATTTATTTTAATGGAAATGTTGTAAATCTTACAAAGCTAAGCTTTCGCCTAGATGTGGGATATATATGTCTTGATTTTTAGATTTTGCTTCTTTTTCAAAAACCTGAGGAGGATCGCTTAAAGGCTCGTTTGAAAGGTCAAATGTTCCGTAGTGCATGGGGATGGCGGTCTTAGCACCCATCATCTTAGCTGCTTTTACGGCATCGTAAGGAGAGATGTGATTTGGTTCCATAAACCACCTAGGCTTATATGCTCCAATTCCGATTAGAGCATAGTCTGGATTGCCAAAAAGTTCGGGTATTTCGTTAAAGTGGTCGCTAAATCCTGTGTCACCGCTGTAATATATGCTTAGTTTCGAAGATTGCACCATATATGAGCCCCACAGTCGTTCACTTCCATCATTTATGCTTCTTTTTCCCCAGTGTTTACATGGCATAAACGTGATTTTTAGCGTATTGTCTTTGTGTTGTTGATACCAGCCCGCCTCAATGACTTTAACCGTGTTTTTTGTCCATCTTTCTAGTAGTTTTTTTAAGCCTAAACCACAAACTATTGTTACAGATTTGTTGTTCTTAACGATAGCTTTTATGCTTTTTCTATCAAGGTGGTCATAGTGGTCATGAGAGATTAATATATAATCTATGTTTTTAAAGGCTGATATTTGTGCAGGAAATATACTTTTTCGACGAACGAAAGGAATGTGACCAAAAACAGGGTCGAAAAGGAGTCTTTTGCCATCTAATTGCATAAAAAATGAGTTGTGACCAAGCCACACTAATGTGTCCTCTTTAATATTTTCTAAAGAGGTAACTTTTGTGTGGTAAGGGTTCCAGTTTTCGGCTTTTTTTATGTGTCTATCTGGATTTCGCTGGTATTTCATTTTTAAAATGCTTGAAATACCCGTTTTTCTATGATGTGTAAGATTTTGAAACTTGCCTTTTCTGTTAGGATTCCCTATCCAATCCTTTTTTATTGTTTTTAACTTCTCGTTACGGTGAAATTGAGTATATTTCATAAGTTCGTTTTTTTAGAAGTCCCCTTTATGTATAACGACGTTAGATTGATGTTTTATTGTAAAAATGACTTTAATTCGCTCGTGAAAAGCTCTGTTTCTTCAATGAAACCCATGTGTCCGCTATCTTCAAGCCATAAAACTTGTGCTTGAGGGTGTTTTTCGGTGATTTGTTCAGCATATTCTACAGGAATAAACTCGTCATGTTTACCAAAAACGAATAGCTGTTTCGCTGCTAGATTGTGTAACATGTCGTTCATTTCTTCACGCTGCATAATTCCATTTAGAAGTGCTATTGCGCCTTCGTCTTCTGTAATTAGTGCCTGTTCACACATAAATTCTATTGCTTCAAGTTGTTTTTTACGATTTTTCGCAGCAAAACACTTGCCAGGGTTGACACGTGCAAACATTTCTTTTTTGCCAGCTTTTATAAGGTCAATTTCTTTTTGACGTGATGCCTTTCGCTCTTCAGTGTCTGAAAAGGGTGATGAATGTAAAAGAGTGATGCTTTCGCACATCTCTGGATAGTTTTTCGCAAATGCTAATGCCACATATCCGCCCATAGAGTGTCCTATAACGTTGCATTTTTCGATATTTAGGTCTTTTAGTATGTGAAATCCGCATTCTGCAAGGAAGTTCATAGTATGCGTCTCAGATTTTATTTCTGAAATTCCATGTCCTGGTAAATCAAATGCAATGACACGATATTCTTTTTTTAATACATCAAATAATTCGTCCCAAACGTCTATAGATTCCATGTAGCCATGTAACAAAAGGATACATTTCTCTCCATTGCCTTCTTCTCTGTATCTTGTTGCTGTGTCACCAGCGAAAATAAATTTTTCCATGTTTTATTTTATAAAAAAGTGGTGGTTAATAGAGTGCACTCATATTTAACCACCACTTTGTGTATGTTTTGTTATTTTTTCTCTTCTTCTACGAAATCATCCTCATCATAGTCTTCATCTTCATCATAGTCTTCATCCTCATCGTAATCCTCATCATAGTCTACATCCTCGTCGTCGTAAGATTCGTCGTCGTAATCCTCTTCGTCATCAAAATTGCTATCCTCATCTCCGTCAAAGTAGTCTAGTGTTGACTTAGCTTTTCTTGATGTGTACGAAAAATCATCAAATTCATCATCTTCGTAATCAGATTTAAGGAATTGTTTGCTTCCTTTAGAGTTTTTCTTGATAGGAGTAAGTTTTACCGATTTTTTCTTACTCTCTTCCGAGATATCATTTTTGCGCATTTTAACTCGGATACTACTTGGTGTTTTCATTAAATAGAAAAAAAATTAATATTCAATAGTGGATTAATAAATATATTTAGAGCGTTGCAATTTACGCAATAAATTACAGTGCAATTATAATACCTTTTTTTTACTATTCAAAATTTTTAATGTTTTCTTAATGTCCCTTTGAGTGTGGTTTACAGGTATATTTTGCCTTGAAAAACGAATTTTGCAGGTCCCTCAAGATAGATATTTTTGTAGGATTCTTTAGAAACCTTTTCAAAGTCTACTTTCAGTTCTCCGCCCATAACTTTAATTAGGAATGAAGTAGTATCTGGTTGGTATTTTATACAAGTTGCTATAGCAGAAGCAGTTGCGCCTGTTCCGCATGCTAGTGTTTCACCCTCAACACCACGTTCATAAGTACGTACCTTAATAGTGCCTTCACCTGTAACTTCCACGAAATTAGCATTAGTCCCATCAGGTCTGAATCGTTCGTTATATCTAATTTCTGAACCCACTTTTTGTATGTCAATAAATTCAATATTTTTTACAAATTCTATGTAATGAGGGACTCCAGTGTTTAAAAATAGGCTCTCTTTGTACTCTGCAACTCCATATACATCAATCAGTTTAACACGTACTGTGCCATTAAATCCATCGTCTTCTATGACCTCAGCTGTGTGGATTCCATCAAGAGAATTAAACGTCGTTTTGTCTTTTATTATCCCTAAATGTTGTGCAAAAAGAACTATGCAACGTCCACCGTTACCGCACATTGCTACTTCTGAAGAATCTGCATTGAAATAGCGCATATAGAAGTCATAATTTTCGTCTTTTTCGAGCATCATTAAACCGTCTGAACCGATTCCGATGTTACGATTGCACATTTGTGCAATTTGTTCAGATGTTAATGTTACGTCTCCTTTAGTGTTGTCTATAAGAACGAAGTCGTTGCCTGCTCCCTGATACTTATAGAATTGTATTACATTATTCTGTTTCATTTTACATACTTTTTTTGATATACAAAAATAATATTTTATATTTGTTAAAAAAAATATAAACGATATGAATTCAATTTTTGAGCATCGCTCTATAAGAAAATACAAAAGTCAACAAATAGACAAAGAAACCCTAGAATATGCGTTAAAAGCCGCTGTACGTGCCTCTAATACAGGTAATATGCAGCTCTATTCTATAGTTGTAACAAGTGATGAGAGGGTAAAAGAAGAGTTATCTCCCTCACATTTTAATCAGCCTATGATTAAAAATGCGCCTATAGTTGTTACTTTTTGTGCAGATGTTAACCGTTTTTCTAAATGGTGTGAGTTGCGAGATGCAGAACCAGGATATGACAACTTTCAGTGGTTCACATGTTCGGTTATAGATGCCATGTTAGCAGCTCAAAATTTTTGTGTAGCAGCAGAAACAAAAGGTTTAGGAGTTTGTTATATAGGAACTACTACATATAATGCTCCAGAAATTGCAAAAACGTTGAATTTACCTAAGGGAGTTATTCCTATAACCACAATCACTGTTGGGTATCCTGATGAATCGCCAGATTTAACAGATAGATTGCCTTTAGAGGCTGTAGTGCATTATGACACATATAAAGATTACACTCCAGAGTTGATAACTGAATTGTGGTCAGAGAAGGAAAATTCAGAATTTACATCTAAGTTGTTAGAAGAAAATGAATTGCCAAATTTAGCTCAAATTTTCACAAAAAAACGATATACAAAGGATGCTGCGGTTGCTTTTTCTAAAAAATTCTTTGATTTTGTAGTTGAACAAGGCTTTTTTAATCATAAATAAACTCAAAATTTCTGTAATAACGACTCAAAAATGAATTTTTATATTCAATCATTTCTTATTTTTTTTAAAATAGGACTATTCACAATTGGAGGTGGTTATGCAATGATACCTTTAATTCGTGGTGAATTAGTGACTAGAAGAAAGTGGTTCACAGATAAAGAATTTATAGATATTGTTGCTTTATCGCAATCTATGCCTGGGATTTTTGCTGTAAATATCGCCATTTTTATAGGTTATAAGCTAAGAAAATTAAAAGGAGCTATAACTTTCGCTGCGGGAACTGTAATGCCATCCTTTTTAATTATATTAATCATAGCATTATTCTTTCATCAATTTAAAGAAATTAAGGCTGTAGAGAGCATTTTTAAAGGAATTAGGCCTGCGGTAGTTGCACTTATTGCTTCACCTGTGTTTTCTATGGCAAAATCAGCTAAAATATCAAAGTATAACATCTGGATACCTGTAGTTTCGGCACTTTTGATTTGGTTATTAGGATTTTCACCTGTGTATGTGATTATAATTGCAGGTGTTTCAGGTTATATTTACGGAGTTTTTAAACATAAAAGCAGTAAGAAATGATTTTTTTTAATTTATTTTATATTTTTTGTAAAATTGGCTTATTTGGATTCGGAGGAGGTTATGCCATGCTTTCAATGATACAAGGTGACGTCGTGACAAAGTATAACTGGGTCACTCCGATGGAGTTCACCGATATCGTCGCTATAAGCCAAATGACACCTGGGCCGATAGGTATAAATATGGCAACATATACAGGATATGTGGCTGTGCTGAACAGTGGATTCAGTCAACCAATGGCGATTTTAGGCTCGTTTATTGCAACGTTTGCTGTTATGCTTCCGTCATTCTTTTTGATGATATTGGTTAGCTATTTTCTTTTAAAATTTAGCGAACACTATATCGTGAAAGCCATATTCTCGGGACTTAGACCTGCAATAATTGGTCTTTTAGCAGCAGCCGCACTATTGCTAATGAAGAGTGAAAACTTTGGTAGTTTATATGTCGATAAATTGCAGTTCTTTGTTAGTATTGGGATTTTCATTTTCGCTTTCTTTGCTACAAACAGGTTGAAATTAAGTCCCATTTTGATGATTTTAATTTCTGGGGTTCTTGGTTACATTATTTATAATTAAATTTGAGACGTTTATTATTTAATACGATTAGAGTATGAAAAAAGAGGTTCTATTTGTTTATAATCCTTATTCTGGCGAGAACAAAATTCTTGGCTACTTCGATACAGTTATACATGAACATCAACAGAGAGGGTACACAATCGTGCCTTTTAGATTAGATCACGATGCAGATTTGGTAAATATTTTTCAATACAAATCTGACTATGAGTATGTGATTGCAGCAGGTGGCGATGGTACTATTAATAGTGTCGTCAATGTTATGAAAAAGAATAATGTAAATTCTCCGTTGGCAGTTTTGCCTGTAGGCACAGCAAATGACTTTGCAAAGTTAGTCGGAATTTCATCACATATACCTACGGCGATAAGACAAATCGTTGATGGGGTTGTTAAGGAGGTTGACTTAGGTTTAGCTAATGACAAATACTTTGTTAATGTGCTTTCTATAGGGTTGTTTACTGACATTTCGCAAAAGACCCCAACAGCTCTTAAAAATACATTTGGGAAATTAGCATACTATATGACTAGTTCTATTACAAGTCTCCAAGAATTGCCTAAGTTTAGTAAATTACATATTGATATTAAGTCTGACGAGGTGCATTATAATGATAACGCATTGATTTTGTTTGTGTTTAATGGTCGCACAGCCGGCAATTTTAAGTTTGCATATAGGTCTGACATTCAAGATGGTAAACTCGACGTACTAGTGATTAAAGGTGAAAATATTGCTGAAACTTTACAGACTGCTTTTCATTTTATGTCAGGTGTTGAGTCTAATTATCCTAAAGGGGTGGTGCACTTCAAAGCAAAAGAGTTGTCTTTCAATTCTGTCGATAACTTAACAGTTGATGTCGATGGTGAGGTAGGTCCACGAGTGCCAATGGAAATAAAATGTGTCGAGAAGGGGTTAAAACTTATTGTTCCAGACAGATAATACTAAGTTCATAGATTAGAGTAATTACTAAATAGATTACAAATGTAAAGAGCGATGTCAAAAACTGACATCGCTCTTTACATTTGTAAAATACGTTACATATATGATTATGATAATATCATCGCTATAATACCAAGATAAATTACGAATGATATGTATGGCATTCGTGCCATGTTTTTTTCTGAAAGTATGCTTCTAATTTTCGAGCATAAGATAGCAGCTGAACCAAAGACAACTATTGTGATTACTGTCATAATTAAGCCTAAAATAATCATTTCATTTTGAGCTTCTAGCTCATCACCGCTAAGGAATGGTGTAAATAACGCAAGGAAAAATATTATTATTTTTGGATTAATTAAGTTCATAATCAATCCTTTTACGTATAATTTTCGTCCATTTTCTTGTTTTGCTACCGATTCCGATACATTTTCAGATTTTTTTATTTTTCTAGCATCAATTATTCCCATTATTCCAAGGTGTAATAAATACGCAGCACCAAAATATTTTGCACTGTTTAAAACAGTAGGGTATTCTAATGCTAACTTACCAAAGCCTAGGCACGTAAATATTGTATAAATTACGTTGCCTGAAGACATGCCCAGAACAATATACATTGCTTTCTTCCAGCCTATATTTATTGCATTTGCCATTACAAACAGGATATCTGGTCCAGGAATTAGTGCAAGTGCTATAACACTCAGAGTAAAATCTAATAGTTGCATGATTTTATTTTAATATATTTGTGTTTTTGTGTTCCACGTGGAACAAGTGTGTTATCTTCCAAAATAAACTAATAGTACGTTAATATCAGAAGGTGAAACTCCAGGTATTCTTGATGCTTGACCTATGGTAGAAGGCTTAATTCTTGTTAGTTTCTGGCGAGCTTCAATCGTAATTGATTGTAAAGCGTTAAAGTCAAAGTCAGGACTTATTTTAATGTTCTCTAAACGTTCCAGTTTTTCTGCTACGCCTTTCTCTCTCTCGATATAACCGCCATATTTGATTAAAATTTCTACTTCTTCTATGACTTCGTTGTCGATTTCGTTGTCGGTGATGAAGTTATTTAATGCAGAAATGTGAGGTTGGATGTTCTTAATGAATATTTCATTACGCACAACAACTTCGTTTAATTTGCGCTTCTGTGTTAGTGGAGAAGAATTGATTTCTGAGAGATAAATGTTCAATTCTTCAGGTTTTACACTAAGAGATTTGATGAAAATGCTTAAATCTTCGATTTTTTGACGTTTACTGCTGAATTGTGAGTAGCGATTTTCGTCAACTAGCCCTATTTTATGTGCTTTTTCAGTTAATCTCATGTCAGCATTATCTTGGCGTAAAAGAATGCGATATTCAGCTCTACTAGTAAACATACGGTATGGCTCATCCACACCTTTGTTTACTAAGTCGTCAATAAGTACACCTATGTACGCTTCGTCACGTCCTAGAATGAATGATTCTTCGCCTTTGATTTTTAGTGAAGCGTTGATGCCTGCAATCATACCTTGTGCAGCTGCCTCTTCATATCCTGTAGTGCCATTGATTTGACCTGCAAAAAATAGATTTTCTATAAGTTTTGTTTCTAATGTTTGTTTTAATTGTGTAGGTTGGAAGAAATCGTACTCTATAGCATAGCCAGGTCTGAAAATGTGTACGTTTTCAAATCCTTTGATTTTTGTTAATGCACTTATTTGTACTTGCCATGGTAGTGACGATGAAAAACCGTTAAGGTAACATTCTGTAGTTGTCGCTCCCTCTGGTTCAAGGAATAATTGGTGCTCATTTTTGTCTGCAAATGTACGAAGCTTGTCTTCGATGCTAGGGCAGTAGCGAGGACCTATCCCAGCTATGATTCCGTTGAATAATGGAGAGTCAACAAAGCCTTCACGTAACGTGTCGTGAACATGTAGAGAAGTATAAGCCAAATAACACGATTTTTGTTCTTTTACAGGTTCTATTTCTTTTAAATAAGAAAATTTCACTGGTTCAGCGTCTCCACATTGTTCTACTAATTGAGAGTAGTCTACGGTGCGAGAGTCTATACGAACTGGCGTGCCTGTTTTCATTCTGCCAACTTCAAAGCCTAAATCTTTCAGTTGTTCACTTAGCCCATAAGATGCCATATCGCCTGAACGTCCGCCCTCCATTTGTGAACGTCCTACGTGAATTAACCCTTTTAAGAACGTTCCGTTTGTTAACACAACAGATGAAGCAGTAAACTCTATTCCAAGTTGTGTTTTCACACCTGTAACCTTGTTGTTTGTAATTATAAGCTCAACAATGTTGTCTTGCCATAAATATAAATTATCACAGTTTTCAAGATATTCACGCCAAAGTACAGAGAATTTATGTTTGTCGCATTGAGCACGTGGACTCCACATAGCAGGCCCTTTTGAGCGATTTAACATGCGAAATTGTATAGTGCTTTTGTCTGTAATTATACCCATCTGACCCCCTAGAGCATCAATTTCTCTTACTATTTGCCCCTTTGCAACGCCACCAACAGCAGGGTTACATGACATGTGTGCCATCTTCGTCATATCCATCGTCACAAGTAGAGTCTTGCATCCTAGTTTTGCTGAAGCGTTAGCTGCCTCGCATCCTGCGTGACCTGCTCCAACAACTATTGTATCATATTTTGTAGTCATTGAACTAAATTTAATTTATAGGTTTTGTTTTGTTAGTACAATTGTGTTTCCTGTACTAAATCTCGTTACAGTAACAAGATAAATTGTGTATATAGTTTTGAAAGCTGAATTTATTGAAAGATTGCAAGGTATTTATCTTCTTTTGCTCTCATAATAACGGCTTCGTCTGGCTTTTTGTCAGGGTAACCTATAAGGTGAAGTACTCCATGAATAATAACTCTTTGAAGCTCGTTTTCGGCACTAACACCATACTCAGCGGCATTGCTAGTAACAGTGTCAACACTTATTATAAGGTCGCCCATAAGTAGTTTTTTATCGCCTTTTTGCTCACAATAGTCGAATGTGATGATGTCAGTATAATAGTTATGAGACAAATAGTTGTTGTTCGTTTCGAGTATATATTTATCGCTACAAAAAACAATTTGAATATCTCCAACAACACATCCTTCGGCTTCAGCAACTGCTTTAATCCATCTTTTTGTGTTTAGTTTACCTTTAAATTTGAAGTTTATGTCTTCGTTATAATATGTGATTGCCATATTTTGTTTGTTTTGTATTAGAAGTTCCCTTAAAATTGTTTAAGCCATAATTCTGGATTCTGTGGAGTTGTTTCGTGCCACAGTTCAAAATGCAGTTGAGAGCTTGAGGTGTTTTCTTTTGGAGAAACTACGCCTATTTTATCTAATGTTTTTACTTTTTGCCCTACTTTTACGCTAACTTTTGAGAGGTTAGAGTAAACGGAAATATAGCTTCCGTGTCGTATCATTACGTTGCTTCCTAAACCTTTAAAGAAGAATATTTTTGTCACTTCACCTTCAAAAATTGCGTTTACATTTGATTCGCCTGTCACAGAAATGTTGATTCCTTTATTGTTTGTGGTGACACTTTTTTGTAAAGGGTGAGGGTGTACACCGAATTTCTCGATTACTACGCCACGTTCGACAGGCATAGGGAATTTTCCCTTGTTTTCTGTAAAAGTAGATGACAATTTAATGTTCAGTGCTCGTTTTGTGTCGTCAGTTTCACCGTTTTGTCTTCTGGCTTCCTCTTCGAAGATTCGTTTGATTTCGTCTTGGAG
>JAWXTO010000037.1:0-14272 GCA_044433545.1 Rikenellaceae bacterium
CATACCACAAATTGTGACAAACAAAGGCAAAAAGGCGTTTAAACAACAAAATATGTCAAATCTAATTATAGACGGAAGTCGTAGTGTGATAAACGAGGCATTTAGGGTTGTGAGAACAAATCTTGACTTTATGACTTCAGAAAATAACGAGGGGGGACAAGTGATACAACTAATATCTATGAATCCTGGTAGTGGTAAGACATTTATCACATCAAATCTTGGATATAGTATGGCACTGAAAGATGCTAAAGTGTTGATTATAGATGCGGATATTCGTAAATCTACGTTAAGCAACTTAGTAAATGCTCCAAAGTTAGGCGTGAGTGACTATTTAAGTGGCAAAAAGGATAATGTAGATGAACTTATTTTAAAAGGAGTGACACATGAAAATTTAGATGTGTTGCCTGTGGGTAAGACACCTCCAAATCCTTCGGAACTGCTTCTTAAACCGAGGTTTGCAGACTTGATTGCGGAAATGAAAGCACGTTATGACTATATTTTCCTTGACTGTCCACCAGTTGAAGTTGTGCCTGATGCAGCTATTATCGGAAAATTGTGTGATACAGCGATTTTTGTAGTGAGAGCAGGTAATTTAGATAAACGACTTTTGCCAGATATTGAAACAATTTATGAAAGTAAGAAATACAACAATATGTGTCTTCTTCTAAATGATGTCTGTTATTCGGGTAAAGGATACTACGGTTATCGTAGATATGGTTATTATGGTTATGGATATGGTTATGGAAATGAGGGCGCAGCAAAATAATAAATAGACAAGCTTGTAATTTTTACTTTGCTTGATAACACATTTCATAAAATGAAAGGAATAGTATTAGCAGGGGGTTCGGGAACACGACTTTACCCTATTACTAAAGGAGTTAGCAAACAGCTGCTTCCAATTTATGATAAACCTATGGTTTATTATCCTATATCGGTATTGATGTTGGCTGGGATTCGTGAGATACTCATCATATCAACACCAGATGACCTGCCAGGTTTTCAAAGACTGCTTGGTGATGGGTCAGATTATGGTGTAGAATTTACTTATGCTGAACAACCCTCACCTGATGGGTTGGCGCAAGCGTTCATTATTGGTGAAGAGTTTATCGGTAATGATTCGGTGTGTTTGGTTCTTGGTGATAATATATTTTATGGTGCGGGATTCACTCAAATGCTTAAAAATTCTGTTGTGGATGCAGAGCAAAACGACAAAGCTACAGTTTTTGGTTATTGGGTAGCAGATCCAGAACGTTATGGTGTTGCAGAGTTTGATGAAAATGGTAAATGTTTGTCTATTGAAGAAAAACCAGCTGTGCCAAAGTCTCATTATGCTGTTGTTGGGCTATACTTCTATCCTAATAAAGTTGTAGAGGTTGCTAAAAATATTAGACCTTCGGCTCGTGGTGAGTTAGAGATAACTTCTGTAAACCAAGAGTTTCTTAATGATGGTGATTTAATGGTGAAAAATTTAGGTCGTGGTTTTGCATGGCTTGATACGGGTACACATGATTCACTTTCTGAGGCTTCTACATTCATTGAGGTGATAGAAAAACGTCAAGGGTTGAAAGTTGCTTGTTTAGAGGCTATTGCATATCGTAGAGGTTGGATTTCTGAGGCGAAGATGAGAGAATTAGCTGATAGCATGAATAAAAATCAGTATGGACAATTTTTATATAAAGTGTTAGCAGAGTAATGGAAATCGAAAAAACAACAATAGATGGTGTCGTTGTGATTACACCAAGAATTTTTGCAGACGATAGAGGCTACTTTTATGAGTCTTATTCACAAAAAAACTTTGAAGAGCAAGTTTGTAAAACAACGTTCGTTCAAGATAATCAAAGTAAGTCTAGTTATGGCGTTTTAAGAGGTCTTCATTTTCAAGCTCCACCTTTTGCTCAAAGTAAATTGGTGAGAGTTGTTAAAGGCAAGGTGTTGGACGTGGCGGTAGACATTCGCAAAGGTTCACCAACTTATGGGCAACATGTGGCTGTAGAGCTTACAGAAGATAATCACAAACAACTATTTATTCCTCGTGGGTTTGCTCATGGTTTTGTGGTGTTGAGCGAAGAGGTTATATTTCAATATAAATGTGATAATTTATATAATAAGGCTAGCGAAGGTGCGATTCTTTGGAATGACCCTCAGTTGTCGATAGATTGGGGTATAACTGAAAAAGAGGCGATTTTGTCGGCTAAAGATACAGAAAATCCTATTTTTGCTGATTTTGAATCACCATTTAGCTATGATGAGGATTATTATTAGTCCTCTTTAAGGGAACTTCTAAAAACTGAACTTTAATGCTTTTTCATTATAAGACTTCATCTTCGAATTTTATAAAATACACCGTAGGAACCCCTACGCTTACATTTTATAGAATCCAAATCTAAAGCCCTATAATAAAAAATCAAATAAAGCCAGTTATTAGAACTCCCCTTAACAAATTTGTAAGAAAAAGAAAACTATGAAAAATATTATAATTACAGGTGGAGCAGGGTTTATAGGTTCGCATGTTGTGCGCCTGTTCGTAAACAAATATCCAGATTATAACATCATAAATATCGACAAGTTGACATACGCTGGTAATTTAGCAAACCTTAAAGATGTTGAGGAGATGCCAAATTATACTTTTGTGCGTGCAGATATATGTGATTTTGACAAAATGGTCGAAATCTTTGAAAAATATGATGTTGATGGGGTTATACATCTTGCAGCAGAAAGCCACGTTGACCGCTCTATTAAAGATCCGTTCACTTTTGCGCAAACTAACGTAATGGGAACATTGAGTTTGTTGCAGGCTGCGAAACACAAATGGAATGGTGACTATGAGGGGAAACGTTTTTATCACATTTCAACAGATGAAGTATATGGAACGCTAGAATTTGATGGAACTTTCTTTACAGAAGAAACTTCTTATGATCCACATTCTCCATATTCAGCTTCAAAAGCGGCTTCTGACCACTTTGTACGCTCATTCCATGACACTTTTGGTATGCCAACAATCGTAACAAATTGTTCAAACAATTATGGGCCATATCAGTTTCCTGAAAAGCTGATTCCGTTGTTTATAAACAATATTCGTCATGGTAAATCGCTTCCAGTATATGGAAAAGGTGAAAATGTGCGTGATTGGTTATATGTTGTAGACCATGCAAGAGCAATTGATGTTATTTTCCATAATGGTAAAGTTGCTGACACTTACAATATTGGTGGATTTAACGAGTGGACAAATATAGACCTTATAAAAGTGATTATTTCAACGGTTGATAGACTGTTAGGCAATCCTGAAGGACAATCTCTAAGCCTAATTACATACGTTACTGACCGTGCAGGACACGATTTGCGTTATGCAATAGACAGTAACAAGTTGAAAAACGAATTAGGATGGGAGCCTAGTCTTCAATTTGAAGAGGGCATCGAAAAAACAGTAGCATGGTATCTTGAAAACCAAGATTGGATGGATAACATCACTACTGGAGAATATGAAAAATACTACGAAAGTATGTATCAAGAAAGATAATTGTGTGTACACGCCACATTTAGGAGAATCCGCAAACTTTGGTTTTGCGGATTCTCTTCTATAAAATTTTTATGGGTGACTTCAGCAACTTCTTTTGCGACCACCTTTTAACATATCAAATATTAAATGTCAGAATCGAGATTAGATAAGACATTACTTAACGCCAAAGCAAATTTATTATTTTATTTTCTAAGTCTAGCTATATCTTTCTTTACAAGAAAGATATTTCTTGACGCTTTAGGTGTGGAATTTGTCGGCTTTACGGGCACAGTAAGTAATTTATTAGGTTTTTTAAACCTTGCCGAATTAGGAATAGGCACAGCCATAGGATACGTTCTCTATAAACCAATTTTCGATAAAGATTATGAAAAGTTAAGTGAGATAATATCTGTATTTGGATATATCTACAGACAAATTGGTCTAGCAATACTCGGCTTAGGAGTTGTGATGTCTTGTTTCTTACCGCTAATTTTCAAAGATATACCTTTCGATTGGGGAGTCGTCTACTTTGTTTATTTTTCTTTTTTGTTTTCGTCACTGTTAGGCTATTTTGTGAATTATAAACAAACATTGCTAGGTGCTGACCAACGAAATTATGTAGTAACACGATATTTCCAGTCAATAACAATCGTAAAGACCTTAATACAGGCAGTTTTAGCATATTATACTCAAAATTATTATCTGTGGGCAGCTATAGAGATTGTTTTTGGGATAGTTTATTCAAAAGTGCTGAATTGGAAAATTAACCAAACTTATCCTTGGCTAGAAAGTGATATAAAACTAGGAAAACATCTGTTTAAGAAATACCCTGAGATTTTTAAATATACAAAACAGCTGTTTGTGCATAAAATTGGTGAGTTTGTACAATTTCAAGTTACTCCATTTTTGTTGTATGCTTTTGTGTCGCTATCAACAGTTGCTTTGTATGGTAACTATATGATTATTATTGACAAACTTGCTCTATTAATAAACAGTTTATTGGGTTCTACTGGTGCATCTATCGGGAATCTTATTGCAGAGGGGAAACGACACACAGCCCTAAAGGTTTTTTGGGAATTAATGGCAATTCGTATGTTTATTGCTGGGGTAATTGTTTTTGGTATCTATAATTTATCTGGTTATTTTATTGCGTTGTGGCTGGGGTCAGAATATGTTCTTAATTCTGTAGTAGTAACGTTAATTTGTTGTAGGCTGTTTATATTTATTAGTAGGGGTGCAGTTAATCAATTTATATTTGGATTCGGATTGTTTTCGGATACGTGGGCACCAATTGTTGAATCTGTTATTTTCATATCAGTAGCAATTGTAGGTGGTACTTTTTGGGATATTAGTGGTGTACTAATGGGTGGATTAGTAAGCTCGTTTATTATTGTGTGGGGCTGGAAACCAATATTTTTATTTAGAGATGGCTTTCAGTTACCTCAGCGAACTTACTGGTTCTCATTTGTTAAATATTTAGGTGTTTTTGTGTCTGTGTTTGCTGTAGTAACTTATGTTTCACAGAATTATATAGTCTTTATTGCGCCTACAGATGGCTTTACTTCATGGGTTGGATATTCAGCTATTGTTGTGTTGATGTTTTCAACACTATACTTTGTCGTATTATATGCCACTTCACGAGGCATGAGAGATATTGTGTCTAGAATTAAATTGAAAATTAAATTTTAAAAACACTATTATGAAACAGCGAATTATAGAAATTTTATATTTACTTTTTGTTAGAATACCAACTACGATTATAGGAAAATATATACTAAAAAATTTGATAAAAATTAACTGGGGCAGGTCATTAAATAATTTTGGAGATTGCCTACAGCCTTATATTGTTAAACACTATGGCTTAACACCTGTATTTTGCTCGTGGGGAAAATCAGATTTGATTATAGTAGGGTCTATTTTACAATGGATACCACCCTCATTCCATGGTTATATAGTTGGTGCAGGAGGAGATGATATAAAATATAGCTTTCCAAATGCTAAAGTGTTGGCTGTGAGAGGAAAACTAACAAAATCAAATTTTGATAATAATTCTCAAATTATACTTGGTGACCCTGGTATATTGATGCCACTTGTTTTTTCAGAGAAAGTCGACGTGAAATATGAAATAGGTATAATTCCTCATTTTGTTGATGAAGATAGTGTAAAAATGAGGGAGATTAAAAGTCGATTTGTTGGTGAAAATGTTTTGTTTATAAATGTACTACGTAATCCCAAAATAGTAATAAGTGAGATTAAGCAGTGTAAATGTATTGTATCATCTTCTTTACATGGGTTAATTATAGCTGATGCTTTTGGGATACCTAACAAAAGAATTGTAGATAGAGAAACAATGCCAACAGCATTCTATGATTATAAATTTCATGATTATTATTCTTCGATAGATTATACAGAGCAGCCAATTGAACTCAGTGGAGATGAGACTATCGAATTTTTTAAGAATAATGTCTCTTTAAAACCACAAGATAAGATTAAAGATTTACAAGATAACCTTAATGAAATGATGTTAAAAGTGACTTCAGAATTTAAGAGATAAAATCAATGAAAATATTACAAATATGTTCAGGTGATTTGTTTTCCACTTATGGTGGAGGGCAGGTTTATGTGAAAAATATCGTAGATGAATTTATTTGTCAACGAATTGATGTGATAGTTATGTCATTTGTTTCAAATGAGTGTGATGTTCAATGTAAAAATTACAAAGGAATTGATTTGTATGAAGTGTCTAACGATGTTTCTGAGCATAGACTAGAACAAGTAGTTCAAATCATTAAACCAGATATAATTCATGCTCACAGCAAAAAACGAGAAATTGTAGAGATAGGGGAAAGGCTTAATATTCCAGTAATTGTCACTGCTCATCACGGTGGTTTGCTTTGCCCAGCAGGTGCACTGTTAAATAGTGAAGATAAAATATGTCATGATAAACTATCTCAAAAAGGATGTCTGAAATGTGTCCTTAAAAACACTAAATTTGGAGGTTCTGTTTATCCTATTGCTCGAATTTTTCCGAATAAAGTTGCATTAAAAATTGGAAATATATTTAGAAAACTACCATTTATATATGTAGTTACGCCAATAGCAACAGCAGCACTAAATATTAAGAATAAAATCTCTGAGTGGGAAACAATTGCTCAAAAAAGTAGGGTTTTAATAGCTCCAAGCTACGCAATTCAATCTTCGATGATATTAAATGGGGCTTCACAAGAGAAAATCACTGTTATAAAACACGGCATTCCTTTGCCTAAGAGCATAGAACGTAAGCCATTGAATAATAAAATAAAATTCTTTTTTGTAGGGCGGATATCTTACGTTAAAGGGGTTCATGTTTTACTAGAAGCCTTTTCAAAAGTTGAAAGTAATAACGTTAAATTGTATATAGTCGGTGGTGCGGGTAACAAGAAAGAAGAATGTTATATGAGAGAGCTTCAACTAAAATACTGTGAAGATAAACGCATTGAATGGATAGGGAAGATAGAGCCTGAAAAGCTTTATGAGACTATTGGTGGGTATGATATTATGGTACATCCTACAATTTGTCTCGAAGTGTTTGGCTTGACGATTTCTGAGTCTATAACTATGGGAAAACCTGTATTAGCAACTCGCTGTGGAGGGGCAGAAATGCAGATAGTTGAGGGCGTGAATGGATGGTTAGTAGCCCCAAACGATGTTAATGAAATGAAATCGAGGATTGAGACGATTCTCAAACATGGAGTAATAAAAATCAAAGATGAAAAATCTGTAATTTCTATAACACAGCATTGTAAAACACTTTATACATTATATGAAAAAACTATTGATTGATGTAAATTCATCAGTTCCTTATTTTGTGACAGGGCGTGTGTCGGGAATTGGTCGCACAACCATTGATTTAGTGAATGCGTTGGCGGCTTGTGGAGAGCTTCCGTTTAGGGTTGAGTTGTTTTCTCAAAATATGAAAGGTATTGGGGCTAAAAGCTTTAACGTTCCTTTTAAAAAGAAACATATTTATCTTCCAAAACGTGATGTGCTAGATAAAATGCACTTGATGGATGTGGTGACAAGATATGACTTATTGCATATACCTCATAATTTTGCTTACGTCGCACATCCTGAAAAAGCTATTGTTACGATACATGATGCAATGTTCTTTTCTTATCCTGAAAAGGTGTTCAATACAGATTTTGCACGTAAAAACTATACAGAAATAGCCCAACAATGTAAAGGTATTATTACATGTAGTGAGGCTTCTAAACGAGACATTGTGAAATATATGAATGTCCCAGAAGATAAGGTTGACGTGGTTTACTGGGGCTATAATGACGAGTTGTTTAAGCCAAGAAAACACGTGAAAAATGATTATTGTGGTGATGCACCATTCTTTTTGTGTGTTTCATGTAACGGTGAGCGTAAAAACACTATATCTGTAATAAGGGCATATAGTGAGTTTTTTCATAAAAATGTTAATCATCATTTAATTGTTGTATGGAACTCGCCTAGTGATGATGCCGTTAATGTGGTTGCTAATAACGGATTGTCTGAAAATGTACACTTTGTGAGTGGAGTGACAGATGAAGAATTAGCAAATTTATATTCATCAGCAACAGCGACATTTTTCCCATCATTATATGAAGGTTTTGGGTTGCCTATCCTAGAATCTATGGCTTCAGGAACGCCAGTTGTTACATGTAAGAATAGTTCTTTAGAAGAAGTAGGTGGTGATGCTGCAATTTATGTTGATCCGTATGACATTAAAGCTATGGCAGAAGTAATGCGTAATTTTGACGAAAAGAAATTTGATTTAGACGATATGAAAGAAAGGGTTATTTCTCAAGCTAATAAATTTTCGTGGAGAAAGTGCGCTATGCAAACAATAGAAATTTATAAAAAATACCTTTTGTAAAATTTATGAAAATATTAATTTGTATTCCATGCTTACTTGTGGGAGGTACAGAGGTGCAGACTCTTAACTTGGTTGAGGCGTTATGTGGTGCGGGGCATTCGGTCACTGTTGCGTGTTATTTTGAGTTTACAGAGAGTGTAGTTAGGCGATTTGAAAAGACAGGGTGTAAGGTTGTATGCTTTAGTAAAACTGGTGAGCGAATTTTTGGCTGGAAGTCTATAGTTTTCTTATTTCACAACCTAAGATACGTGGTGAAACGAGTACAGCCTGATGTTGCACATGTACAATATATGACCCCTGGAGCGATTCCTATTGTGCTTTTGAAACTTTTGAGAGTGAAAACAGTTTTAGCAACTGCACATACATCAGCAGATATTTATCCGAGCTTAAAACTAGTTCATTTTATTCAAAAACGTTGTGTGAAAGCGTTCACATGTATCACAAAACTTGCTGAAGAGTCTTTTTTTGGAACGTCACAGCTATACACGCCTCAAACACAGCTTAAAAAGCGTAACCATTTCACTATATATAATGCCTTGCCATCTTGTATCTCGATACGAGATAAGAAAAAGGCTTTTTCTGAGCACCTAACACTAGGTGTGGTGAGTCGACTAGAGCGTATAAAGGGTATGGATTTGGTCATACCTGCGTTTGAAAAGGTGAATAAACAATATCCAGAAACAAGATTGCTTATAGTCGGTGATGGATCTCTAAGAGAAATGATGCACAAACAAGCTATAGAGCTAGGTGTTGAGGATAGTATTGATTGGTTAGGTCGACAAGGGCAAGATACAATTGAAAAATGTTATGATAAAGTCGATATTTTGTTAATGCCATCAAGAAGTGAAGGCTTTGGACTTACGGCAATTGAAGGAATGGCAAGAGGTGCGGTTTTAGTAGCTGCGAATGTGGGTGGATTGCCCGAAGTTGTTGCCGATAGAGAGGTTGGGCTGCTTCATGACCCTGAGAATGTCGAGGATATTGCTCAAAATATCAATAGTTTAGTGACTAATAGACAGATGTTACAACAATATTCAGACCGAGCGATAGAGTATGTTCGTCGTTTTGACCACAAAAATTATACAGACAATTTTTTAGATTTATATAGTAAGCTATAATGGGTGTACTTAATTATTTTTATTTCTTGATATTCTTGTTCTTATGCTTAAACGGTATTAGAAAGCCATATACAAAACTTACGTACCGTGATAAAGGTGAGAAGAAGGAGTTTGAGGTTGCAAGGGGTGGATATCTAATATATTTTTTGATAATTACATCGTTGTTTGCATTTTATGCAGCTGGAGCTATTGATTTAGCGGCTATACGACTTATGTTGACGATGGGGATATTCGTGCTGATGCTTACGTTCTTTGGGCGAGGTGTGCGGTTTACTTTTCCTATTTTCATTTATATACTGTTTTTATTATGGGTAGCATTAGGCAGTGCGTTTAGTGAATTTTCGTCAGGTTATGCTCTAAGGGCAATATTGAAATATGCCTATCCTTTGCTTTTATTCTTTGTATGTTCGACGTTCGTAACTGATGAAAGGCTAGTGTTGAAAATTTCGCAGGATTTGCGAAAAGTAGCCTTGTTTTCTTTATGTGTTTATTTTATTCCATATGTAATATATTTATTTGATGGAGTATTTTATTATTCAACGGCATTGTCGCTTCATTATATGTCTATTTCAGCTATATCGTTAGCTGCATTTATGTTGTTTGGAAGAAAGAAGAAAGATGTGTTATTTGCTATTTTATTTGTTTTGCCTTGTATTATTTGGGTATACAGAACATCGTTATTAGCAAATGTTGCTATGTTCTCAATGTTTGCAATTTTTAGATATAAGATTCGAGCAGTTATTCCATTAGCTATTATCGTAATGTTAGGAGTCGTTTCCGTATTCTATGTTCCTGCTGTGCGAAATAAAATGTTCGGGAGTGGAAGTAATGTTACTATTCAAGACTTGCAAAATGGAGATGTGACTATGGACCAGGTCAATAGTAATGGGCGTTTTGCAATGTGGGAAGATTTGACTGATAGGTTTTATGTTGATAATGAAATTATGGGTTCTGGTACGGGCACAATTCAGGGGTATATGTACACAAATCACGTGTTTGGAGGCTTAAAGGCTGCCCACAATGATTATGTCGTAATTTGTTGTGATAATGGCATTGTTGGTGTTGTACTATATCTTTTAGCATTTGTTAGTATTATTATTAGCTGTTTTGTCGAGTTTAATAAAAGGCAAAATAGCGATGCTGTAAAATATTGTGCAGTTATATCTGCAAGTTCCCTAGCTGCTATTATGGTTTCGATGTACACTGAAAATACGGTTAACTATTCTGTAGCCGCATTGACTTGCCCTATTGCATTTTATGGAATGATGATAGGGTTGAAAAATTCTAAAAACACATAAAATATGATTTCAGTAGTAATTCCGCTATATAATAAAGCGAGACAAGTAAAAGAAACTTTGGAGTCGGTTTTAAATCAGACATTTCAAGATTTTGAAGTTGTTATTGTTGATGACGGATCTACAGATAATAGTGTAGAGGTTGTTAGGTCAATTTCTGATTCGAGGATTAGGCTTATTTCTCAAACTAATGGAGGTGTTTCTTCTGCTAGAAATAGGGGTATAGAGGACGCTAAGAGTAAATATATTGCATTTTTAGATGCTGATGATAAATGGCATAATGATTATCTTGAAACACAGGTTAATCTTATTCATAAATATCCACAATGTTCTGTTTTTGCAGTAAATTATGAGTTTTTTGATGGTGAGAAGTTTTCGCCTACGGTAATTAGGCATTTAAAAATAGCTGGTGATGATGGTGTTTTGGATAACTACTTTGAAGTAGCCACGAATTCAAATCCCCCAATATCTTCTATCAGTATCGTTGTTAGAAAATCGGCAATATTAGAAATTGGAGGATTCCCTGTGGGCGTAACCAATGGTGAAGACCTGATAACATGGGCAAAATTAGCAGCTTGTTTTAATATAGCATATTCTAAAGCTTCCAAGGCTATATATGTACTTAAATCGGATTATGGAGTTAATTCTAAGCCAGTAAACATACCAAGGGGTAATTCTGTTGGTGATCAATTAGAATTTATTTTAAATAATACTAAGCAAAATAGAGGTGATTTGAAAAGGTATATAAGTTATTGGTATAAAATAAGATGTAACCTTTTCTTGAGAGGAGGTGAACGGAGATTAGCTATATTACAGGCTTTTAGGGCTATAAAATTTTCTTCAGGAATATATATAAATTATGTTTATTTATTTCTGTGTTTTATGCCAAATGTTGTTGTTGATTTTGTTTTTAGAAAGTATTATGGAAAATAAAAAGAAAGTTTTACATGTATTGACTAATATGCAAATTGGAGGCATTTCAAAATTTGTTTTAGATTTGTGTTATTATCAAAGATTATGTGAAGATGTTGAAGTTGGTGTATATGTTTATTCTGATATAAATCCACAATGGGATTTTTTGTTTAAAGAATTAGGAGTACGATTATATTATGGTTATGGAACAAAGAGTTCTACATTGTCGCATTTTAAGCGCATTAAATCGCAATATGACATTGTACATTGGCACAGCTTTATTCCATTATTATCATGTTGCACGTTGTTCGATAAAGAAAAACATATTTTTACACATCATAGCGTATTGGGATATGGGAGAAAGAAAAATTATGTTTACCATATTAAATGGAAATTATTTAAATTATTCATTAATAATATAATTGATGTAGAGGTGTATAACTCCAATTATACAAAGGAATTCTGGCAAAATTGGGGTGCAAAGGCTAAATCAAATATACTTATATATAATGGACTAAGGTTTAAAGATTATAATGACACCGTTAAGGTCGATTTAGGTGGAAAATATGATTTTATAGTAGGTACAACTTCTAATTTTATAAAATTAAAAAGGATAGATTTGTTGATTGAAGCTTTTGCTTCATGGTCAAAAGATAAAGGTAATGTTTTACTTTTATTAGTTGGTGATGGGGCAGAAAAAAAAGAACTGATGTCATTAGTAGATAAATTAAACATTTCCAATAAGGTCTTTTTCTCTGGTCATAAATCTGACATTTTTAATTATCAAAAATTAATGGATGTGTGCGTGTTCCCGTCAAGTACAGAAACATTTGGCTTAGCTGCTTTAGAGTGTTTACATTTAGGTAAGCCAGTTGTTGTAATGTCTGATGGTGGAGGAATATGTGAAGTGGTGGGATTTGAATCTTTAGATACTGTTAATGATATTTCTGGAATCTCAGATAGAATAGATTATTATTATAACCTTAATAGTGAAGGTAGGAGACAATTAGTACAAACATTTGTTGAAAGAAGTTATTTGTTTGATATGAAAGTTAAGTCTATAGAATATGTTAAATTATATTTGTCATTATTTATATGAAAACATTAGCTCCAATAGTGCTTTTTGCTTTTAATAGATTAGAGCCGCTAAAGCATACAATTGCCTCGTTATTGTCTAATAAAGAGGCGCAAAATTCTTCGTTATATGTTTTTGTGGATGGTGCAAGAGAACACAAACATGGTGAGAAAGAAAAGGTGCAGGCTGTACAAGATTTCGTTAAAACAATAGATGGGTTTGGTTGTGTAGAATATGAATTTTCACAAACAAACAAAGGGCTTGCAAGTTCTATAATTGATGGTGTGGGCAAGGTTCTTAGAAAACACACGAAAGTTATTGTTTTAGAAGACGATTTAGTCTTTTCGTATAATTTTCTTTCATATATGAATGGTGCACTTGATTACTATGAAGATAAACCTAAACTATTTTCAATTTGTGGGTACACAAATAAGGTGACACCTCCTCGAAATTATGGTTACAGCTCATATTTCTGTACACGAAGTAGTTCATGGGGCTGGGCAACATGGTCTGATAGATGGAACAGTGTCGATTGGAAGCTTGAAGATTGGGATGAGTGTGTGAAATACCGTAGACAATTCAACAAATGGGGTGGTTCTGATTGTTTTGGAATGTTAGAGGCTGTGAAACAAGGCAAGACCAGTTCGTGGGCAATAAGATTTTGTTATGCTCAATTTTTGCAAGATAAACTATCTCTTTTCCCTATTAAAAGTTTAGTGAAAAATGATGGTTTTGATGGAGATGGTACAAATTGCAAGAAATGGAGTCGCTTTAAATGTGAATTTGACCCAAATAATAGTGTTGAATGTGACTTTCCTGATGAATTAAAATTGAATAAAAGGCTGTGTAAATCAGCACTGTCATATCATACGATATTTAAGCGTGTCGTGAGTAAATTAATGTATATGATAACTTAAGGGAACTTCTAAAAACTCAAATAAAGCCATTTATTAGAACTCCCCTTAAAAGAGAATTACTTAATCTTATAAAAATGTTTTACGAAATATCAAAATTCTTCTCAATTTTCATTTCTCCAATTACGTGGATAATAATCCTATTGATTTTATTCTTTGTGTTTAGAAAGAATAAAAAATTAAAAGTGACTTTTTTGACATCAACTATAGTTTTGTTTTTGCTGTCAACGAACATGTTATTGGTTGATTATGTGAGGTGTAAAACTGTAGAAGATTATAATGTGTCGACAATAGACACTACAAAACATTATAGGGTTGCTATAATAATGGGTGGTTTTTCGTCTATGAACGAGGAAACTGGTGCTATAGTTTTTGAAAATGGTCGTGCTGATAGGCTTTGGGAGACAGTCAGACTTTATAAACAGGGTTACGTCGACAATATTTTAATTACTGGAGATGGGGCTACTAATATAAACGAAGATGGCACGACTACAGCCGATTTGTTTTTGGACTATATGGAGCAAACAGGTGTCGAAAGAGATGTCTTTATGTTTGAGCAACA
>JAWXTO010000038.1:0-14106 GCA_044433545.1 Rikenellaceae bacterium
AATACTTCAGATTTTTATGCTCTATTAAGAGATAAAACATTAATAAGTGATGAATTAAAAGATTTAGATTATGACTAGGAAAGTTGGAACAGTAGAAATACAGGGTATAAATAGTGCTAATGTTATACCTGCAAAAGGGTCTTGCTCAGATATTAAAAACCTCAGATTAAAGGGTAAAGTTTGGGAAAATGTATCAGATTTTTCAATAGAAGAAACGGTCGATATTCCTTCAGAATACAAAATTTTGTTTGTACATGACAGTGATGACATAGAAAAATATATCGCTGAAAAGAATGGTTACATTTATTATATTAAGTTGGGTGAGCAGATAGAAGAGGTTTTTGAATTTTGTCAGAATATTAATTATAATACACCTAAGGTGACTTGTTTTGGTAATTATTTATCAATAAAATATACAGAAGAATCACCAATCGTAGAAAAACAATTTGTATGGTATAATGATGCTTACATAGAGTTTAATATTGACCAACTTACACCTATTAATGATGTTTTGTTTACGTATGAATTTAAAACTAACGAAGACGACGATGACGGAATGTGTCGTGTAGCAGAAATAACAGTTAGTGATTTAAGTACTTATGAGGTAGATTCAAAACAGTATTATTATAGTACACGGACGTTAATTTATGAAGATTTAGATTATATAACAGGTGCTGTTTATTTGTTTTTTGCATATAAACTTTATGATGGTTCGGTGGTGAAATCAAGCAAAATTTATATGTTACAGTTTCATTCTGACGGGAGTAATACATTAAGGGTTAAACAAAGTGACACTACATTTACGGTCTATATAGATCTTCAAGGGTATAAAGCAAGTTGTGAGATTGAATTATCTGATGATTTATTTGATACGGATATTGTAGATTCTATAGTTATTTATTCTTCACGTGATAATTCAATTTATGATTTAGATAATTTTACGTTAGCATCCTTTATGTCGACATCTATTTCCTATGGTACCTATTATCAAGGAGATGTTATTTGTTGTCTTTCTGATTCAACAAAAGATGCGCTACAATCGCCTTTTTATTTGCTTAAAGAGTATGAGCTCTCAGAGTGTGAAGATGGTGTGTTAAGTATTGAGTTGACAAAAGATGATTTTGATGATATAGAGTTTAATGATGTGTATGTTCCGAATTACTCTAACCATCAAACAACAGTGTCTGGAGATTATGAGTATAACAATAGGCTACATAAATATGGAGTATGCACTGTTTTTTCTGAAGAGATAGATCCTTTCTTTAAGGGTGATCTACCTGATTCTGGTTCATCATATTATGATTTAACGTACGATGATGATAAGGAGTTGGTTTGTGTAGTTAGAATTGAAGGCGATACAGAGAATTTGTACATTCAAAACAGGATGCCTTATTGTGACTATGCAACAATTAGAAACCTTAATCTTGTAGCCTTTCCGCCTGTCGTGTCTTACCCCGATTCACGAGCTAAAGAGCTTACAGCGTATTACTATGATAGCACAACTGGAATCTATCGCAAGTTTAAAAAATTTACTTTGACCCCATCTTATGGGCTGAATTACAGTTACCACATTGATTATGATGATAAATACAGCTTTGGGGACAACACTTTGATGTTTACTTATGAATCAACAGTTGCAGAACTGCCAATTATTGAAAACTTATTAGTCGAAAAAAGTAAAATAATAGTTTCAAACTTTGGTAATCCTTATGTGTATGAAGCACAACATAACTATTTTATTGGAGAGATTTATTCTACTGAAATATATGCTCTTGCGGCAGTTCTTTCAGATAACGTAAATGAAACAACAGGGATTTACCCATTAACGGTGTTTACTTCTGATGGGATTTACTCTTTAGAACAAGGAACATCATCAGTGTTGTATAATAGAATTGTAAAAGTGTCGAGTGATATTATTTTACAAAATAGCAACATTATTTCTGTAAATAAAATGCTGTTTTTTATATCAAATAAAGGGTTACTTTACTTGTCAGGTTCAAAAATAAGTGTTGCGTCTGACAATTTTAGTGATGAGGATAAAGAGTATTTTGATAATTCTACTTTGATGCTTCTTGTTTATTATGATGAGATTATGGCTTATAACGAGGCGTATGATTATGCGTATGTATACTCTATAGCTAGTGGTTTTTGGACTAAAAGAGACATTTCGGGCTTTGTTTTATCATCAAAAACATTCTATAATGGTGAAAGCATCATGAATTTTACATTAAAAGAAGATGATTATTGCCCTTTGAAGCCATATCTATTGACACGTGAGATAGATTATGGAAATATAGGTCTTGTGAGATTTGATACGGTTGTTGCTGAGTTGAGGAGTACGGCTTTAGTGGCATATAGCTTTGTGGTTTATGGCTCTTTAGATCTTGAAAATTGGGTTATTGTGGGTTATGGATACGACAGTGCAAAGATTAGAAGGACAGCCTCTTCATGGAGATATTATAAGTTTGAAGTTGATGTTAACTTACTAGAAAATTTATATGTTGGTGAAGACGGTTCAACCTTAAAAGTTGCTAAATTTTACCTTTCGTCTATAGCAGTTGAGTTTTATAATCGTTTTACAAAACACCTCAATGACAATAGTGATGGGAATATGTTTTTAGCATAAATTTTAGTGTGAAAGGGTGACTAACAAGATGATTTTGGAACTTTCGGAAGCTCCAAAAATCGCCTTGTTAGTCACCCCTCTATGACGAATGGACTTAGTTACTCTTTCTTTTGGTAAAAAGATTGATCAGCAAAACTCCTAATAGGGCTGAGGCAATAGAGCCAAAAAGTATTGCTATTTTCCCTTGAGCGACAAGTTCTGGGTTTGTCGAACCAAAGGCTAAAGTGTCAACAAAGATAGACATCGTAAAACCTATACCACCTAGACAAGCAACTGCAAATAGCATACTCCATGATGCGTCAGAAGGCATGTCAGCAAGCTTAAACTTAACAGCTATCCAGCTAGTAATGAAAATACCTACAGGTTTCCCTACTACTAAACCAAAGAAAATCCCCATTCCGATTGAACTTCCATCTAAATTTTTCACAAAAATGTTTAAATCGTCAAAATTTATCGTTACACCTGCGTTTGCTAGTGCGAAAATAGGTAGAATTATAAAAGTTATGAAAGGAGCTAGCTTAGATTCAAGAAAATGACTCATGCTTATAGAACTATACGAAAGATTTGATAAATCTGAAAGGTTAGAATAGTACTTTTCATCATCATTGTTGTTCGTAGAGTTTATAATGTTTTCTATTGTACGGTTCGATTGATTCAGTAGGTGCATTTTGCTGTATCGTGGACGCATAGGAATCAAAACAGCCATTAAAACACCTGCTAAAGTGGCATGAATTCCCGAATAATAGAACAAACTCCATGTTACAATTGCAGGAATCAAATAAAACATTAATCTGCGTTCGCCTAAACGGTTTATGAGATAAACAATGGCTATTATAATAAAGGCAATTGTTAGGCACATCCAGTTTATAGTGCTTCCATAGAATACAGCTATTACAATTATAGCCCCTAGGTCGTCTGCAATTGCTAAAGCAGTAAGAAAAACCTTCAAAGAAAGAGGTACTTTGTTGCTTAAAATTGATAAAATGCCAATTGCAAAGGCGATGTCTGTAGCTGTTGGGATTCCCCAGCCAGCTTCTGTAGGTGTGTTACTATTAAAAAATGCGTAAACTAATGCGGGAAGAACCATTCCTCCCAGTGCAGCAATAACAGGCAAAATCGCACGCCTAAATGATGATAGTTGACCTATTAATACCTCTCGTTTTATCTCTAAACCAACCCCAAAGAAGAAAATGCCCATCAACGCATCGTTAATGAACTTCTCTACAGTTAACCCTTGTGGAAATTCAAGATTAAATCCATCTCCTGAGTTGATGTTAAATGATAAGCGAGACGAGAGTATCGAGTGATACCAGTGGCTCGTGGATTCTAAATTAGCTAATAATAGTGCTATAATAACACAAATTACAAGAACAATACCTCCTGCCCATGGCTCTTTAAGGAGGTGGCGTTTGCGCTCACCAAATTCATAGCGGTAGCGTACCCAGCTAAATTTTGAAATATACCTCATTGCGTTTTATTCTAAACCATACTCTTTTGCAATTTCTTCCATCATTGCGTATGCTTGATTATAGTCATTTTCGATTTTTCCGTCTAAAATAGCATCTTTTATACGTATTTTTATGTCTCCAATGACATTTGAAGGTTTTATGTTGTATCTTTTCATAATGTCTTCACCAGTGATAGGCGGCTGAAAGTTGCGAATCCTGTCTTTTTCTTCGATTTCTTTCATCTTTTGACGAACAATTTCGAAATTACGCAGATATTTTTTGACTTTATAGTCGTTTCCGCTAGTAATGTCCGCTTCGCATAGTGTCATAAGGTCTTCAACATCATCTCCAGCCTCAAATAATAACCTTCTAACAGCAGAATCTGTAACAATATCTTCTGCTAAAATGATTGGTCGTAGGTGTAAAAACACAAGTTTCTGCACGTACTTCATCTTGTCATTAAGAGGCATTTTTAGGTGTCTAAAGATAGTGTTTACCATTTTAGAACCTAATGTTTCGTGTCCGTGGAATGTCCAACCGACCTTTTCGTCCCATGCTTTAGTGCGAGGTTTGGCAATGTCGTGGAATAGTGCAGCGTATCGAAGCCAAATGTTATTACTTTTTTCAGCTACATTGTCAAGCACCTTTAAAGTGTGTATAAAGTTGTCTTTGTGTGCTCTATTTCCTACTTTTTCGACACCTTTAAGACGATGAACGTCTTTTAAGATAAGCTCTAATAAGCCAGATTGGTCAAAAAGATAAAATCCTAATGACGGCTTTTTAGACATCATTATTTTATCTAATTCTGTGATTATGCGTTCTTTAGAAACTATCTCTATGCGGTGCGCATTGCGTTTTATTGCCTCAAATGTTTCGTCTACTATCGTAAAGTTAAGCTGTGTAGCAAATCTAATAGCCCTTATCATTCGTAGAGGATCATCAGAAAAGGTTGTATCAGGGTCCAACGGCGTTTTTAGAATTTTATTGTGTAAATCTTCTATGCCATTATAAGTGTCGATTAATTCACCAAAATTGTGGGCGTTTAGACCAAATGCCAGTGTGTTTATTGTGAAATCTCGTCTGCTAATATCATCAGAAAATGTGCCATCTTCGACAATAGGCTTACGAGAGTCTATTCTGTATGACTCTTTACGTGCACCAACAAATTCAATTTCTATGTCGTGTGTGCGTAACATTGCTGTACCGAAACTTTTGAATACCGAAAGATTGGTTTTTAATTCTTGAGCTAGAATTTCAGCTATTTCTATGCCGCTACCTACAACAACAATGTCTATGTCTTTGCATTCTCGATTTAAGAAGTAATCACGTACATATCCACCTATGATATAGGCTTCTACACCATTGTCGTCAGCAATTCTCCCTATTCGTTTGAATATATCTTGGTGTATAGGATTAACGTTTTTCAATTTTTAACTCGTTTTTGTATAAATTTACTGTGTTTTCAAGTCCCAGGTATAGAGCATCAGAAATTAATGCGTGACCTATAGAAACTTCTGCTAATCCTTTGACGTTTTCGTTAAAGAATCTAAGGTTATCTAGAGATAAATCGTGTCCTGCATTAACTCCTAAACCTAATTCTAGGGCTAGGGCTGCTGCATCTGCAAAATCTCTAACGGCAGTTTCTCTTTCTCCTTTTGCATATTTAGAGGCGAATGGTTCTGTGTATAGTTCTATGCGGTCACATCCTGTTGTTGCAGCATGTTTTATCATTTCTAAATCAGGATTTACGAAAATAGATACACGAATGCCTTTTGCTTTAAATGTTGCAGTGATTTCTTTTAAAAGTTCTTGATTTGTGATAGTATCCCACCCAGCGTTTGATGTAAGTGCTGTTGGAGGGTCAGGAACAAGAGTTACTTGTTCAGGAACTACCTCTAACACTAAATCATTGAAACTTTCGCAAGGGTAGCCTTCGATATTTAATTCTGTTTTAACAACTTTTTTTAGATCTCTTACGTCGTTATATCTTATATGTCTTTCGTCAGGACGTGGGTGTACTGTTATGCCTTCTGCACCAAAACGTTCACAATTAATTGCAGCTTCAACAACATTTGGAGTGTTTTCTCCACGAGAATTACGTATAGTCGCAATTTTGTTAATGTTTACGCTTAATCTTGTCATAATGTTAATTATTCGTTTGTTAATTTTGTTCAGTTTTATTTTTTTTATTTGAATAATACAAAGATATATAATAATTTTGCAATTTGTGTGTTATAATATAAATTGATTTTTAATGAATATTGGAATTTATGCTGCAAGTGAGAATTATTTGTCTGAGAATGAGTTAGTAAAGTTGATTTGTTTGTCAGAAAAATATAATTTTCATCTGTTTTTTAACGAAGAGTATGTCAATGGATTGAAAAATCGTCAAAATTTTGAGTTTAAATGTTATTCTCAAGATAAAGATGTGTTAAATTCTGTGTCGTACTTCATTAGCTATGGTGGAGATGGCACTTTTTTGAAATGTGTTCGAGAGGTTGCAGGCTTTGACATTCCAATATTAGGAATTAATAGTGGCAATTTAGGTTTTTTGTTGTCAGCAAACGCAAATAACGCAGAAGACGCTTTTGATGCTATCTTTAAAGGCGAATTTAATGTGGAAGTGCGTGACATGTTGACAATTAGTGGTTCTTTTGATGGAGAAATGAAAACGATTGACTGTTTTAACGAATTTACACTCCAAAAAAGCGGTTTAAGTATGATAAGTGTTGAGATGAAAATCTTAAATGAAAAAGTTACTACTTATAAAGCTGATGGATTGATAATTTCGACTCCTTCAGGTTCTACGGCTTATTCTCTTAGCGTTGGAGGACCTATAGTTTCGCCAGATTGTAATTGTTTTATTATAACGCCTATAGCACCTCATAATTTAACGATGAGACCGCTTATTGTTTCTAATAATTCAATAATTTCATTAAAAGTTAATAGCCGTATAGAACCTTCGTTCGCTACAGTAGATAATATGAGTTTTAACGCTTATAATAATGCTGAGTTTACGGTTGAATTGTCAAAAATAAAAGCGAAAATTATTAAATTGAAGAGCGATTCCTATTTTAAAACATTGACAAAAAAATTAATGTGGGGAAGAGAAAGTTAATATAATTTTATTATAAAAATTTAGTAGTATAATATAATTTTATATCTTTGTCGTTTGAGAAAGCTTTTCGAAATACATTTTTTTGATGAAATTAGATATTAAAACAAGGCCTAAACACGTTGCTATTATTATGGATGGCAATGGGAGATGGGCGCAAGAACGTGGATTAGAGCGTGCTGAGGGACATATAAGAGGGGTTGACTCTTTTCGGACAGCGGTAGATTCTGCACTTGACATTGGTGTGGAATTTTTGACTGTTTATGCTTTTTCTAAAGAAAATTGGGCAAGGCCGAAAGAGGAAGTCGATGGTTTGATGTCTTTGTTCTGTAAGGTTATCTCTTTAGAGATTCCTAACCTTAACGAAAAAGGCGTGAGAGTTCTTTTTTTGTATGAAAAAAATGAACTAAGTAATGAAGTTCTTGAATCACTCGAAAATTGTGTAGAACAAACTAAGAACAATACCGTTTTAACAATTGTTGTAGCTCTTAACTATGGTTCTAGAAGTGAGATTGTGAATGCTACTAAGGAGATTGCTCAGAAAGTTAAACAGGGTGAATTAAGTGTTGACCAAATAACAGAAACTCTTATCTCTGACCACTTATTAACGAAAGGTATTCCCGATCCAGATTTAGTGATACGCACAAGTGGTGAGTGTAGAATTAGTAATTTTCTGTTGTGGCAAATTTCGTATTCAGAGTTGATTTTTGTAAAGAAATATTGGCCAGATTTCAATAAAGAAGACTTTTTTGAAGCAGTAAAAGAATACTCTATGCGAAAACGACGATTTGGAAAACTGTAAATGTTACAAAAAACGAAAAATTTAAATAAATATATTTAACGAAGAAAGATTAAGAAGACTATAAATATGATACGTTTTAAAAAAATAATTTTACCATTAATGTTGTTGTTTGCCTGCACTGTGAACGGGTTCTCACAACTTAAAGATACAATTACAGTTGATCTACCTATTATAGATTATGCAGTACCGCAAAAATATTTACTAAAAGATATTAAAATTTCGGGCTCAAACCATATCCCATCACAATTGATAATAAACTCATCAGGTTTAGTAAAAGGTGATAGTATTTATTTGCCTAGTGATTACGTAACAAACGCAATCCAAACTCTATGGGGGCAACGTTATTATTCAGACATACAGGCGGTCGTAGAACTTGATGACGAAGATGTTTATTTAGAGCTTATCTTAAAAGAACGTCCTAGGGTTTCTGTTTGGGAAATCAATGGAGCGACTAAATCAAATAAAAAAGAGCTTGAAGAACGTTTAGACTTTAGAAATCGTACAGAAATGTCAGAGTTCGCTTTAAATAATTCTAAAGATATAATTCAACGATTCTATTCTGAAAAGGGTTTCTTGAATGCAGATATTAAAGTGTCTCAACGAAACGACTCTCTTATTGACAATTATGTTATTGTTACGTTTGATATAAACAGAAACAATAAGATGAAAATCAAGGAAATCAATATTGATGGAAATGAAGAGTTGTCTGAAAAGAAGATTAAATCGTCTATGTCAAAAACTCGTGAGAAAACATTATTAAACTTAATGAAATCAGCAAAATTCACACCTACAGAATTTGAAACATCTAAAGCTGAGCTTGTTGATTTCCTTCACAGTAAAGGTTATAGAGATGGTGCGGTGATTTCAGACTCTCTTTATACTATCAATGAAAAACGAGTAGGTCTAAATGTCAAAATTAATGAAGGGAATAAATATTATTATAGAGATATTAGTTGGGTAGGTAATACTAAGCATGACTCTGAAGTTTTATCTAGAATATTAGGTATAAATAAGGGTGATACTTATGACCGTAAGACAATGGAGTCAAGATTAGGTACTGATGGACAGTCTGCTATGGAAGGTGCAATGACAGTATCTTCAATATACCAAAATGACGGACACTTAGCATTCAATCTTGAAGCAGTTGAAACCGTAATTGAGGGTGACTCTATTGATATTGAGATGAGAATGAGTGAAGGTGGACAGTTTACTATCAACGAGGTTGTGATTAGTGGCAATAATCGTACTCATGATAGGGTTGTGCGTCGTGACCTTTATATTCGTCCAGGAGAATTGTATGACCAATCAATGTTGGTTAACTCTATACGCCAAATTGGTAACCTACAACACTTTGATCCTGAAAAAGCTGTTCCAGATATTCAACCAGTTAATGATGAACTTGTTGATATTCACTTTAATTTAGAAGAGAAAGGTAGTGACCAGTTTGAATTCTCTGGAGGTTGGGGTAGCGGTATGATTGTTGTGAGTGCTGCTATAGCATTTAACAATTTATCTTTAAGAAGGTTAAAAGAAAAAGGAGCATGGACACCTTATCCTGCTGGTGATAATCAACAGATGAGATTGTCTATTCAAACTAATGGTACATACTATCAAGGGTATTCTTTAACTTTCTTAGAGCCTTGGTTAGGAGGTAAAAAACCGATTTCTTTATCAATGTCTGCTTATTATTCTGGTCAAAAATCAGGTTACTATTCATCAGACGATTATACGTATGTTGATGATTCTGATACTGATTCAAGGTTTAGTACTATTGGTGTGTCTGCAAGTATTGGTAAACGTTTACAGTGGCCAGACCCTTATTTCCAAGTTAGTGGAGAGCTATCATATCAGTCGTATCTTCTTGATGAGTGGAGTTCTTTCTTAATCGAAGATGGTAGTTGTAATACTATATCATTTGCAGGTACAGTATCTCGTAGCTCAGTTGACCAATCTATATATCCTCGTAGAGGTTCTGAAGTTTCATTAAAGTTAACAGCGACTCCACCATGGTCTCTAATGAATAAGAGTATAGACTGGGATGATGAAGATTTGGATTATGAAACAAGATATAAATGGATTGAATATTATAAAGTCAATGCTGCGGCACGATTTTTCTTACCTATGACAAAAAATGGTAAACTAGTGTTGATGACAAGTGCTGAGTTTGGTTTACTAGGTAGTTATAACGACAATAACCCATCTCCTTTTGAGGGTTTCTCTGTCGGTGGTGATGGTGTTACAGGTTATACACTTTATGGTATAGAAACTATTGGTCTTAGAGGTTATGATGATGATGCTTTAACACCTTATGCAAATTATGGTGAACAGGCAAGAGTATATTCAAAATGGGTTGCTGAGTTAAGATATCCTGTATTGATGGAAGGCTCGACAAATGTATATCTTTTAGCTTTTGCAGAAGCTGGTAATGCTTACTCGACTTGGAAAACTTTCCAACCTTTTAATCTGAAAAGATCATTAGGTGCTGGTGTTAGACTTTATTTACCTATCGTTGGTATGTTTGGTATCGACTGGGGTTATGGGTTTGATACTACTCCTTCTAGTAGTTCTGTTTCAGGTGGACAAATTCACTTCTCTATGGGACAGACATTCTAGATACTCTTTAAACACTTAAATGAATGAATTATATGTTAAACTTTTAAATAATGTAATTATGAAAAAAACATTTTTAATATCTTTATTGATGATATTAGTGTCATCAATGAGTTTTGCGCAAGTTTCAAATGGCAAAAGCTCTGGAAAAGTAGCATATATATATTCAGAAAAGGTGTTTAAATCTATGCCAGAATACTTGACAGCGGTTGCTGAAATAGAACAATATGCAGAATATGGTCAAAAAATCTCTGATTCAAAACTAGAAGAGGTTGAGTCTATGTTTAATGAGTTTCGTAACGTAGAATCATCTTTAAGTGTTACGTCTCGTGAGTCTCTAAAAAATCAAATTATTGCTAAGGAAAAAGCGGCAAATGAGTATGAAGAGAATTTCTTCAGTGAGGGTGGTGCTTTAGAAAAGAAGCAAAAAGAACTTATGGAACCTATAGAAAGAAAAGTTCTTAGTGCAGTAGATGCAATTGCTTTAGAAAATGATTATGATATGATTTTCGACTTGTCAACATCAACATCAACAATATATCAAAAACCCCAACTAGATTTAACAAATGAAATTATTACTAGAATTAAAAAATAAAATTTAAATCATGAAAAAAATTGTATTATTATTTGTAGCAGTTTTAGGTGTTACTGCTATTGCTTCAGCACAAAAAATTGGTCAGGTTCGCACAAATCAAGTTATGATGTCATTACCTGAGATGGATTCTGTTCAAATCAAGTTTGATGCTTATCAAGCTGAAATGCAAAAAGAGTATGAAGTTATGATTGCTGAATACCAAAAAAAATATCAAGATTATGAAGATACTAAAGATAATTTGTCTTCAATCTTGTTAAACCAAAAAGAACAAGAGTTACAAGATGCTCAAAGACGTATTCAAAACTATCAAACAGATGCTACAACAGAGTCTCAAAACATACAAAACTCTCTTCTAGCTCCAATTACTGCAAAAATTAAATCTTCAATTGATAAAATTGCTAAAACTTCAGGTTTAACTTTAGTACTTGAGTCTGATATGGTTAACACAATGGGTTCTCCTTTCCCTTATGCTGATCCTTCAGTAGTAGTTGACATTACAAACCTTGTAATTAAAGATTTAGGTGGTAAAGCACTATAATATTGATGAAATAAATAACAAAATAGGCTGTTCGATTAAGTTCGGACAGCCTATGTTATTTTACAAAATCAATTCTATTCTGTGATAGTAAGAACATATTCGTTCTCTATGATATAAACACCAGATGATGGCTTTTTTCGAAACAGGAAGTTTATTCTTCCATTAGCGAAGTTTATTATTTGGATGTCGGCTTTAAAGTCTATTTCACCGTGTTCTGCGTACTTAAAAACAGCCTCTTTAAAACTCCAAATAATAGCTAAAATTAGATTAGGTTCTATTTCAGAGCTGCTTATTAAGACTTCTTCCTCTTTGTTAACGTATTTATGAGATACTTTTTGAAAGTTTCTATTTTTTAGCTCTATGTCTATTGTTGATTTTTTGTTAGAGAGTGAGATTGCAACAAATTTTCCTGTGTGAGATATAGAAATAAACTGTTTTTCATCAATTATGTATGGTGCACCGAAAGAGTTATATCCGATTTTAGAGCCTTTTTTGACTGATTGTAACAATGCACGAACTGCGCACCATTCCTTTTGTCTATTCTGAGATTTAAAGCCTAAAACGACTTCTGTTTCGTCTTTGTCAAGGTTTCCTAAGCTAATAAGTTCTTCTATTGTTTCGGTTATTTCCCATAAATAGACGTTTATATCAGAAGAAATACAGTAATGTTTATGTAATGCCATTCTTAGACTTCTTTAGCTGTTTTTTCAACCTTTATTTTTTCTATTCTGCGACCGTTGATTTTAATTACGGTGAATTTGTAATCTGGAATTTCAACAATATCGCCTGTTTTTAGAAAATCGTGTTTTATTTCGAGCATTAAACCAGCTAATGTTTCTGCTTCACCACGTACAGGTTCAATGTCAGTTTCGTTAATGTCTAGAATGCGCATAAAGTCAGAAAGGTGAGTTTTCGCCTCAAAAATAAAGGTATTTTCTCCTATTTTCGTGTATAGGCTTCTTTCTTCAGCGTCAGTTTCATCAGAAATTTCACCTACAATTTCTTCAAGAATATCCTCAAGTGATACAGCACCTTTTGTTGAACCATATTCGTCAACTACAATAGCTAAATGTACCTGATTTGTTTGAAATTCTTCTAATAAATTGTTGATTTTTTTCTGTTCTGGGATGAAATATGCTGGGCGTATCAGTTTTTGCCACCTTAGCTCAGTTTCATCGACATATTGAAGCAAATCTTTAACATACAAAACCCCTTTTATGTTGTCTATATCTTCTTTATAGATTGGCAGACGTGAATAACCTGATGCCACGATAGTTTCTTTAATTTCTTTAAAGTCACATGTTATATCTAATGCCACAATGTCAACTCTATTGCGCATTATATCAGAAACTTCTGTGTTTACGAACTTTACGATACCAGTAAGAATCTTCTTGTCTTCGGCAGTGTTTGGAGGTGCGATTTCTAGTGCTTCAGAAAGCTGTTCTATAGATATTCCACCCTTTTTGTGAGCTGTTAAATCGTTTATGCGACTAGATGAATTAATTAATATATATGAAAGAGGTTTAAGCACTTTTCTAAGGAATTCTAAAGGCATAGCAGTCATTCTAATGGCTTTAATTGGAGAGTGTGTAGATGCGATTTTAGGCATAATCTCCCCAAAAAGTAAAAGAAGAAATGTTACAATGACTGTTTTAATAATAAATTCGGTTAATGTAGACGAAAACTGAAACATTGAGTCGATTAACGAATTGGCAACAACAACAGCTGAAATATTTACTAAGTTGTTGGTAATTAGAATTGTTGACAGAAGTTCGTCTTGTTTTTCAATAAGCGAAATTATTGTGTTTGACAGTTTATTGTTGTGTTTTTTTATGTTGTCGATGTCAACATGAGTCAGCGAAAAGAATGCAGCCTCTGAACCAGAAACAAATGCCGATAAAGACAGCAAAATGATTAATATAATCGCATATATTATTGCGTTGTGGCTATTTATTATGAGTTCCAAGTCTTTTCTGTTATGTTTATAAAAATAGATTAGCGTACTTTTAACGTTTGTACACCAATTTAAGTGCGCAAAATAGGAAAAAAAGTGAAATTACACAAATTCAATGCAATTTTTAACGTAAAATTCCTATTTCAGTGTTTTTTTTCGGGATATTTTAATTTTTTTGCAGTTCGTTTCTGTATTCTGAGAATATCTTAGATTTTGATATAAATCCTATATATTTTCTATCCTCTGTAACTACTGGAAGATTCCAAGCTCCACTGTTATCAAACTTTTTAAGCACTGTGGCAACTGGTTCGCCTTTGTAAATTAGTGCTGGGGCACTTTTCATGTAGCTAGATACGTAGGTTGTGTAATATTTGTCTCTATTAAACATCTGTGAACGAATGTAGTCAAGTGTTACGAC
>JAWXTO010000039.1:0-14034 GCA_044433545.1 Rikenellaceae bacterium
TTAAACAAAGGTGCTGATAGCCTTTTGAAATTTGTTGAATCTGGACTAAAAATAAAACTGAAAGGTGTTTTTACTTTTTCTGATGCTATTGACCAGAAGGTTAAGAATTTTATTGGTAAGACAGCATCTAAAATATATTTGACATTGTATCAAATTATATATGATGAAGCTAGTCGTAAGAATATGTTTACCTATGAAATCAGAAGCGACTCTAAAGCGTATAAAGTTTTTATGCGAAAGGATTACAATTTTATCTCTGAGCGAATATTGAAGAATGAAATATTTGCATATCTGTTGAAAGAGAGCAGTTCTGGATTTATGAATTTGATCAACTCTATCGATGCTGTTAATTTTCAAAATTACGATTCCTACGAACTATTCCTTACACTTATTGATAGGTCAGGGTCCCCATTTGTAATAGATGAGTTAGAAAGTATATATGAGGATGAAATTTCAAAGGAAGAGAGAGCTGAACGATATGAATTGATGAGTACACTCGGTGATTATGGGTTAATATTTGAAGATGCTGACGAAGATAACTTTGATTATGATATGGAATCCTAATCTTTTGGGTGTAATCTTCGGATATGCACCCAATTTAACACTGGTATGACAAATGTATGACAAAAAGAAATAAAAACCCCTCTACACGTTGTGTAGAGGGGTTTTTTGAGGTCCGAAGCGGATTCGAACCGCTGTACACGGTTTTGCAGACCGTTGCCTAGCCACTCGGCCATCAGACCTTTTGTTTCTTAATTGCAATGCAAAGATAAGCAAAAAAAATATTTTTGCAAATTTTTATGATAAATTTATATCTTATTTCGACTTAAAACCATTACAAAAAGCTAATTTACAGAAAATTACGCCTCTAAAATTATTATTTTTGCAATTCATACCTAAAATGGTCTATTTTACTATGCGATTTGTTGCTGTGTCAGGGAAAACGAAACTTGGAGTAAACGTTTTTGCTTCTTCAAAATCCATTAAAGCATAAGAGATGATAATAATAACATCTCCAACGGCAACTTTACGTGCCGCAGCTCCATTAACACAAATACAACCGCTTCCACGCTCACCCTTAATGATGTAAGTTTCAAAGCGTTCTCCATTATTATTGTTTACGATAGCAACTTTCTCTCCTGCAATCATATTTGCAGCATCTAATAAATCTTCGTCGATTGTAATGCTACCTACATAATTCAAATCAGCCTGAGTGATAGAAACTCTATGTATTTTTGATTTTACTACTTCTATAAACATATAAAAAAAAGTTAGTTTATTCTTAAAATAAAAAACAGCTATTAGATATTGCTATTTCTTAAAGTTAATATTGTCTATAAGTCTAATATTACCTAGTTGTACTGCTATACAACCTTGAATATCATCTGCATCATCCCACGATTCAACAGATTGTAAAGTTTCAGAATTTACAAGTTCAAAATAGATGCTTTTCATCATATCATTTGAATCAAGTTGTTCTATAACCCATTTTTTTGTGCCTTCAACCGTATCCCATTTTGCTCTGTTTATCGCCTCCTTTAGAGTCATATAAATAACAGGCGCAATTTCTCGCTCTTCGGCACTAAGTAACATATTTCGTGAACTTAAAGCCAACCCATCAACATCACGCTTAATCTCACAAGCTATGATATTCACTTTTAAAGCCAAATCTTTACACATTTGCTTAATTATGGCAACTTGCTGAAAGTCTTTCTCTCCAAAATAAGCATTATCTGGCTCTACATAGTCGAATAATTTGCTTACTACCTGTGCAACTCCGTTAAAATGTCCAGGTCTAGTCGCACCTTCCATTACCGTCTCTAAAGAACCAAAATCAAACACTCTAGTGTCAGGCTCTGGATAAACTTCTTCAACAGATGGCGCAAAAACAACATCACATTTAGCATTTTCTAACATCGCAAAGTCGTTTTCTTCAGTGCGAGGATAGTTTTTAAGGTCATTTTTATCGTTAAATTGCGTAGGGTTAACAAAAACACTAGCAATAGTAAATTTATTTTCTTCTACAGATTTCTCGATTAAAGAAATATGTCCTTCGTGTAACGCTCCCATAGTTGGAACAAAACCTATACTTCCTTCTCTTCGGAAACCGTCTAACATTTCTTTAAGTTTCTCTATACTCCTTACAACGAACATTGTTTTTAAAATTATATTATTTCAAATGGCAAAGTTATATGCTTTAATTTAAATAAAAAAGAGTTTTTTTTATAATTTAATAAAATGTTAACTTTTTTCGCATTATCTTTGTCCTAAATTATGCTATCTTTGCGCTTAAGCGATAGATTTGCTTAAAATTTTAAAATTAAATTCTTGTAAAAATGTTTGATGGTTTATTTTCAAGTGCTTATTTTGCACTTTTTGTAATTGTAGCTTTAGGATTTATTTTAGGGCGTGTTAATTTCAGAGGTATATCTTTAGATGTATCAGCAGTTATCTTTGTAGCTCTACTTTTTGGTCATTTTGGCGTTGTAATTCCTAGTGCTTTGAGTGAGTTTGGCATGGTGTTATTCATTTTTACTATAGGAATGCAAGCAGGACCTGGATTTTTCGACTCATTTAGATCAAAAGGTAAATCATTGGTCATTTTAGCTATAGTAATTATCGCTGCAGCTGCTATTACTGCCGTTGCAACAAAATTTATATTTGGATTCAACGTAATGGACACCGTGGGACTGCTGACAGGTGCATTAACAAGTACTCCTGGTCTTGCATCGGCTAAAGAACTTGCTGGAGACGGCAGTGCTGTTTCTTATGGTATCGCATATCCGTTTGGTGTGATTGGAGTTATTCTTTTCATCAAACTATTACCTAAAATCTTAAACCAAAAGGTGAAAGACGTTGAACAAGAAATCGAAAATAGAGCAAAAGAACAATTCCCTACTGTACATAGCAAGGTTTTCAAAGTTACAAACACAAACATCTTTAACCGCTCATTAGCTGACCTTAAAGTGCGTGTAATGACAGGCGCAGTAGTCTCTCGCATTATGAACGATAAGGGATTATTCACACCAACAGCAAAGAGCTTATTACAAGAAGGCGATTTAGTTAAGGCTGTGGGCACAGAAGAAGCATTAGACAAAATGAAAATGTTTATCGGTGAGGTTTGTGACCGTGATCTTCCACTAAGTGCAGATTTAGACATCGTTACAGGCTTAGTTACAAACAAAAGCATTGTTAATGCTACAATTCAATCTATAAACCTACAACAAACTTATGGATGTACAATCACACGTGTTCGTCGTAGCAGCTTAGATCTTACTCCTACACCTGATTTAACGCTTAAAATGGGTGATAAACTAACTATCGTTGGTGAAAAGGACAATCTTAAAGGCGCATTAAACGTATTAGGGAATGATGCTAAAAGACTTTCTGACACTGACCTACTTCCAGTAGCATTAGGCGTTGTTATTGGGGTTCTTTTTGGGAAAATTTCATTAGATTTTGGCGGTTCAATGTCATTCTCATTTGGATTAACAGGTGGCATTTTATTAATAGCACTATCTTTAAGTGCAATAGGCAAAACAGGCCCTATAGTGTGGACTATGAGTGGTTCAGCGAACCAACTTTTACGTCAATTAGGTCTTATTTTGTTCCTTGCTGGGGTTGGCACTAGTGCTGGAAAAACTGTTGTTGCAACATTCTTAGAAAGCGGTTGGTCACTTTTCATTGCAGGCTTCTTAATAACACTAATTCCTATGATTGTAGCAGCCATAGTGGGTAAATACGTTCTTAAAATCAACATACTAGACCTTATGGGAGCTATTACTGGTGGTATGACAAGTACTCCAGGTCTTGCAGCAGCTGACTCTATGACAGACACTACTGCTCCTAGTGTTGCTTATGCTACTGTTTATCCTGTAGCTATGGTATTTTTAATCCTTGCTGTTCAACTTATTGCAATTGTATTTTAATTTACTACCTTTGAAGAATTAAAAAAAACTAAATTTACAACAAATAAAATTACTATAAATGAGATTATTACTTATCAGTAACTCTACTAATGCTGGAGAGAAATATTTAGAATATCCAAAAAATAATATTAAAGATTTTTTAGCTAAATCTAATGTTAAAAAAGTAATGTTTGTTCCTTATGCAGCTGTTACATTCTCGTATGACGCATACCAAGCAAAGGTTGCTGAACGTTTAGCAGAGATTGGAATAGAGGTTGACTCGGTACACAGATATGAAAATCCACGTGAAGCTATTATGAACGCTGAGGCTGTCGTTGTAGGCGGTGGAAACACTTTCCATTTAGTAAAAAACATGCAAGACAAGGGTCTTTATGAAGTTATAACTGAAAAAGTTAAAGCAGGAACTCCTTATATTGGATGGAGCGCAGGTTCTAACGTAAGTTGTCCTACACTTTGCACAACAAACGATATGCCTATCGTAGAACCGCTGTCATTTAAATGTTTGAACCTTATTCCTTTTCAAATAAACCCTCATTATCTTGATGCACATCCTGATGGACACGCTGGTGAAACTAGAGAACAACGAATCGAAGAGTTTTTAGCAGCAAACAAAGGCACAAGAGTTGCAGGTTTACGTGAAGGATGTATGTTTGTTGTTGAAGATGATTCAATTACACTTATAGGAAGCCGCCCACTTAGAGTGTTCAAGTATGGTGAAGAACCTAAAGAATACACTTCAAACGACGACATTAACTTCTTGTTAAAATAGTGGCACTTAACAAAATTAAAGGTGCAAAAGGTGAACAAATTGCTGTTGATTATCTCGAAACAGTGTTAAGTTATACGGTAATTGACAGGAATGTAAGAACTTTACGTGCCGAAATTGACATAATTGCAATAAAAGATAACGAATTACGGTTTATTGAAGTAAAGTCACGCATGCAAAGCGCTTCAAGTTCTATATTATCATCATTAGAACAGCGAAAGCTTAAACAGCTAACAAAGGGTGCATCTGACTATCTGGCAACAAATCAGATTATGGGTATTAACGATATTTTCTTTGATTTAGTAACTATAGTTTTTGATGAAGATGGAGGCTACGTTATAGAATATACACCTTCGTTCTTTTATCCAACATGGTAAGTTAAATATGCTTACAAAATAATATACAAAAAATGAAACAATACAAAAGACATTTAGTAACTTCTGCTTTACCTTATGCAAACGGCCCTGTACACATCGGTCACCTTGCAGGAGTTTACATTCCTTCAGATATTTATGTTCGCTATCTTAGAAACAAAGGCGAAGACGTAATTTCTATCTGCGGTTCAGACGAACACGGAGTTCCAATCACGATTAAGGCTAGAAATGAAGGAGTTACACCACAAGATATAGTAGACAAGTATCACAATATCATAAAAAATGCGTTTGAAGGTTTAGGAATCTCATTCGATATTTATTCTCGTACAAGTTCTAAAACTCACCACGAAACAGCATCAGATTTCTTTAAATTCCTTCATGATAAAGGCGAATTTATCGAACAAACAACTATGCAATATTATGATTCTGAGGCAAATCAGTTTCTTGCAGATCGCTATATCACAGGCACATGTCCTCACTGTCAAAACGACAAAGCTTATGGTGACCAATGTGAGAAATGTGGCACTACACTAAATGCTACAGACCTTATAAACCCTAAATCGGCTATTACGGGAGCTGTTCCAGAGTTAAAAGAAACAAAACACTGGTTCTTACCTCTTGACAAACATGAGGCTACTCTAAAAAAATGGATTTTAGAAGACCATAAAGAGTGGAAACCTAATGTTTATGGTCAATGTAAGAGTTGGTTAGATTTGGGGCTACAACCTCGTGCCGTAAGTCGTGACTTAGACTGGGGAATCCCTGTTCCTGTCGAAGGTGGCGAAGGTAAAGTGCTTTATGTGTGGTTTGATGCGCCTATTGGTTATATTTCTGCGACAAAAGACCTTACTCCTGACTGGGAAAAATATTGGAAAGACGAAGACACTAAATTAGTACACTTTATCGGTAAAGACAACATCGTTTTCCACTGTATCGTATTTCCAGCTATGTTAAATGCTCACGGAGGCTACATCTTACCAGAAAATGTGCCTGCAAATGAGTTCCTTAACCTTGAAGGTGACAAAATTTCAACTTCTCGTAACTGGGCAGTATGGCTACATGAATATCTTGAAGATTTCCCTGGTCAACAAGACGTATTGCGTTATGCCTTATGCGCTTCTGCACCAGAAACTAAAGACAACGACTTTACATGGAAAGATTTCCAAGCTCGCAACAACAATGAACTTGTAGCGATATTAGGCAACTTTGTAAATCGTACTTTAGTTCTTACAAATAAATATTTTGAAGGTCTTGTACCGACAAAAGGAGAGCTAACAGACTTTGATAAAGAAACTTTAGCTAACGTTGCGGCTGTTAAAGCTTCGTTAGAGTCAAATATTGAGCACTATAAATTCAGAGAAGCTCTTAAAGACGCTATGAACATTGCTCGTATCGGCAATAAATACCTTGCAGACACAGAGCCTTGGAAAGTTGCTAAAACAGACATGGCAAGAGTTGCTACAATTTTAAATATTTCGCTTCAAATCACAGCAAATTTAACAATTGCTATTGAGCCGTTTATGCCATTTAGTGCTGCTAAGTTGTTAAGCATGTTAAATGTAGACAAATTTAACTGGGATAAACTAGGCGAAGACAACCTACTTGCTGAAGGGCACAAAATTGGAGTTGCAGAGCTATTATTTGAAAAAATTGACGATGCTAAAATCGCAGAACAACTTCAAAAACTAGAAGACACAAAAACTGCTAATTTAGCAAAAGAATATAAAGCTGAACCACAAAAAGAAACTATCACTTTTGATGATTTCACAAAAATGGATATTCGTGTTTCTAAGGTAATTGCAGCAGAAAAGGTTGCAAAAACAAAAAAACTGCTTAAACTTACTGTTGACACAGGCATAGATACTCGTACTATTGTTTCAGGCATAGCTGAACACTTTACTCCTGAAGAAATGGTAGGCAAAACAGTCATTGTTTTAGCAAATTTAGCTCCTCGTGAACTTAAAGGCATCACATCTCAAGGTATGATACTTATGGCTGAAGATGCAATGGGCAAACTTCAAACTGTTTCTCCAGATGGGGATGCTACTATAGGTAGCCAAATTTCATAAAAAAAGAATTTGACTACACACAAAAGATAACTATACAAAACCTATGCGACCATAGAACAGCAGCTTACAGTTTGCAGTTCTATGGTTGTATATATCAATAAATTAAACAAATATAGATTTACACTTTAATTTTAAAATAAGTGAAAAATTTCATCTCACATATTCTATTGTTGTTGTTTTTCTCATCTGGACTATTTTTTAGATGTGCAAATCCTGCTTCTCCGTCTGGGGGTCCTAAAGACACTATCCCTCCAAAAATTACGTCAATAATTCCTAACAACTTTAGCACTAATTTCAAAGCTCAAAAAATCATTATGACTTTTGATGAATATACAGTGTTAAAAGATGCTCATTCAGAGATAGTAATTGCGCCACCTATGAAAAAAAGACCAACTTTTTCTATCAAAGGACGCAGCCTAGAAATAACAATGGAATCAGAGCTAGATTCTGCAACAACATACAAAATAGATTTCGGGAAAGCCTTACGTGACAACAATGAAGCTAATGTATTGATGAATTTTAACTATATATTCTCTACAGGAGATTATATAGACTCACTTGTTATGAGTGGCCAGCTTATAAATGCAGAAACTGGTGACACTGTGATTAATGGTCTAGTATATTTGTTTAATGAAGACAGCGATTCGTTACAGGTAGACTCTACGATATACATAGGTAGACCTCTTTCTGTCGCAAGAACTGACTCTAGTGGTGTTTTTGTTGCGACAAATCTTAAAGACATGAATTATATTGTCTACGGCATCGAAGACAAGAACAGTAACTCATATTATGATATTGGAGATGACAAAGTAGCATTTTCTGAGGAGTCTCACAATCCAGCGAATATGTCTCCTTTTAAAATATGGTTTAACAAATATACACAAACATATCAAGCTACGCCTCAATTCCAATTTCGCTCATTTAGTGAACGTCAAAAAGGAAGACAATCTTTACAGGAAATAACTCGTAGTCAACGTGGTATACTAACTTTTATATTCGGAGCAGACAGTGCAAGAGTTGAAAGCATACAACTTGACAGCATAAGCCCTGATTTGCTATACAGCGAATTTAAACCTACAGGCGACACACTTACTGTTTGGATTATGCAACCTGACTCCATCATTCCAGACACACTGAGAGGCGCAATAAATTATCACGTTTTATCAACTCTAGGTGAAGACTCTGTAGCAACAAGAAAAATAAATCTTATTAGTTTAACTTTAAATAAAAATAAACGTAACGCTAGACAAAAAGATAATAACAAACAAGATAGAGGCGGAGGCGGCTCTAGCGAAGGTGGCAGACAAGGAATGGGCAGCAGCTCTGATGGCAACAGACCTGAAAAAGGCGGAGATGATGAAAGAGGCGGAGACGGCGAGAGAAGTGATGATGATGAAAGACCTACAGAAAACAACATGCAGGACAACACCGAAAACAACTTATCTCAAGCTGGCGGAGCAATCATTAAGTTCCCTTTAAGCACATCTTCAAAAGATCAAAAAAATATTGTTAGTGACGTTGCTTTTAACTTTACTGTGCCAATTAAAGAGTTTAACAAAGGTCTAATAAAATTAGAGATGGCAATACCAGAAGAAGCCGTCAAAGGAGACAGAAGGGCTCAAGAAGAAAAGGTTGAAACAAAAGTCGAAGACTTAAAGCGTAAAGAGGTTGACTTCACATTTAAACAAGATTCTACTACAGCTCTTACATGGAGGTTAGACACCGACTGGCAGCCAAATACAACATACTTCTTTTATGCAAAAGACAGTGCTTTTATTAATATTAAGGGGGGAGTTAGCGATTCATTAGTTCACAAAATTGAAGTTATGAATCCCGAAGAGAAAAGTATTATAATTTTGGATGTTGTTAATGCAGACACTTCAATAAATTATATTATTGAGCTTCTTGATAGCAAAAGTGGTAAAATGCTGTATCAAAACCAATATACTAGCAACGGCTCATATATTATGGATTATATAAATCCTGGAAAATATAAAATTAAAGTAATAAAAGATGTCAATAATAACGGGAAATGGGACAGTGGTGAATTGTTAATCAGAAAATCTCCTGAACGAGTTGCTATATATAGCGATGAAAACAAATTAAGCATTTTTGAAACAATGGCAAACTGGGAACAAACCATAGAAATCGACATTAGTAAACTATTTTAAAAAATATTAATGAAAAAACTATTATTCATATTAACTACACTTCTTGTTTTTAACATTAACCTAGCTGCACAACATGCTTTTGGTGTGCGAGGTGGTGCGGGAGTGTCTAGTGTAGCCTTTAGCCCTAATTTAGAAACAACATTTACGGATATAATGCCTACTTATGGGATAACTTACCGATATAGAGGAGGTGATACATTCGTTGGAGGTATAGAAGTAGATTTAAATTATGTCGAAGCTGGATATAAATATCTTACGGGCGAAGACTACAAAAATTCTTATGAAAGATCTTGGCAATCTGTTGAGCTTCCATTTTTATGGCAACCTCACGTCACTTTTGGGAAAAATGAAAATGGCTCTATTTTTCTAAATGCAGGTCCATACGTAGGGTACACATTTTCTAGTTCAGACGTAACCTACAAGGTTGATGGAGTAGTGGATTCTGTCGAAGAATATGACTTTGATGCTATAAAAGACAATGTATTTAACTATGGACTTATGGGAGGTCTTGGCGTTGGAGCACGTTTCGGAAAAATTGAAGTAATTGCTGAAGTTAGATATGTTTATGGACTTTCAGACATAATAAAAAATCCAACAAAATACGCTTCTAGCAGCTATACAGAATCTCCATTATCACAACTTAACTTTACAGTAGGAATTTACTATAACTTCATCAAGAAAAACAAATAAACAACAATTTTTTAATGCTTTATAAAGCAAAATCAACATTATTATGCAAATATTAGAAACAACTCGTTCTCAAAAAATAACAAGACAAATTCAACGTGACATGAGCGACATCTTCCAAAAAGAAGGTCGTGCTTTTGTAAGCGGAGCACTGGTTTCAATCACTGTAGTAAGGATTAGCCCTGACTTTGCTCTTGCAAAAGTATATCTTAGCGTTTTCCCTTTCAACAAAAGCAAAGAGATAATGACTAAGATTCAAGAGAATGCTTGGTTTTTGAGAAAAGAACTTGCGAAAAGAATGAAAAACCAAATGAAATCTATTCCTGAAGTAGCTTTCTTCTTAGATGACTCTATGGAGTACGCTGAAAATATTGAAAGTGTGCTAAAAGTGACAACTGCTGAACTAAAAGATGAAGTTGACACTGAAGAATAGTCGTTTAACTGAGTGGTTTATCGCTTTAAGATATCTGTTCTCAAAAAAGTCACACTCTATAATAAACATTATATCGTTTGTGACTTTAACTGCTATAGCTGTGCCTACGGCTGCGATGATTATCATCATGAGTGTCTACAACGGGCTGGAGGATGTGTTAAAATCGCTATATTCTAACTTTGATACAGAAATTACAATAACTCCGAGATTAGGAAAAACGTTTGACATTAATGAATTTCCATTAAACGAACTATCTGAAATTGAAGGAGTAGACCTTTTTTCTGAAATTTTAGAAGATAATGCGATGGTAGAGTATAGAGGCAGACAAACTATCGCCACTGTGAGAGGTGTTGACGATGTTTACAAAGAAATCACAACACTAGATTCACTTATCGTAGTAGGAAATGGGGATTTGAGACTTGGGGATTTTGATTATGCAGTTCTCGGAATGGGCGTAGCTTATGATTTAGGGATAAATGTTGCGCTATATGAACCACTGAGTTTTTATGTTCCCAAAACTGGAAATAGCGGTTTTTTAGGAATGTCATTCTATAATAAAGAAACAGCTCAACCAAATGGTATTTTCTCTCTAGACGAAGAAACTGATACAAAATATATCATTAGCGGACTTCGTTTTACTGAAAAGCTATTTTCTTCGGAGGGTAAACGTTCACAAATTGGCATACAACTTAAAACTGGAGCTAACGAGGAAAAGGTGATAAGTCAAATAAAAGAATTATTAGGTGAAAAGTTCGTTGTAAAAAATAGATATCAACAAAAAGAGATATTATACAACGTTATGAACGCCGAAAAACAAGGTGTATTTTTAATAATCGTGATGATACTGATTGTTGCCTCATTCACACTTGTAGGCTCAGTAATTATGTTGATTACAGACAAACAGGGGGCTAATTTTGCACTTAAAGCAATGGGGGCAACAGATAAATTTATCAAAAATATATTTATTTATCAAGGATTATTAATAACTTTGGGAGGTTTGATTGTTGGAGTTGTACTAGGGGTTGGTATGGTGTTAATACAAGAACATTTTGGTTTAATTACAATAGATAGTCAAACTATTTTAATTGACAGTTATCCTGTTAAGTTAAATGCACCTGATGTCATATCTATCATATTGGTAGTTACTGGCATAAACAGCTTTATAGCTTATATAACAACTAAATTAACTATGCAAAATAGCTAAAACTAATACAAATATTTTTAAGTTTAATGAGAATTTTTTTTATATTTTTTACGTTTTTATTAACAGCATGTGGCAATTCGCCAAAATATATTGATGACACAACATTAAAATCAGTATTTTTTGACTTAGCGATGCATGATGCCGTAATGGTGGAGGTGTATAATGATATTAAACGTGATACAACATATTTTTTTGATTTAGTATTACAAAAAAACGGAGTTACACTTGAGGATTTTGAATACACAATAGAGAAAAAAATACTTAGAAAGAGTAATGTCCTTCCTGAGCTTATGACTCAACTTGAGAAAGAGATTGGTGGGCTTAAAAAACAATATAACTATAAAGCTAAAATCTTAGACAACTGGGACAATAAAGCTGATAGTATATATTCTTATAATTTATACCTTGATTCTTTAAGTCTTAACCATGCTGACTCAATTGAAAACGCTGTTATTAAAGTAAATTTAAATGAGTCTGGCGAAATTAAGGTTCGTTCTGTATATGTTATTGATACACTTGACAAAAACAGAAGTCCATCTATGAACATAACCTTAGTAGACACAATAAGCGGAAAGTCTCAAGTAGCAATAACAAAATGGTTATCGAAATATACTGTTAGAAAACCTACGCAAATTTTAGAAATGTCAGCAAATTATGATGCTAAAGTATACAATCAAGCGATTATTACTTATTATGCTACTCGTAGTTCAAAAATGGATAAGAGTTTTTATACTCCATATATGAAAGTAGATACTATGGAAATCAATTTCCACTATACAAAACTTACAGCACGTAAAATGTTACTTGACAGCGTACTAAATATCACTAATTATAAAAGAAAAACAGCAATTCAAGATGAAACGAAAGATAGCAGCCCATTATCTGTTTATATCAAATAGATTTGAAAAAAATGGAATTATAACCTTAGATGAAAACGGAGTTATTGAAGATATTGAATTAGGTGTAGAAAATATAGATTCTCGCAGCAACGTAGAATTTTATAACGGAATCTTAATACCTGGCTTTGTAAATTGTCACAGCCATTTAGAATATTCTTATGTTAAAGGTATGATACCTCCTGGAGGCGGTTTAGGTGAATTTATTCGTACAATTATCGAAATTAAGATAAAAGATGAAGTTTCTGAGGAAACTAAAATCGAAGCTGCCAAATATTGGGATGCCGTTATGGCTCAACAAGGTGTTATTGCTGTTGGCGACCACAACAATAACGACTATGTGTATGGAGTTAAACAAAACAGCAAAATAAAATACTTCAACTTTATAGAATTGTATGATATGGACGGCAACACAGCCGAACAAACATACGAATGGGGCTTAGGAAGAGTAAAAGAATCTAAAAGCTATGGATTTGTTTCGTCTATTGGGCCACATGCTAACTATACTATGGAGCAGGAGCTTATAAATTTAACAGGAGGTTCAAAAATTGGTGAAAACGGCGTTAAAGCTGACGGTATTGTTTCTGTTCACTTTAAAGAATCATTAGATTTAGGCGGTGAAGGCGAATTTGACGCTATTTATGAGGGGCTTTCAGCGGATAGAGACAGAATTTTACTTGTACATTCAATTTATGCTAGTCGTGACGATATTAAAAAGATGAAAAGTAAACTAGGTGACAAAATTACGGTTGTAATGTGTCCTGTTTCAAATCTTTACATCGAAAACAACATGGCAGATCTTTCGATGTTACAAGAAGAGGGAATAAATGTTGCTCTAGGAACAGATTCGTTAAGTTCTAACGTTTCTCTTTCTATGGTTGAGGAAATGAAAGCACTACAAAACAAGTTTTCACAACTTAATTTAACTGAAATTCTAAAAATGGCAACAGAAAACGGTGCTATAACTTTAGGCATTGACAAAAGTTGTGGTACGTTAGAAGTAGGTAAACAACCTGGAGTTGTTTTACTTAGTGGGGTAGACTTTGAAAATATGAAACTTACTGACAAAGCCGATTCTAAACGATTAATTTAGAAGAATTTACAATAAAAAAAATGGCAACACAGATATTTGAGGATGTTATCTTCGGACCTATAAAAAGTAGACGTTTAGGGGTTAGTTTAGGGGTTAATTTAATGCCAACAAATGGCAAATTATGCAATTTTGATTGTGTTTATTGTGAGTGTGGGTGGAATGGCGCAAATAGTGGCAAATTACGCTACAACTCAATGGAAACCGTAAAGGAACAACTTCGTGAACGTTTATCAAAAATGCACTCAGAGGGTGAAAAACTTGATGTTATAACATTTGCAGGAAACGGAGAGCCTACTTTACATCCAAACTTTAAAGAGATTATAGATTCTACAATTTCTTTAAGGAATGAACTGTTTCCAGAGGCTAAAGTTGCTGTTTTAAGCAATGCTACACGAGTAAGTAATGAAAACGT
>JAWXTO010000040.1:0-5166 GCA_044433545.1 Rikenellaceae bacterium
AGAAACCTGTAGATTTCTTTTGAATAGGATAAGCTAGTTTGCGTAGGCCCCAGTTCTCTTCGTTAACGATTTGGCCTCCGTTTTCGGTAATCACACCGCGGAATTTGTCAACAACCTCTTGAAATTGTCCTTCATTAAGAACAGGTGTTGCAATGAAAACGGTTTCGTAATTGTTCATTGTAATAATTTTTTTTAATTAGTTTTTTTGCTTAAATTGCGGGACAAAGATAACCATTATTTTTTATATACCAAAATTTTATGTAATGATTTTTAGAACACCAATACATTTAACAGCACACAATTACCAAATAACCCACAAAAACTCTATTTTTTGTATAGGTTCGTGTTTTGCTGAAAACATATCGAAAAAGTTCTCAGAATATAGGTTTGATGCCATTTCAAACCCCTTTGGTGTGCTTTACAACCCCGTTTCTATATGTAATTCTATAGAAAGAATAATAAACAACACCCCTTTCACAGACAAAGACATACTATTAGATAAAACTTCATCATTATACTTTAGCTATGACGCATACACCTTATTTAATAGCGAAGATAAAGATGAAATTCTTCAAAATTTAAATAAAAAATTAGCTCAAGCTCACGAACATTTCACTCAAAGTGACACATTAATAATTACACTCGGCACTTCTTTCGTTTACAAGCTAAAAGACAGTGATTATGTGGTTGCAAACTGCCAAAAACAGCACCCAGCGACATTCACAAGAGAAAAATTGTCTGTCAATCAAATTTCTGAAACATTAAGTTCATTATTTGAAAAAGAATCGCTTAAAAACAAGCAAATCATAGTTACAGTAAGCCCTATACGCCACAAAAAAGACGGTTTTGAAGCCAATTCTTTAAGCAAAGCGTCACTGTTGTGTAGTGTTCACGAAATGTGCGACAAATTTGATAATGTGAGCTATTTCCCCTCTTATGAAATTATGATGGACGATTTAAGAGACTACAGATTTTATGCTGAAGACATGATACATCCATCAGAACAAGCAATTTCTTACATTTGGGAACAATTTAAAACTAGATATATACCTGAAGGCACACAAAATCTATTTAGCGAGATAAAACTCATACAAAAAAGGCTTAATCACAAACCATTTAATCCAGACAGTGAATCTCACAAAAAATTTCTGTCAGATCTAGATTCCAGAATAGACACTTTGAACAAAAAAATGGGCAAAAATATATTTTAAACAATAAAATTATTACTTTTGTGACTCGACTTATATAGACGTAATACATTTTAATCATAAAGAAAACTAGACAACAACGATAAAATGCACAAAATCACACTCTTAATAATATTATTATTTTCATTTAGCGCAAAAATTGCAAATTCACAGAACACGCAACTTTATGATGAACGTGAAAAACCTAAATTGGTCTTACAAATCGTTGTTAGTCACTTTCGCTATGACTACCTAACAAAATTTAACAAAAATGCGTCAGAATTTGGCATAAAAAGGCTATTAAAAAACGGCACTAATTTCACAAATGCTCGTTACGGGTTTATGTTTACACAAACATCACCTTGTATAGCAACTATCGCTACGGGTGCTCAACCATCTCAACACGGAATCATAGGTGACAGTTGGGTGAACTTCACAACAAATGAAAATATTGATGCAATTTTAGACTTATCTGTTCACGGAGTAGGCTCTAACGAAGACGAAGGACAATATTCTCCTCACAACCTAGTGTTTAGTACTCTAGCAGATGAACTAAAACGCCAAAACAGCAAATCTAAAGTTGTTTCTATCGCTATGGATGCTAGAGGCGCAGTGATTGCAGGTGGATACAACCCTGACGGAGTATATTGGTTTGACCAAAGATACGGAAACATGTCAACTAGCACATATTATAAACCTATCCTACCATATTGGGTAACAAAATTCAATGAATCTGACAAAAAAAATCAGTATGCTAGTGAATTATGGTCTCTAACTAATGACTACAACACTTACACATACCAAAATGCCACTTCTGTCCTTGTAGATGCTTCTAAAAAACTATCTTTTGACTTTAAATTAAAGCAAAAGAATAAAGATATGAACCGACTTTTAGAAACTCCTTTCGGAAATAGCTTTATTAAAGATTTTGCACTAGAAGTTATCAAAAACGATTCATTAGGCATGGACGAAAACCCTGATCTTCTTATCGTAAACTTTGGAGCTACACACAAAATAACAGAAAAATATGGCGTAGAGTCAACAGAAATAGAAGATGCCTTTTATAAACTAGACAACGACATCGCAGAGCTTATAGATTATCTTGAAAACACTCTAGGCAAAGAAAATGTAGTCATTATTCTAACATCAAATCATGGCACTTCTGATAATGTTAGCATAGACGGTGTTAACGCTATCCAAAAAGAACATTCTACAAAGACATTTAATGCTATGCAATTTGAAGTTTTGATAAATGGATTCTTAGGTGCTATGCTTGGAGCTGACCAATGGGTAAACGCCTACAAAAATCGCCAAATATATCTTAACAGACGCTTAATTTATGAAAAAGGACTTTCTTTGTCAGACATACAAACACAAGTAGCGACTTTTGCTCTACAGTTTGGTGGTGTAGCAAATGCAATGACTGCTACGGCACTCCAAAACAACTATTACGGCAAAGGAATGACGCATAAAATCCAAAACAGCTTCTTCCCGAAATATTCTGGTGATGTAATAATAAACCTACTACCTGGATGGATAGAACTAGAACGTGAAAACGCATCATGGGTAATTTCATCGTCAGGTTCACCGTATGAATATGACACTCACGTACCATTAATTTGGTATGGCGGCTCTATAACTCCGAACGTAGTTCATAGACCTGTCGACATTATAAATGTAGCACCAACTTTAAGCGAAATTTTAGGCATTTCTCACCCTAATGCTTCAGAGGGCGAGGCTTTATCTGAAATTATTACACAACTTAACTAACTTTGGTGCAATTTTTTCAATAAACAATTACGCAGAATTTACTTTAAATATATTAATTATAAAGATGAATCTTATTAATCAAAGACAAGACGAGATTATTGAAGAGTTCTCAGACATAGATGATTGGATGGATAAATATAACTATCTTATCGAACTTAGCCACGAACTTCCTCAATTAGATGCAAAATATAAAACTGACGCTTATCTTATAGATGGATGCCAGTCGAGAGTGTGGATTAACGCTGAAATCGTTGATGGTGTGATGAAACTTAGCGCAGAGTCAGATGCCATCATAGCAAAAGGCTTAGTGGCATTGCTTGTGAGGGTTTTCGATGGCATTTCGCCTCAAGAAATCAAAGATTGTGAACTTTATTTCATAGACAAAATCGGGTTAAGTGAAAATCTTACACCTACACGAGCAAATGGGCTATTGTCTATGGTTAAGAGAATAAAAATGTTCGCTTTAGCTTATACTAAATAATCGAAACTCCCCTTAACAATTTACATATAAAATGACAACTCCAGAACAAATTCTAGAGATAGAACAAGACATTATTTGCACTCTAAAAAACATATTTGACCCTGAAATTCCAGTAAATATCTATGATTTAGGTCTTATATATGACATTGATTTAGACCCTACAGGTGAAGCTAACATACGTATGACTTTAACAGCTCCAAATTGCCCTATGGCAGACGAATTACTTCAACAAGTAAACGACGAAGTAGCAAAAGTTAAAGGTGTCGAAAGCGTAAATGTAACTTTAGTGTTTGAACCTATATGGAACAAAGACATGATGAGCGAAGAGGCACTATTTGAATTAGGTTTCTTATAGGCTTAGTAGAACATTACGAAAATTTATAAAGAATTGAAGCATCAAAAAACATTATAATATCACACAATAATGGAAAAATTAAAAGAACAAGTTTTTAAAGCATGTGAAGTTTTAAAAGCTGGAGGATTGATACTATACCCTACTGATACTGTATGGGGAATTGGCTGTGATGCAACAAATGCTGAAGCTGTAGCCAAAGTTTATGAACTCAAAAAGAGTGCAGACAAAAAAAGTATGATTGTACTTATAGAAAACACAGACCGAGTAGCCTTAAACATTGATAATGCCCCACACGTAGCATGGGATTTAATAGACATGAGCGACAAGCCTTTAACTCTTATTCTTCAAGGAGCTAAAGGAGTTGCTGCAAACCTTGTTCCTGAAGAAGGCACATTGGGCGTGAGAGTTCCGAATCATGAATTTTGTAAAAGACTGTTACACAGATTCATGAAACCTATAGTTTCGACAAGTGCTAACATTTCTGGAGAGGCTACACCTTTAAAATTTACAGAAATCTCAAAAGAAATTAAAGCTGGCGTAGATATGATTATAGACACTGATATGGAGGGCGTTATGACACGTAAACCATCTGCTATTATATCATTAGGACAAGGCGGCGAGGTTAAAATTATTAGAGAATAGGGTTTTGTTTCATTATTGGGGACGGGCTTTCCCCAATAACGACCTACATTTTTCACCTTTTCCGAAAAATCAATGCTCACAACCTCATGGTTGCTCCGCTTAATTTTCCAAAAAACGCAAAAAATCTAAGCCATTCTTGAGGGAAGCGGACATTGATACACGACACACTATTCCCCTAATTTTTAAACAAATACAACAAAAAACTGAGCACAACGCAATTAATAATAACGGAACGATTTATATTTAATTTTTATGTACAAATCTCAAGAAGACATACAAATACGCTTTGCGGATGTTGATTCACTGAAACATGTCAATAATGTGAATATACAACACTATTTTGACATCGGGAAACGTGATTTTCTAGATACTGTGCTTAACCTTGAAGGGGTATTTGGAAAATATAGCATAGTGCAGGCAAATGTGAATACAAACTTCTACGCTCCTATATTTTTAGAAGATAGCGTTTATGTAACGACTGCGCTATCTCATATTGGGAACAAAAGTTTTGTATTGTTTCAAGAAATTATTTGCAAAAAAACAGGTACTGTGAAAAGTGACTCTAAAGCAACATTAGTGTGTTTTAACACAGAGCTTCAGGTTGCTGAAGAAATGTCTTTAGAGTGGCGTAGGAAGCTTGAAAAAGCGTTGTAAGGGAATAAAAATCTAGTTTCGGGAACGCCCTAATTTACCCCAGATTTTCAGAATCTACCTTTACAAAATCTCCATTT
>JAWXTO010000040.1:5176-13580 GCA_044433545.1 Rikenellaceae bacterium
AAGGCAAAAGAAAGCGAGTTTTGAAGCCCTCTGGGCGTACTTTTTCAAAAAGTATAAAACTTATTATAAAAGGCGGGACGCCTTTAGGTACAAAGTTTTTAAGGGGCAATTACCTTCATTTTTAAGGTTTTTGGCGAAAACAAAGGTATTTTATTTAAAATACTTTTGTTTAACTGTCTATGAATTGCCGCTGTATTAGTTTCGGGTATCACCCTTTTTGTATTGATAAATATTCCACTGCCCTTCTAAATCTTCAGTTAGGGCAGTTAAACTCTCTATCCAATCACCAGAGTTTAAGTATGTTATGCCGTTAATGTCTCGAATTTCTGCTTGGTGTATATGTCCAGCAATAACGCCGCTACAATTATTCTTACGGGCGATTCCTTCAATTTTACTGTCAAATTTACTAAACGACGATACGAAATTTTTCACCTTATTTTTCATTACTTTTGAAATAGAGAAATATTCTTTACCATGCCGTCTACGGTGGTCGTTATAATATCTATTTATCTGTAATAGAAAAGAATACAGCTTATCACCAACCTTACTTGCCCACCTTATTTTTGAGGTTACATCATCAAAAAGATCTCCATGAAACACATAATAACGATTTCCGAAGCTCTCATAAATAAAACTCTTTACTATCGAGAAATTTTCATATTTAAATGGGACAACATTATCTAAAAAATCGTCGTGATTGCCTCTTAGGTAGATAATTTGGGTGTTTCGTTTCTGGATATCCAACATCAAAGTCATAAAATCATTATAACTTTTTTTCCAACGCTTTCTATTTCTCATAAGATGCCAACCGTCTATAATGTCACCGTTAAGAATAAGCAATTCGCTAGTATTTTCTTTCAAAAAAGCCGTAACCTCTGCCAGGTGCGACCATTTTGAACCAATATGTGTATCAGAAATAACTATAGTCTTAAATCTAGTTCCCATTAAATCAATTATTTATCGAAGTTTAACAACATAAACTTCTACATCTCACTACTTACAATGCACAACCAATATTTTGGATGTAACATATTGATAATTTCTATTTTTACAAGGTTTATTCATAAAAACAAACTATCTACCCTACAAATATAATGCTTTAGAATTCAATAAAGGCAAATTTATTGTAGATTTATTTCGTCAAAAGAGCATCAATACAAATAAGTGCTTGTTTTATAACAGAAACCCTGTCGTCACAAACAATAGTAAAATCACATAATTTATTGCGTTCTTCGTCTTTCATTTGGTTAGAGATGCGTTCTTCTACAATTTCAGGAGCCACATGGTCACGCTTACAAACTCTCGATACTCTCAACTGTAAAGGTGCGGACACATTTATTGAATAATCCATCATTTTTGTTAGCCCGCTTTCAAACAATATAGCAGATTCTACAAAAAGAAGTTTTTCATGACAATTTTCTTGAGTCCATTGTTCAATATCGGCATCAACAATAGGATGAACGGCATCGTTTAATTTTTGTAATAATGACTTATCATTAAACGCCAAATTTGCGATATGTTTTCGGTTAAGTTGACCATCTTCATAAGCATTTTCACCAAATATACCCTTAATTTTAACCACCAACACCTCTGAATTTACCATTAACTCCTTAGCTTTGAAGTCACAATTATAGATTTTATAGACTAAAGCATCTAAAATCATCGAAAATGTCGTTTTTGCAGCTCCTATTCCACCAGTAATTCCTATTAATTTCATTACAACGATTTAAAAACAGTTACAGTTTTAGGCTCTATGTTAATAACTTTGACATTATCAGACTTTGAGCTATATTTTACGATATATTTGTTATCCTCACTTTTTCCGTCATAGTCTACATAAACACTAAACAATGATTTATCAAACGAAAAGTAGCTATTTTTAGGAACATTTAAAGTTAATGTAACCACTTGAGGCAGAACCAATAAGTTGTCTGTATCAGCACCTACAGGCACAACTTTGAACTCTTCTTTTAGCTCACAATATTCTTCAGTTTTCAGATTATAATATACCTCATCAACTGAATATACAAGGTGGGGATTCTGAATTAACTTAGCATTTCCGATAAAATTATTATTACTTATATTTATCTTAATTGGCTCAGTAACAACATATTTCAATGTATCAATAACTGTAGATGTCCCCCCCACAGTAACCTTAGCAGGTGTTATTTTCAATTTTCCGATTTGCATCAGTTTGCCCCCCAAATCTATAATAGCATCGGCATAAACAGGCACAGTTTTTTGTCTGTAATGTGTTGCTCCGACGTTTATATGCCTATTTTGAATCGCTATAAGCTCCTCATTTACACCCATATACTTTCTTAAAGCATCTTCAACCATAGGGATATTTAAATTGAAATATAAAGAGTCATCAGCACGTGTCATATCAACATCTGCTACTGAAATTGAGAAATAATCATTAGGTACAATGTATTTATAATAGAAGATTTTGTATCCACTTGACTTTATCTTAACATCAACATCGAAAGTCGTGTTATTCTGAACCTTATCGTTGTCACTTACGCCTTTTATGACCACAGGAATTTTTATGTTGGTCGTAAATTCGTTATTTAAACGATTAAAACCCCATAATATTATTGCAAAAGTAATACAAATCCAGAATTGTGGCGATTTTAGATAGTTAAGTATAGATTTTATTTTTATGTTGTAATTAGCCATAAACTTTAACTTTAATTAAAGTCAAAAATAAAGAATCTTTTCATATAAAACAAAAATAATTAAAACATTTGAGGTGTGATAGACTATTTTAATTACTTTTGTGCTCAAAATTTAGATTTATGAATTATATAGGAGAAGTTATAGCACTTAGTGTGGCGTTTTCGTGGACTGTTACGGCATTATGTTCTGAGATTGCAGGACGTAGAATTGGGGCACTACAATTGAACTTAATAAGGATGATTCTGTCTCTCACGATGTTAAGCATTACGCTGTGGTGGTTCACAGGAGTTCCTTATCCTTCATTTGCAGATGGTAAAACGTGGTTTTGGCTGTCAATGTCTGGTCTAGTAGGTTATATATTCGGTGATTTCTGCCTTTTTAACTCTTATATATTAATAGGTTCTCGTTTCGGGCAACTTTTTATGACTTTAGCACCTATAGCGGCGGCAATTTCTGGATGGTTAATGCTTGGTGAAAAGCTGTCAGTGCAAGCTCTATTAGGTATGCTTGTTACACTTACTGGTATATCAATTTCTGTACTTAGCAAAAGCTCAAACAAGAAACTAAGTCTTAACTTACCACTAAAAGGGGTGCTTTATGGCATCGGGGCTGGTGTTGGACAAGGTGTGGGACTTGTTTTGAGCAAGGTAGGTATGAATTATTATGAAAATTCTATCCCCGAAGGCATGGATAATATCACTGATATTATGCCGTTTGCCTCAACATTTATACGTGCAGTGACAGGATTTGTCGGCTTCTTTATAATTATGTGGGCAAAGAAAGAATTCTTCACTATTCCGAACGCTATAAAAGACAAAAAGGCAATGAGAGCAACCTTAATAGCCACAATTACAGGACCTTTTATAGGAGTTTCATTTTCGTTAATGGCTGTACAATACACCGAAGCTGGAATCGCCTCAACATTGATGGCATTAACTCCAATTCTAATAATTTGGCCTTCATATTTTATATTCGGACAAAAAGTAACCTTCAAAGAAGTGCTTGGAGCTGTAATTAGTGTTATCGGTGTTTCGTTATTTTTTATGTAGGAAGCGTCCCAAATATTCAGTACAAAGAGTGGCTAACAAAGATGAGTTTTGAAACCCAAAAATCGCTTTGTTAGCCACTCTACTTTTATTTTCTTTCAAATAACGACGATGATCCTTGCGCAGAAGGGAATATAATAACATCTGCAATGTTTACGTGTTTTGGAGCTGATGCCATATAAACTATTGTGTCAGCGATGTCATTAGCTGTAAGAGGGTCAATCCCTTGGTACACAGCAGCAGCTCTTTCTTTGTCACCTTTAAAGCGAACTAAAGAGAACTCAGTTTCTACTGCTCCAGGACAAATTTGTGACACTTTAATTCCGAAAGGCAACAAATCTATTCTCATAGCTTTAGTTAGTGCATCAACAGCATGTTTTGTAGCGCAATATACGTTCCCGTTAGGATAAACTTCTTTTCCAGCAATAGAACCAAGGTTTATGATGTGACCTTCACCTCTATTTTTCATTAAATTTGACACGATTCTTGAAACATAAAGTAGACCTTTAACATTTGTGTCTATCATACACTCCCAGTCTTCAATGTCACCATCATTAATTTTACTCATTCCTGCTGCTAGTCCTGCATTATTAAGCAGAATATCAATATTTTGCCATTCAGCATCCATTCCTAATATAGCCGCCTCAACATCTTCTCGATTTCTCACATCACAACAAATAGATAACACTTTTACATTACTTTTTGATTCAAGTTCTGCCTTTAAATCTGTTAATCTCTCATTACGTCTGCCTAGAATAATAAGGTTATATCCTAATTCTGCGAATTTATATGCTGAAGCTTTACCAATACCTGAAGTAGCTCCAGTTACCATAACTATTTTACTCATAATTTTTATTTTTTGTTTATATAAACAAAGGTAGTCTATTTAAAATAGTTATACAAGCTAAAATTTTGATTATCTATATTTTTTATATAACTTTGAACTTTACTTAGCTGATTAAATTCAAACAGTTAATTTTCTATACCTAAATTAAAGTAAAAATTAAGAATTTAACCCCTTATTTAAAATTCTAAAAAATGATATTGAATAAATTTTACCCTTTAGTGTTGTGTTTTTTTGCTCTACTTTTTGTTAGCTGTGAAGAATCATCATCTGAAGAAATCTCAGATTCGATTACAATTTCGACATCAAATTCTAAAGCTTCGTTTGACTCAAACACCAATTCAAAAACCATTACATTTACGTCAACTTCAAGTTGGAAGACTTCAATCTCTGAAACTACAAATTCTAGCTCTAGCTGGATTTCAGTGTCTCCTAGTTCTGGTGTAGCAGGAGAAATTGAAATGACTATTTCTGTAACAGCAAACACCGAAACAACTGAACGTTCAGCAGAAATTCTAATTTATAGCAGCGGTGCAGAAGGAACTGTTACGGTAACTCAAAGTGCACTGACCCCAACTCTAACTTTAAGCAAAAGTAGTGAAACTATACCATGTTCAGAATCTAGTTTATCAATTAGCGTAACATCAAACTACAGCTGGGAGGCTAACACTACAGCAAGTTGGGTTACATTAAGCCCTAATAGTGGAACAGGGGATGGAACTATTAGCTTGTCATGTGAAGCAAACACTACTGTAAACTCTAGAAGCGCTACAATAAACGTGTCTAGTAGTACTATAAATCAACAATTTACCTTAACACAAGAGGCGTTTACTCCAACTCTATCAATAGATAAAAACAATATAGATATTCCTATTGAATTAGGCTCGTTTGAAGTAAATGTAACTTCAAATACAGATTGGAAAACGAGCGATGTTCCCGAGTGGATTACATTAAGTTCTGAAAGTGGAAATGGCACAGCTGTCGTGACTGTTAGTTACACAGAAAATGAAACTAGTGACCCTCGTAGTGCTATAATAAAGTTCTATAACGATTATTCTTTAGAACAAGAACTTACCATAACTCAAGATTACACAAAAAGCCCTCAATTAGGCGATTTAGAACAAGGAACTATCTAAAAGGAAGTTCTAAATTCTTTTCGGTTACTAACAACCTCTTTTTGATTTGACAAGAATAGACAATTATTAATCAAAATTTAAAATCTGGGAGAAAATATAGCTCCCCTAAATATAAGATTATGAAATTAATTAAATCAATATATAACATTCTATTTGTAGCTTTATTAGTTGCGGGATGTTCAAACGCAGAAACTTACGATATAGATACAGAAGCTGAAGAATCTAAAGGCATATATCGCATTACTGCCTCTTCTTCGTCGAGCACAAAAGTTAACATAGACGGAACAGATGTAACATGGAGCGAAGATGACCAAATCGTAATTTATGAAGTCGGCACAGATGGACACTTTATGTCTTCAACATCTTCTTCAACTGCTAGAACATATTACACAATTGACAATGAAACAATCTCAGAGGATGGCAAATACGCAGAATTTACAGGCAATCAGCTTACAGAGGGAAAACAATACGTAGCTTATTATTTCGGAACAAATACAGGGTCATTATACACCTGGACTCAAGTAGGTTTATACTATGACCTTGGCGTTGCTTATAAATATTCTTCATATACAGAAGATGATTTAAGTGTAATTATGCAATCAAATTCGTTTGAATATAATGGCTCAACTCCTAAATTATATTTTGACCACAAATCATCAATTTTTGACATAGAAATCAGCTTAGACAAAAGCAGCACATTTTCAGGTGAACTAAAATCAATATCTATCTCAAACAGTGAGGGTGAATATATATTCTATGAAACTGCATTATTTAACTCTTATGGAGAATACATAAAAATGAATTCTGCGTATGGATTTACACTGAACACAATAGAAGTAAGCCTTGGAAACGCCGAATTAAGCGTTTCTTCTCCTGTTTCGATAAAAATTCCATTTACATGGTATAATGCTATTACTTATTTGAATGGCAACTTTGTCTTCACAATCACTGCAACTGACGGTCAAACGTTTACAGTGACAAAACCAGCACAAATTCTTCAAGATGGAGTTGTTTATGAAACTGCACTCACACTTGACGGCGATTCTTCAAGTAGCGACGATGTATATGAATCTACAGACTATTCTAAAGATGGCGAAGTAGTTCAAATACAAGCGGCTACGGTAGGCGATGGAATAGACCTTGTGTTTGTAGGTGATGGATTCATTGACACCGACATGACTTCTGGGGGCACTTACGAACAACGTATGGCAAAAGCCGCAGACCACTTCTTCTCAGAAGAACCTTACACAACATACCGTGATAGATTCAACGTATATATGGTTAAGGCTGTTTCTAAAAATGAAGGTATTACTGACGATGGCGAAACGGCGTTAAGCTGTGCATTTGGCAGTGGAACTACAATTACAGGAAGCAATAGCAAAGCCTTTGAGTATGCACTAAAAGTTCCTAGCATTAACAAAACAGAAGACTTGCTTGTTATTGTAGTTCTTAATTCTTCTAACTATGCAGGTATATGTTATATGTATAGTGACAATTCAGCAGTTGCTTACTGTCCTATAGTGTACTATGATGATGAATATCACCGCCAAATGATTACTCACGAGGCAGGTGGACACGGATTTGCAAAACTTGCAGATGAATATTCATATTCTGGAACAATTACAGCTTCTGAGATTAGCTCTTTTGAATCTCTTAAAGGTATGGGTTGGTATGCAAACGTAGACGTGACTAACGATACAAGTGAAATTCAATGGGCACACTTCTTAGCAGACTCTCGTTACAGCGGACTAGTTAGCATATACACTGGTGCTCTTACTTATTCTTACGGAGCTTACCGTCCAACTTACACTAGCATTATGAGATATAACGTTGATGGATATAACGCACCTTCTCGTGAAGCTATATATAAACGTATTATGGAGTATTCTGGTTATGAATATGACTATGAAGAATTTGTGGCTTATGATGCAGTAAACAGAGCCGTTTCACTTTCAACTCGTGCATCAGAAACCGATTACTCTACATTTATTCCACTTGCTCCTCCTGTATTTATTAATAGCGCACCAGAAATTTATAGTAATAAATAGAAATTAAGCACGTTAACATATAAACATGAGATTATGAGCAAATTATGTAAAGACTGTAAGATGAGAAAGGTATACGACAAAAAACCCTCTTCATTTATAGGGAGATTTTGGCGTTGGCATATAAATTTCTGTCCAGGATGGAAATCTTATTACTTATCGCTAGATGAAAAACAAAAGACAGAAATTCAGACAAGCTATAATTTTTATAAATACAACAAATAAAAAGATATGATTACTTTCACACTATGCTTGCTCATTCTAATTGCAGGATATTTTATTTATGGACGTTATGTTGAACGTGTTTTTGGTCCTGACGACCGCAAAACACCCGCATTAACACAAGCTGATGGCGTTGACTTTATGCCTCTTCCAACTTGGAAGATTTTTATGATTCAGTTTTTAAACATTGCTGGTTTAGGGCCTATTTTTGGAGCTATAATGGGTGCTAAATTTGGCGCATCTTCATATATTTGGATTGTGATAGGTAGCATCTTTGCTGGTGCAACACATGACTATCTTGCAGGCATGTTATCTCTTCGAAATGGAGGTATGAGCTTACCTGAAATTCTAGGAAAATATCTAGGTTTTACAGCTAAACAGATAATGCGTGGTTTCACTGTGATACTTATGGTGCTTGTTGGTGCTGTGTTT
>JAWXTO010000041.1:0-13477 GCA_044433545.1 Rikenellaceae bacterium
TATTGTAAGCACGCAGAGCTTTTTGTGGGGGCTCTTAAATCTCAACACTAAGCCTATAACTGGCAATACAAACTATGCATTCGCTGCTTAATTTTACAGAGTAAAATTGCTTAATCTGACGATCCAAGGCGGTTGTTAGACGAATATCCCGACTGAGTTCCGCTGCTCTTAGGCGCAAGGTCTTATGGGGTATCAAAAAAATAGAGCTAGGATTTGTGATTCCTTTAAGCAGGTCTTAAATTTTAAAGGATAAGGCATGACAAGGTATGGCTAAGGCTTATGTTATGCTCGAAAACCAATCGTAGCCTAAGCGTGTAGAAAGGTATGGGGTTCCTTGTTTGGACGAGAGTTCGATTCTCTCCAGCTCCACAAAAGATTAATGGTAATTTTCAGAATTCTGAAAATTACCATTTGCATTTTACATAAAAGAAAAAATACTACTTATAATCGTGGCGCATTTCTTTTGCATCAATATAGAAAATAATATCCTCAGCGATATTATTACAACGATCACCAATACGCTCTAAACGACGAATACAAGCATATAACAACAATGCCATTTCTGCCATTTCTGGTCTTTCAGCAATATGTTTTGCTAAAACACTAGGAGCATCATTATTGATATTATCAATATTATCATCTGCCAAGAACACTTTAGCTGCCATTTTGGTATCTTCTTTTAGAAGCGCTCGTTTTGTAGTATCAAGAATATCAATAACAGCATCAAACATCGAATCTAACTTCAACTCTTCAATTAGAGTTCTAGGGATGTCTTCTGTTTGTCTGTCAGCAACAAATCTAGCAATACCTTCTGCGAAGTCACCTATACGCTCAAGGTTGTTATTAATTTTAATAAGTGCTAAAACAAAACGTAAGTCTACTGCTACGGGATTAAATAAAGCGATAAAATTCTCACATTCTCTATCCATTAACAATTCATAAGAGTTTACACTTTTTTCTCTTCTAATTATCTCGTGTGCAAATTCTTTATTATTCTCTAATAAAGCCACTTTTGACTTTCTTACCTGAGAATCAACAAGCTGCCACATTTCTGCGATAAGCTGTTTTAGGTTTATAATTTCTTGTTCTGTATGTACCATAAGTTATTTATTTTGGGAACAACAATTTTACTTAAGATGTTGTGATAAAACACTCTCTATTAAGAGAGTGACTAAGAAGGATGAGTTTTGGGGCTTCGTGAAGGCTCTCAAACCGCAGCGTACTCTAGTACGTGAGGATTTGAGAGTCGAGGGAAGTGTCAAAAATCGCCTTGTTAGTCACTCTTTTAACCAAATCTACCAGTGATATAGTTCTGAGTAGCCTCAACTTGAGGATTCATAAACATTTCTTTTGTGCTGTTATACTCAATAAGTTCACCCAAATAGAAAAATGCCGTTTTATCAGAAACACGACCTGCTTGTTGCATGTTATGCGTCACGATAACGATAGTATAATCTTTTTTAAGCTCAAAAATCAAGTCTTCTACTTTTGATGTCGAGATAGGGTCAAGCGCAGATGCAGGCTCATCCATTAACAAAATAGATGGCTCTACAGCAAGTGCACGAGCAATACATAAACGTTGTTGTTGTCCCCCAGAAAGTTCAAAAGCACTCTTTTTCAATTTGTCACTCACCTCATCCCAAAGAGCAGCTCCACGCAACGAGCTTTCAACTTTGTCAGCAATATATGTCTTATTAGTGATGCCATTTACACGCATTCCATAAGCTACGTTTTCAAAAATTGTTTTAGGAAATGGATTTGGTTTTTGGAATACCATCCCAACATTCTTTCTAAGCATATCCACCTCAACAGATTTGTCATAAATGTTGTTTCCTCCGATAAGAATTTCGCCTTCAAGACGAGTCCTGTCGATAAGGTCATTCATACGATTAAAAAGACGTAGAAATGTTGATTTGCCACAACCCGAAGGCCCGATAAAAGCTGTAACTGAATTTTTCTCTATGTTCATATTCACATTTTTCAACGCATGAAAATCGCCATAGTAAAAATTAACATTTTTAGCTTCAATTGCAAAATTGTTATTTGTCTGTGTCATTATATTATTTTTTATTTTAATTCTAGATGTTAAAATTTAACTTTCTTACTTAAGAAGTTACGTAGTATAGTGGCTAAAATGTTGAAAATTAACACTATCATAACAAGCACCAACGCCGTTCCGTATGCGATAGGACGAGAAGCCTCTATGTCTGTACCACTTGTCGCAACAACGTATAAGTGATACGGCAAAGCCATAATCTGATCAAACACCGAAGATGGCAATTTTGGTAAAAAGTATGCTACACAAGTGAAAAGAATAGGTGCAGTTTCACCAGACACACGTCCCATAGAAAGAATAAGACCTGTTATTATATTTGGCATTGCCATAGGCAAAATAACCTTTCTAATAGTCTGTAATTTTGATGCTCCAAGACCTAAAGAACCAATTCTAAACGAATCATCAATAGCTTTTAGTGCCTCTTCAGTTGTTCTGATAACTACTGGCAAAATTAATAGCCCTAAAGTAAACGAACCTGCAATCAGAGAGTCTCCAAAACCTAAAGTGTTAACAAAAAGTGCCATACCAAACAGACCGAACACTATAGACGGTACAGAACTTAGGTTATTTGTCATCACACGGATAAACTTAACCATAAAATTGTTCGAAGCATATTCATTTATGTAAATTCCCGAAAGAATACCAATAGGGAAAGCAACAATCATACTACCAGCCATTAACGCAAGTGTACCAACAATTGCTGGGAACACCCCACCTGCTGTCATACCATCTTTTGGAGCTTCAAAGATAAACTCCCAACTTATAACACCTATACCTTTAACAACTATGAATCCTAGAATCCAGAAAAGTATCAAGATAACAAGGCAACTTAATATTCTAAACGTGCCAAAAGCAATATTTTGCGATAATTTCTTTGTTTTCATTACGATACTCTTTGTTTTTTAGATGATATAATTTCTACAGTAATACTAATTACAAGCGTAATTAAGAATAGTATAGCTCCTAGCATAAACAGTGCTTTATAGTGTGCTCCACCTGCTGGTGCTTCACCTAATTCAGCAGCAATAGTCGCTGGAATTGTTCTCATAGGCTCTAAAAGAGTCGTTGGAATCACTGCGGCATTACCTGTTACCATTAAAACAGCCATTGTTTCACCAATTGCACGTCCAATTCCTAAAACCGCAGCTGCTGTGATACCTGAAGCTGAATAAGGAATGATAACACGATAAATAGTCTGCCAGTGAGATGCCCCTAAAGCTAAAGAAGCCTCTTTTACTGAACGAGGAGTAGTACGAATTGCATCCTCAGCAACTGTAATAATCGTCGGAAGAGCCATAATTGCAAGAATAATGCTACCTGCCATACCTGTTTCGCCTACTGGCAAATCAAACACATCTTGAATTAAAGGAACGACAACCACAAGTCCAAAGAAACCATAAACTACAGACGGAATCCCCGAAAGAAGCTCAATAATTGGCTTTAAAGTTTTACGAATTTTGTTATTTGACAGCTCTGCAAGATAAATTGCTACGGCAAGGCCAAAAGGCAGAGAGAAAATAATTGCCCACAAACTTACCCAAAGTGTACCTGTTACAAGTGGCATTACACCAAATTGTGGAGCTGGACTAGCTGTAGGATACCATTCTTTTCCATCAAAAAAACTCTTAAAAGTGATGTCTTTTTCTGGCAAAAGATATCCATCAACATTTTCAGGCAAAAAATCTGTTGGAACATAAGCAATAATGCCTGGATTTTCAGAAACTATCTTATTTATACATTGAGGAATATTCTCAAGTTCTTCTCCCATTTCCTCAATCGTACAATAATCTTCAATTTCTGACAAATGGAACACTATTACAGGCTCATCAGAACCACCTAATTCATTCCACGACGTATATTCATAGTCAAAAATATCTTTTAACTGTGTTGGATTTAAGTCCTTAACTGTGTTTTCTTTGTTTAAAACAATAGAATATCCCTCAGATATATCTGGAGAATTAAATAGTCCAAATCCTTCTTTAAACAAGAATAATACTATCAAAAGTACTACGATTGACGTAACACCTCCCGACAGTAAAAGAATTTTCTCTATAACAGACTCAATTGCTTTGCGTAATTTATATCTCATTTATTTGAGTATTTTATAATTAAATGGTGTAATTTGACAAAAAATCATTGACAGGCAAATCACACCATTTGTATAATTTTATTTTTATTTTAAATTACTTAACAGGAACGTAACCTTTTGCAGAAACGATAGTTTGACCTTTATCTGAAAGCACGAAATCAATAAAAGGTTTAGCCTTCGCTGCATTGCTTTCTACATAATAGTAAAGTAGTGGACGTACGATAGGATAAGTTTTGTTTTTTGCATTTGCTACAGAAGGAGCAACAAAAGTTTTTCCTTGGTCATAAGAAACGTGAACAGCTTTTACATCATCGTTTAGATAAGCTAGACCAACATAACCAATTGCGCCTTTAGTTTGTGTTACAGACTGCATAATTGCACCTGTTGCAGGCATAGAAAGAACGCTAGACATATAGTTTTTCTTTGCAAGTACGCTTTCTTTAAAGAATTCATAAGTACCTGAACTTGTTTCACGAGAATAAACTACAATTTTCAAATCATCACCACCAACTTCTTTCCAGTTTGTGATTTTTCCTGTAAAAATGCTCTCTAATTGTTCACGAGTTAAGTTTGTAACTTTATTTGCTGGATTTATAACTACTGCGATAGCGTCATAAGCGATAACTTCTTCAACAACTTTTTTACCATCGTTTTGAAGTTTTAATTTCTCTGTTACTTTGATTTTACGAGATGCCATTGCAATGTCACAAGTGCCTTCTACTAACGAAGAAAGACCTACACCTGAACCGCCACCAGTAACTATAACGTCTGAAGATGAGTTAACTTTAGCATATTCTTCTGCTTCTTTTTGAGTTAGAGGAAGAACAGTGTCGCTACCTTTAATTTTTTGTGCTGAAAGTGTTGATACGAAAAGTGATGAACATATCATCAAAAAAAGAATTTTTTTCATTGTATTTTTGTTTTAAATTTTTCTGTGCTTATTAATACACCGCAAAGATATGAAGTCAATATTACCAGAAATGAAACACAATGTTAAGTTAATATTAATTATTATAAATTTTTTTTGATAAAAACTAATATTTCAAGAATTACATACCACTTTCTTACATAAAATAATGTTTATTTTAGGATCTTACCTCCTTATAACAAACATTAACACTACAAAACTAACTTTCTGAACACCAATATAATCTAGACTATAACTACATCTTTACTAATAGATAATTACACTCCATATTCGAATTATTAATAAAAATTAATTTAACATCTATTTGTAATAAGCAAAAAAAATAGACATGACGTAATTCTAATCTAAAATTACATCTTGTCTATTTAATAATTATGTTATTTTCTACTATATTAATAAAAAATAATTCTCTTTATTTTATCTGCGCTCTAACAAAACAACGTTTTCTACGTGATGCGTATGAGGGAACATGTCTACAGGTTGTATTTTCATCACTTTATAGTCAGCATCAAATATAGCTAAGTCTCTAGCTTGTGTTGCAGGGTTACAACTTACATACACCATACGTTTTGGAGCAGTACGCAATATAGTTTGTGCCACATCTTCGTGAATCCCTGCACGTGGAGGGTCAAGAATAATAACATCTGGCGCACCATTTTCTGCGATAAAGTCATCATTCAACACATCTTTCATGTCACCAGCATAGAAAGTCGCATTTTCGATACCATTTATTTGAGAATTTACTTTTGCATCTTCAATAGCTTCTGGAACATACTCCACACCGACAACTTTTGAGGCAAGTTTTGACACAAAATTAGCAATTGTTCCAGTACCTGTATATAAATCATATACCACCTCTGAACCTGTAAGTTGTGCAAAATCACGAGTTATTTTATAAAGCTCATAGGCTTGTGACGAATTTGTCTGGTAGAACGATTTTGGTCCAATCTTGAATTTTAAGCCCTCCATTTCCTCAAAAATGTGGTCGTTTCCGTGATAACAAACCGTTTCTAAATCAGAATAAGAGTCATTAAACTTAGAATTTATGATATAAATAAGTGACGTGATTTCTGGGAACTTTTCAACAAGCATTTTAAGTATAGCTTCACGTTTTTCAACATCTTCACAGTTAAAAATTACGATTACCATAACTTCACCAGTCGAAGATGTACGAATTACGACATTACGCAAAAATCCTTCGTGTGTGCGAGCATCATAAAATTCATAACTATTCTCTACAGCAAATTTCTTTAACGCCAATCTAATTTCATTAGACGGAGACGGCTGTAAATGACATTTGTTAATATCTAAAATTTTATCAAACATGCCACTTATATGAAACCCTAGAGCTTCGCCCGCCTTGCTTTCAATGCCTTCGGCAACTTCTTCACGAGTTCTCCAACGTTTGTTTGAGAAAGTAAATTCTAGCTTGTTTCTATAGAAATCTGTATGCTCAGAACCTACAATAGGAAGCGTTTGAGACACATCAACTTTTCCTATGCGAGAAAGTTGGTCTTTAACCTGTTGTTCTTTGAATTTTAGCTGTTCAGCGTAAGGCAGGTTTTGCCATTTACATCCTCCACAAGCTCCAAAATGTTCACAAAAAGGCTCAATTTTAAGGTCAGAATGTTTCTGGAAATTCACTACATATCCTTCCATAAATCTGCGACGTTTGTTAGAAATTTGCACATCTACAACGTCCCCAGGCAGGGTGTGAGGCACAAACACAACAATATCGTTATGTTTTCCTAACGACTTTCCTTCTGCTGCTATATCAATAATTTCAAGCCCCTCTATCATAGGGTATTTCTCTCGTTTTCTTCTTGCCATTTTGTATAAAAAATAAATATTCGTTTTATAATTTTTACAAAGGTAGAAAAAATAGTATATTTGTAGATATTAATAGACAAATTACTATGATAAAAATAAAAGTTTTTGCTGTAAACCCTTTTAGAGAGGTTACTTATGTCGTAAGCGACGAGAGTTCAAAAGAATGTGTCATTATTGATGCCGCAGCTTGTGAAATTAAAGAACGTGAAAGAATAGAAGATTATATTTCTAAAAATGAGCTTTCTGTAAAACTTCTAATTAACACACACTGTCACATTGACCACATTTTAGCGATAAACTACTTCAAAAATAAATATGGAGTAGAGTTTGCTGCATCAGAATCTGAAAACTTTATTATAAGTACAGCTGAAATGAGTGCTAGAATGTATGGTTTACCAACAGACGCAGATTTTGTGCCTACGATTGATAAATTTTTGAGCGACGAAGACATAATTACTATTGGGAAAAGCCAATTAAAGGTTATCGCAACTCCTGGTCACACAATAGGCGGACTTTGTTTTTATCATGACGAGACAAAAACTCTATTTACAGGAGACACTTTATTCAAGGAGAGCATTGGACGTACAGATTTACCTACAGGAGACTATGATGCGCTTATGGGGTCTATTTTACATAAAATTTTACCTCTAGGAGGAGACACTACGATATATCCTGGTCACGGAAACCACTCTACATTAGCACAAGAGGCAATGTATAATCCTTTTGTTAATGAAGTATTGACTAACAAAGTTAATCCAGTAAGCGAATTATAATGAGAATTGATATACTTACAGTTGTTCCCGATTTACTTCAAAGCCCCTTTAATGAATCTATCCTAAAACGAGTTCAAGCAAGTGGCTTAGCAGAAATTGTGGTACATAACATTCGAGATTACTCTACAGACAAACACAAAAAGGTTGACGATTATCCTTTCGGTGGTGAAGCTGGCATGGTAATGACTATAGAACCTATCTACAATCTTATCACAAAGTTAAAAAGCGAGCGTCATTATGATGAAGTTATATTTACTTCGCCAGATGGTGAGACTTTTAACCAAAAAACAGCAAACACATTGTCTTTATGCGAGAATCTTATCATCTTGTGTGGTCATTATAAAGGCATAGACTATCGCATTAGAGAACATCTTATCACAAAAGAAATTTCTATAGGCGATTATGTGTTAACAGGGGGCGAATTGGCTGCTGCGGTGATTACGGATGCCGTTGTTAGAGTGATTCCAGGGGCTATTTCAGATGAAGCATCTGCATTAAGTGACACTTTTCAAGATGATTTGTTAGCACCTCCAGTTTATACACGACCAGCAGAGTTTAATGGATGGAAAGTGCCAGATGTTCTTCTTTCAGGCAATTTTAAAGAGATTTCTCAGTGGCAAGAAGATCAGGCTTATGAAAGAACTGAAAGATTAAGACCTGATTTGTTAAAGAAATAACACATTATATAATAAGTTATGAAATATTACATCATTGTTGGCGAAGCATCAGGTGATTTACATGGCTCTAAGCTCATCGAAGGCATAAAAAAGCGTGACAAAGACGCTGATTTTCGCTTTTGGGGTGGCGACAAAATGATAGAAGCTTGCGGAAATGAAACTAGCCTTGTGAAACACATAAAAGAAACTTCTATTATGGGGTTTATCGAGGTTGTGAAAAATCTAAGAACGATTTTATCACAAATTAGCTACTGCAAAAAAGACATTTTGAACTATGCTCCAGATGTTGTGATTTTAGTTGACTATGCGGGCTTTAATTTAAAAATTGCAAAATTTGCAAAGCTCCACAACATAAAAACTTATTATTATATAGCTCCAAAAGTGTGGGCATGGAAAGAAAATAGGGTTAAAAAGATAAAAAAATGGGTCGATGAACTGTTTGTTATTTTCCCTTTCGAGGTAGAATACTTCAAAAAGTGGGGGATAGAGGCTCATTATTTTGGCAACCCTATAATGGATGCCATAGAAGAAAAAAATGCAGTTTTATCATCGAAAGAAGAGTTCATTAAAGAGAATAATCTTGACAACAAAAAGAAAATAGCTCTTTTACCTGGCAGCCGTGTACACGAAATAAATTATAATCTTTCATTTATTCTGAATGTTGCAAAAGAATTCAAAGACTATCAATTTGTGATATGCGGAGTAAATTGGATAGACGAAAAAGTTTATAGAAAACTGATATCTAGCGTTGAAGGTGTTAATGTTGAGCTTCTTTTTGACAAAACTTACGAAACTTTAGCTCACTCTGACGCTGCAATAGTAACGAGTGGCACTGCAACACTAGAAACAGCACTTCTGAAAGTCCCAGAATTTTCGTGCTATTGGGTAAAGCCTATCACGGCATTTATTTTAAGCTTTTTCTTAAAATTAAAGTGGGTAACACTTGTGAATATCATTATGCAGCGTGAAGTAATTGCTGAATTGTTATACAAAAATATGGTTGTCGAAAAAGGCGTTGAAGAATTGCGTGCTATTTTACCAGGCGGTTCTAAACATGACAGACTAATGGCAGATTATGACGACCTTGAGCAAAAAATGGGTGATGTTGGGGCTTCAAAGCGTGTTGCACATAAAATTGTGAGCTTATTAGAAACCAAAAATTAACATAAAAACTATAGATTATGGAGATTTCATATAAAGAAGTGAAATATGACGATTTAAGCACACAAGAAAATCAGTGTGTTATAGCGTCACAGCGTGCTACTGCAAAAAGCTATTCTCCATATTCAAACTTTAAAGTTGGAGCTGCTGCATTAATGTCAGATGGGAATATCTTTGTGGGAGCTAACCAAGAAAACAGCTCATTTACTGCTGGAATTTGCGCAGAAAGAGCTTTAATTTATAATAGCGATTGTATTAATGGCGTTATAGATACAATTTCAATTTCTGCGATGAAAGATGGTGAAATTGTCGATTGTGCACCTTGTGGAGTATGCCGTCAGTCGCTTTTAGAGGTTGAAATAAAGCAAAAAAAAGATATAAAATTGATTTTTCGCCAAAATGGCAACTACATTATAACCGAAAATGTTCGTTGTTTGTTGCCTTTTGCGTTTAGTGAATTTTAAAAATATACATTTGGAGAGGTATTTAATCAAATCTTATTTTTTAGAATACCTTTTAGTTAATGGACACGTTTAAAGTGTCTAATTTTTCATTGTTAAAGATAAAAATTATGTTCTCAGGAATCGTTGAATCTATTGCAAAAGTTGTAGAACTTAAAAAAGAACAAGAAAATCTACATATTTCGTTAGAATGTTCATTCACTAACGAGTTAAAAATTGACCAAAGTGTCGCTCACAATGGCGTATGTTTAACAGTAGTAAACATTAACGGAAATGTATATACTGTTACAGCAATCCAAGAAACTCTACAAAAAACAAACCTAGGAATGTTTCAGGTTGGTGACGAAGTAAACGTCGAAAGAAGTATGCGCCCTGACTCGCTACTAGACGGTCACATTGTACAAGGCCATGTAGACCAGATTGGCAAATGTGTTTCTGTGACAGAAACTAACGGTAGCTGGAATTTTAAATTTGAATATGACCCTACAATAGGTAACATCACAGTAGAAAAAGGTTCAATTTGTGTCAATGGTGTGAGTTTAACTGTCGTAAACTCTCAAAAAGGAAGTTTCGAAGTTGCCATAATTCCTTACACTTATGAGCACACAAATTTCCATACTTTTAAAGTAGGCACTATAATCAACCTAGAATTTGATATCATAGGGAAATATATGATAAAAATGATGGCTGCCTATAAAGACATGTAAAGCTATAACAGTTAAAGGTGAAGATTTATAGCAAAATTAGTTTTTAATTTTTAGGGGGATATTACTATGAACAAGATAAAAGATTTTTTAGTAAGTGTTAGATCAAACTTTAGCTCACATTCTTATGATAGCGTAAAAGAAGCTTTAAAGATTGCAATAAAATGTTCTGAAGATAGAAAAAGATATAATGGAGATCCGTTTTATTATCATGAGGTAGGAGTAGCAAAGATAGTTATTGACGAACTTGGCATGGGCAGCGTTTCTGTTGTCTGTTCTTTGCTGCATGAAGCAGTAAGGTCAAAAAACATAACTTTAGAAGAGGTAACAAAGAAATTTTCATCTGAACATGCTGAGATTTTAATGGGTATGAACAACATCTCTACCGTAAAAACAAAAACTTCACAGTCACAGCTAGAAAACTTCAAAGAGTTGATAGTTTCATACTCTACGAATCCTCGAATTATACTTATAAAACTAGCTGATAGGCTTGAGGTGATGCGTTCACTAGCGGAATTTCCTGAAGCTAAACGAGCTAAAAAGTCGTGGGAAACACTTCACCTATATTCTCAACTAGCTCATAAACTAGGTCTTTATAAGATTAAAAGCGAAATGGAAGATATTTCATTGATGTATCTTGAACCTGTATCTTATAGCCACATAAAAGAAAACCTAGAGAAAACAGCAGGTGAACGTGAGAATTTCATAGAGTTTTTTACTGCTCCTGTCATTCGAGAACTAGACAAAGCAAATTATAAATATTCTATAAAAGGACGTACAAAGTCGATATATTCAATTTGGCGCAAGATGAAAAAGCAACGTATATCTTTTAGTGAGGTGTATGATGTTTTTGCTATCCGCATCGTCATAGATTGCCCAAAAGAAAGCGAAAAAGCACAATGTTGGCACTCATTTTCTATTGTGACAGACTTCTATAAGCCTAATACAGAACGTATGCGTGACTGGATTTCTATTCCAAAATCTAACGGATATGAATCTTTACATACGACTGTCGTAACGAACGAAGGTAAGTGGGTTGAGGTTCAAATTCGCACCAAAAGAATGGACGAAGTGGCTGAAATGGGTATCGCTGCACACTGGAAATATAAAGGCGTATCGGGTGGAGAGGCAAGCTCTGAACAGTGGCTTTCTCGACTTCGTGAAATGATGGAAAGTGTCGAAATTGAAGACGACAAGATTAAATTTGAAACTGACAAACTTGTAGGTGGCACAAAAGAAGTCTTTGTTTTTACTCCTGATGGTGACCTTCGTAAACTTCGCAAGGGAGCTACAGTACTGGATTTCGCTTATGATATACATTCAGGTCTAGGGTCTAAGTGTGTAGGAGGACGAATTAACCACAAAAACGTACCTATCAAAGAAGTTCTTAAAAATGGTGATTTAGTCGAGATTTTGACTGTCAAAAACCAGAAACCTAAAGCCGACTGGTTGACTTTTGCTGTAACAAGTAAAGCTCGCACTCGCATAAAAGCATTTTTACGTGAAGAAGAAACCAAAATGGCGAACCTTGGTCGTGAAGAACTTGAGAGAAAAGTTAAAAACTGGAAACTGCCTTTAGATATAGAGACTAGTGGGAATGTACTGATGAAATACTTTAAACAAAAAAGTATTTTAGAGATTTATGGGCTTATTGTTGATGAAAAAATCTCAATGACAGAGGTTAAAGACGTTCTTACGAAGCACGTAAATGGCGAACTTGCACTGAAAGTTACTGAAGAAAGAAACGACAAGAAAGAAAAAGAAGTAACACGTAGAGAAGAAAACGCTAGTGATTTATTAGTGATTGACGGTAGCTTAAAAGGCATAGAATATAAGCTATCGAAATGTTGTAATCCTATTTTTGGTGATGATATTTTCGGGTTTGTAACCGTTCTAGGAGGTATAACTATACACAGAACAGATTGTGTCAATGGAGTTTCGCTGCATGAGCGTTTTCCTTATCGTGTCATAAAAGCAGCATGGGGAAAAGAAGGCGTTTCTCGCAGTTTTAGCTCAAAAGTTGTTATCGAAAGTGACGATGTATTAGGTTTAGAGCTAGCGATTAGGGACGTATTAAAAAATCTTAAAATTACACTTCGTGGACTAAACATGAACTATGAAAAAGATAGCGTAAAAATAACCGTCACAACTGAAGTATCATCTATTGAGTCATTAGATTCGATAATTCATAAAGTGCTTAGAATAAAAGGCGTTAGAAAAGCCTATAGATTGGGTAAATAATCAAAAAGGAGGTTGTTCGAACTAATCGAACAACCTCCTTTTTGATTATTTACCCAATCCAATTAAACTCTGAATAACTAAACAGCCCCATTTCACCTATCTTTAGTTCTGGGATAACCACTAGAGATAGAAACGAAAGCGTCATAAATGGGGCACTAAGACGACATCCCATTTGCTGTACTCTCTCATTTAACCGTTCATAATCATCGGCTGTTTTCTCAGCACTAGAGCTACACATAATTCCACCTATTGGAAGTGGCAACACATCTGTACTTCCCTGTAAAGATACAGAAAGCCCTCCTTTATGGTCAATAATTTTATTAACAGAGTTAACAATATCCTCATCTGCACATCCCACAGCGATAATATTATGTGAATCATGCGCTACAGAACTAGCAAAAGCACCCATTTTTAAACCAAATCCTCGACAAAAGGCAACTTGTGGCTCTCCATTCGTATAACGATTAATATAGACGATTTTAACAATGTCATTATCTATGTCACTCTCCAGATTCTCTACACTACACATCGGTTTATACTCCTCAGCAACTGTTATC
>JAWXTO010000042.1:0-12984 GCA_044433545.1 Rikenellaceae bacterium
TCGCAACACCACCTCTAGCATAGTGAGCAGCGCCAGTTTTAGACTCTCCAGCAGCACCTAGCCAATTTCCTGTGTATATTTGAACACCTGGTTGTGTAGATTTTACGGTCATTAAGATGCCAGATTCATCAGAGTAAAGCTCTCCAACGTCACACATCTTGCCTTTCTCCCAATTGTCTACAGCCCAAGCATGGTCATAACCTGCACCGATTTTCAAGGCTTCAAAATCACAATTTATGTCTTTACCTAAAGGTTTTGCAGCCATAAAGTCCATAGGTGTACCTTCAACATCCGCAAATTCACCAGTTGGAATTTGAGTTTCGTCAGTAGGCAACCATTTTGAACAATTTAACTGTAAAAGTTGATCTAATATTGTCCCATTAGACTCTCCATTTAGATTAAAATATGCGTGGTTTGTAAGATTTACGATAGTGTCACCATCCTCACTTTGTGCATAATAAGTAATTTCAAGTTCATTATTGTCGCTCCAGTCATACACCGCCTCAACACCCAATTCTGAAGGATAACCCTCTTCACCAGGCACACTAGTATATGAAAAAACCACTCTATCTGTCTCAACACGAGCAGTCCACACTCTAGCTTGAAAGCCCGTAGGACCTCCATGCAAGTGATTCGCTCCGTTGTTTGTCGCAAGAGTGTAATCTTTGCCATCTAACGAAAATTTGCCCAAAGCTATACGATTTGCATATCTTCCGACACTTTTGCCCATAGCAGCAGTTTCGTTTAGATAAGCAATTGGCATTTTATAGCCTAAACAAACGTCTATAAGGTTTCCGTTTTTGTCTGGAACTTCAATAGAAACTACAGTAGCACCCAAATTTAACAAACGAACACGTGCTCCCGCATTGTTTGTCATTGTGTAAAGAACCATTGGCTCTCCTTGCTCTGTAAAACCTAAAATTTCTTGTTCAATATCCATTATTCCCACAATTTCTCTGGATAGAATCCAGCATTTATTAAGTCTGTTAATTGTTTTACAACTTGAGGGCGGTCTTCTTTGTAGGTTACACCGAACCACTTAGCATCACTAGACAAAACTTTAAGCGTCGCCTTGCCAGAATTGATAAGCGTGTTCGTAACTAAAGGAATGAAAAATTCAGCTTTCAAATTAGCACTATTTTCAGTCAAGAAAGACCCGAAAAGCTCATCTGAATATTCAAAATAGTCAGGAGTAAACCCAAAGAAATTCATACTTACCAAAGAATCTCCTTCAATAGGTGTAAACTCACCATTATCGTCTTTAAACACGATTTGTCCGCCATTTTTTTCAATTTGTGTACGTTCAACAATAGAAACAAGGTCTCCACTTTCGTTTGCTGTACAAACACCACGTGAAACTGAACCATATTCTGAAAGCGTATTTTTAACTTGGTAACCAACCATACAATAATTGCCTTTTTTACCTTCTAAAGTTTTTAGATATTCAGCAATCACTTTGTAGGCATCAGCCCCATAAAAGTCATCTGCATTAATTGCTGCAAAAGGCTCATTAATAACACTTTTGCCCATCATTAAAGCGTGATTTGTACCCCAAGGTTTTTCTCTTCCTTCAGGAACAGTAAATCCCTCTGGCAAAGTGTCTAATTCTTGAAATACGTATTCAACTTCAATTTTGCCACCAAAACGCTCTTTGTTGAAAACCTCTTTAAAATCTTCAAAGAAGCTATTTCTAATCACAAACACCACTTTTCCAAATCCAGCTCTTACTGCATCATATACAGAATAGTCTAAAATTGCCTCTTTATTTGGCCCAATTCCATCCATTTGTTTTAAAGAGCCATAACGAGATCCCATCCCCGCAGCAAGAATTAAAAGCGTTGGTTTCATAATAATTTTTTAATTTTATATGTTTTTAATTATATTTGTTCTGTATAACATTACAAGTCATTACTGCAAAGTGATACAAATCAAAAGCAAATATAGTTATTTAATATAAAATAAATGTATATTTGTATAAAAAATATTAAAAAAAATAGAAAAATAAACAAATGAAGTTTATTAATATAACTAAGCATCTGATACTTAACTTCAATACTAAACTGAAATTAAGTATTAAGAATATCAACCTAAAAGAAGAAATCTGGTCTATTTTTATATCACCTAGAAATCTTTTCTTTGGGTTTGTTGCATTTTTATTAGTTTTAGTAGGATTAGTAATGTTGCTTGTGACTTACACACCTTTATTAGACATGATACCTGGCTATCCAGGAAATAAATCCAGAGAAATTTTGCTACAAAGTGTTGTAAAACTTGACTCTATGGAAAGGGCTTTAAAAAATTGGGAAATATACGAATCTAACATAACGGCTATAATGAGCGGGAAAACACCTGCGTCTATTACAGCCTCAACAAGTGCAGATTCATCAATAAATAACCTTTTAAGCGATGCGCCTGCCTCACTCGCAGAGCTAAATTTTAGAGCACAAATCGAAAATGACGAAGCATCCAAAGACAGAGCTAAAGATGAAGCTATAAATAAACAGATAAATTCATTTAATTTGTTTACGCCCCTACAAGGTGTGATAACTCAATATTTCAACCCTTCCAATAAACAATATGGAGTAGAAATTTCAGCCTACACCTCACAAGAAGTGTTAGCCACAAACAATGGAGTTGTCATATTAAACGAATGGCTGCCTAGTTCAGGCTTTTTAATTCAAATTCAACACAGTGGAAATATGGTTTCTACATACAAAAACCTATCATCTTGTATAAAACAAGTGGGAGATAGAGTAACAGGTGGTGAGGTTATAGGTTTTGTTGGTGTTGAAGATGGATATTTAGGAAATGTAAATATGCGCCCTAAATTAATTTTTGAATTATGGAATTTAGGCGCTCCTGTTGACCCACTTAATTATGTACTTTTTTAATTATGGATAAACAAAGATTAGCGATTTTAGGTTCTACAGGCTCTATAGGGCAGCAATGTCTTGAGATAGTAGAAAAATATAGTGATTTGTTCGAGGTTAACACTCTTACAGCTCACAACAATTGGCAACTTCTTGTTGAACAAGCCATAAAATTTCAACCCGACAGCGTTGTGATTGCAAATGAGGAATTTTATCCTATCGTAAAAGAAAGTTTAAAGGATCATTTAATAAAAGTTTACGCTGGATCTGATGCCGTAGAGCAAGTTGTTGCATCGGCTGAGGTTGACACTGTAGTCACAGCATTAGTAGGATATTCAGGGCTTTTCCCAACTGTAAATGCCATAAAACACAGCAAAAAAATCGCTCTTGCAAACAAAGAAACACTTGTTGTAGCTGGAGAACATATCATGAAACTACTTGAGGAGCATAATGCCCCTATGATACCTGTAGATTCTGAGCATTCAGCAATCTTTCAGTCTTTAGTCGGCGAAGTTACACCTATCGAAAAAATAATAATTACGGCTTCGGGAGGTCCTTTCCGTACAAAAACAAAAGAAGAACTCGAAACAGTCACTATCGCAGAAGCTCTTAATCACCCTAATTGGGTCATGGGAAGCAAAATTACTATAGATTCAGCAACTATGATGAACAAAGGCTTTGAAGTGATAGAAGCGAAGTGGCTTTTCAACTTGAAACCTGAACAAATTGAAGTTGTAGTGCACCCTAGCTCTGCAATTCATTCTATGGTACAGTTTAGAGATGGTGCTATAAAGGCACAAATGGGGCTTGCAGATATGAAACTGCCAATTCAGTATGCTTTAACATTTCCTTTACGCCTAGAAGTTGATTCTAAGCGTTTTAGTTTTGGAAATGGAACTTCATTTGACTTTTTTACACCCGATTTAGACAAATTTCCACTTTTAAGAGTCGCTTATGAGGCTATGCAGCGAGGGGGAAGCGTTGCATGCACAATGAACGGAGCTAATGAAATTGCAGTAAAAGAATTTCTGAAAGGCAACATTAATTTTACAGGCATTTCACGCATAGTCGAAAGAAGCATAGAAATTGCAGACTTCATAAAATCTCCAACTTTAGACGACTACAAGATAATTGACGCTCAAAGTCGAGAAATCGCATTATCATTAATATAAAACGAATACTAACAGTGCCTACATAGCACACAAAATAAACTACATATAAAATGGAAATTCTAATTAAAGCTGCACAGCTTATTCTATGTCTTTCACTTCTTGTTATTTTACATGAATTTGGACATTTTTTCTTTGCAAAACTTTTCAAATGTAGAGTCGAGAAGTTTTATCTATTTTTCAACCCAAAATTTTCTCTATTCAAAAAACAAATCGGCGAAACAGAATACGGAATCGGCTGGATTCCTTTCGGTGGATACGTCAAAATATCAGGTATGATTGACGAATCTATGGATAAAGACCAAATGAAACAAGAACCTCAACCATGGGAGTTCAGAAGCAAACCAGCATGGCAACGTCTACTTATTATGATAGGTGGTGTTTTGATGAATATAATCACTGCTCTTGCAATTTATATTGGTATGAGCTATAGCTATGGCAAAACATACATCAAAAATGAAGACGCTAAATTTGGTTATCAATATAGCGAACTAGCGAAAGAAATGGGATTCAAAAATGGGGATAAAATCATCAACATTAACGGAAAAGTATATGAAGATATGTCTGAAATCCCTATGGCTTTTGTGCTTGAAGACGTAACTTATGCAACTGTCGAACGTGACGGAAAAACAAAAGAACTTTCAATAGATTTTGAATACAAATCAACACTTTTAAACAGTACTGAGTCATTTGTCTCGCCTCGTATATACACAAAAATGGATTCTGTTGTTGTGGACATGCCTGCATACAAAGCTGGTCTTCAAAACAAAGACTCTATAATTTCGGTGAACTCACAACCAGTGCTTTTTGCTGACCAAATCACAGAATTTATTACTTGTTGCCCTGACGGATTTGAAATTGAATTCGTTAGAGACTCTTTAGGAACAAAACTAATAAAAACTGCGGTTATCGTACCTGAAGACGGGAAAATAGGGGTTTTATACGGAGGGTTTGATACAAAATATTATCCAATTACAGTAAAAGAATATACTTTCTTAGAAGCCGTTCCTCAAGGTGCTAAATTAGCCGTTTCGGCTATCGAAGACTATTTCAAACAGCTGAAAATCATCTTCAATCCAGAAACTGAAGCATACAAACAAGTTGGTAGCGTATTTTCTATGGGAAATTTCTTCCCTGCAACATGGGACTGGGCTAGATTTTGGAGCATAACAGCGATATTCTCAATAATGTTAGCAGTTTTAAACATTATGCCTATACCTGCACTTGACGGAGGTCACGTATTGTTCTTATTGTATGAAATTATTACTCGCCGTAAGCCTAGCGACAAGTTTATGGAAATTATGCAAACCATAGGCATGATTTTATTAATCGGCATCATGGTCTTAGCGTTAGGAAACGACCTTTTCCGCATGTTTAAATAAAAAAAGAATGAAGTATTTTAGAAAACTATATGATTGGGTTCTGCATTGGGCAGAAACAAAGTGGGGAGGAGTTGCGCTATTTATATTAGCGTTCTGTGAGTCAAGTTTTTTCCCTATACCTCCTGATGTTCTATTAATAGCACTATGTATAGGCATACCTACACGCTCGTTTAGATATGCACTTATTGCTACGGTCGGAAGTGTAGCAGGAGCAATGGCAGGATATGCAATAGGCGATTATGCGTGGCTCGCAAATGGGGAATATACAGCATTTGCAAACTTATTTTTTGATAATATTCCAGGCTTTACTCATGAAGTATATGAAAGTGTCGGAAATTTATACAAAGAATATGACTTTTGGGTTGTTTTCACCGCAGGATTCACACCTATACCATTCAAAGTTATCACAATTTCGTCTGGAGCTTTTGGAATTAACTTCATAATTTTCATACTTGCTGCAATAATAAGTCGTGGTGCTCGTTTTTTTATAATTGCTACGCTTATTTGGAAATTTGGACCTACAATTAAGAATTTTATAGATAAATATTTTAACATATTAGCCCTAGCATTTACTGTTTTGTTAGTAGGCGGTTTTGTTGCCATAAAATACATATTTTAATGAAGAAACTAGGAATTATTGGCTATCCTTTAAAGCACTCATTTTCTAAACAATATTTTACAACTAAATTTGAGGCTGAAGGAATCAAAGATTATTGTTACGAACAATATGAAATAGACAATATTGAAAAAATAGCATCTATCCTTAACGATAAAAACGTTGTTGGGTTAAATGTGACTATCCCATACAAAGAATTAATTATGCCTTACCTTACAGACATAGACTCTACAGCTCAAGAAATTAAGGCTGTGAATTGTGTAAAACGTGAAGGCGATAAACTCATAGGTTATAACACTGACATAATCGGTTTTGAACTGTCATTGCTTGAGCTAATAGGCGAAAACAGACCTAACGCTTTAGTTTTTGGAACAGGTGGCGCATCAAAAGCGATATGTTATGTTTTAAATAAATTAGGAATTAACTTTAAGCTAGTTTCTCGCCGAAAAGGAGAAAACACATGTTCTTATGATGAGGTAACTCCAGATTTTCTGAAAGCACACAAACTTTTAATAAACACTACTCCACTAGGAACTTTTCCAAACATAGATAATGCTATTGACATTCCTTATGAGGCTATTGATAGCGATTTCTTTGTGTATGATTTAGTGTATAATCCAAGTGATACCAAATTTATTCGCTCTGCAAGACACAAAGGTGCAAAAGTTATGAGCGGGTACAAAATGTTAATTGTGCAGGCTGAGGCAGGTTGGAAAATTTATGGAGAATAACCACCGTATTAATTGCAAATAAAAACTATTATGTCAAAATTATTTAGATTCCTTGTAATCCTAATATTCGTTAATTTAGCATCACAAAAAGTGCATGCTCAGTTCGATGATCGTTATTTTTTCTATGTAGGTCAAGGATTAATTATAGATGGGAAATACAATGAGGCTGTAGAAATGCTTAGTACTCTTATTAGAGTTGATGCAGAATCTTATGAGGGCTACTTCTTACGAGGCATCGCTAAATATAACCTTGGTGATTATGTCGGGGCAGAAAGCGACTTCTCTACAGCAATAAAAATAAATAGTGTTTACACAGATGCCTATCACTATAGGGCGATTTCTCGCTCGTTCTTAGGCGACTTTGATAATTCTATACGAGATTTTGATATGGCTATTGACATTCGCCCTGATAAAGAGGGCATATACTATAGCCGTGGCATCACATACTATATGAGTCAACAGTTTGAAAATGCAATTGTAGACTTTGATTATTACATCAAGAAAAAGCCCTATGTCGTTGATGCTTATATCAATAGAGGCAGTTGCTATTTGATGAAAGGCGACACAATAATGGCTTTTAACAACTATAATCATGCCGTAAAGATTAACCACTATGATCCAGGTGGATATGTGCGACGAGGAGGATTATATCTAGCTATGAACAACCTAGATAGCGCATACACTGACCTTAGTAAATCATTAGAGTTGGACTCAACGATTGTTGCAGCATATTTTAACCGTGCAATTGTTAATTCAAACAGAAACAATCCTATAGGAGCATTAGAAGACTTCTCATCTGTCATAAAACTTGACACTATGAGCTCTTTAACATACTTCAATAGAGCCTTAGTTCATTCACAAATTGGTGATTACGAAAAAGCACTCGAAGACTATGATAAAGTAGAAGAATATTCACCTTCTAACATCCTTTTATACTACAACAGAGGGGGATTAAACATGAAAATCGGTGATTTAGAGGCTGCTGAAAGAGATTTCTCAAAAGCTATAGAGATATATCCTGACTTTGCAAATGCCTATCTTAACCGCTCTTCAATACGCTATTATCTAGGTGATATGGCTGGTTCAAAAAGTGATAAAATGATAGCAGAAGAGAAAATTAACAACTATAAATCTAACTTAGAAGATAGCACATTATCAATGTATGCTGACACAACTCAATTTTTCAATAAATTGGTGTCTTTTGACGTAGATTTTGGCAATAAAGATTTTGAAAATGTCAAAAGAAATGACATAGAAGTTAATCTATTGCCTATGTTTAGAATTACGCACGCTGAGAATTTCTCTATCAAAAAGAATCTTTATTATAACAACGATTATATCAACGACTTTAAGGCAAACAACAAAGTTTCAGGAGACGAATTTACAATTAAATCAGATATAGACAATTTAGAATTAAATAATCTCATTTTAAAATATACTGCCGAAGCAGAAGCTAAAAATGCAACATGGGAAGACTACTTTAGCCTAGGGATTGTTCAAGCTGAATTGCAACAATATAGCAAAGCTATAGAAAGTTATACAAAAGCCCTTGAGCTAAACCCTACAAATGCATTTATTTACATTAATCGTGCTACTGTAAGGGCTGAAATGATAGATTTTGTATCTAAATTGAGCAGCAAATCAGACAAAATGGTAATTGATGCTAGTCCTGAAAAAGTTTTAAGAGCAGCAAAACAAGAATACAACTACCAAGAGGCTATAGATGATGTTAAGGCTGCAATAAGATTAAACCCTAACATTGCTCAATTCTTCTATAACCTTGGAAATCTGCTAAGTTTAGAAGGTGAACAAGTCGAAGCAATAGAAATATATAGTCGAGCTATAGAATTAAATCCAACTATTGGAGAACTTTATTTCAATAGAGGTATGATTCAACTTCACGTAAAAGACACACAAAAAGGCTATCTTGACATCTCAAAATCTGGAGAATTAGGCATTGATGGCGTATATAAAATACTTGAACGATTCAAGAGATAGAGATAAACACCTCTAAAAACAAAATGAGAGTGACTAACAAGGATGAGTCTAGGGAAGCCCCAAAACTCATCCTTGTTAGTCACTCTCTGTGCTGAGTGCGCTTATTGTTCACCCTTTTTTTATTTCTCGGAATATCTTCCTTCTACAATTTTTTCACTTGAATCTGCATTGTAGTTCCTTTGCCTAGCTCGCTATTGGCAACGTAAATGTGTCCCGCATGATAATCTTCTACGATACGACGGCTTAAAGATAACCCTAAGCCCCAACCTCTAGTTTTTGTAGTAAAGCCTGGATTAAAGACTTTCTGCTGATTTGATTTAGAAATACCTTTACCCGTATCTTCTACGCTAATATATATCCATTTTGAATCGTCTTTTACAGTTACGGTTATAGAACCTGTACCAGATAGTGCGTCGAGAGCATTTTTCAATAAGTTTTCTATCACCCACTCAAAAAGAGCCTCATTTATAGATGCCTGAAGAGGCAAACTCGTAGATGTATTATATATTAGCTGTACATTTTTAGGAATTCTAGTTTTGAAATAAACAACAGCATTTTCTACTATTTCAAATATGTTTTTAGGGGCTAAAATCGTCTTAGAACCAATTTTTGAGAACCTGTCAACAACTTTTAACAGTCGAGTAATGTCTTTACTCATCTCATCAACTACAAAATCCTCGACATCTTGATTTCTAAGATATTCAATCCAGCCTAAAAGCGAAGATGTAGGTGTGCCAAGTTGGTGTGCAGTCTCTTTTGCCATACCTATCCAAACTCTGTTTTGTTCGTCATGCTTAGAAGTTGTGAAAATGACAAATGCAAAAATTATAAATATAAATATAACACTTAACTGAATATAGGGAAAATATCTTAACTGTTTTAACAGTGTAGATTCACTATAAAATATGTAAATACTATCCGTATTAAAAAGCGTTAATTCAATGATGTTATTCATTGCTGCCATTTCTTCTAGCATTTTACGCAATTTCTCAGGAGAGTTTATAGTTTTCTCATCTATGTTCGTATAGTCAATTACATTATAGTTTCTATCAGTGACTATCGATGGAATAGTGTTATTTGTAGCTATAATTTCTGACAAAAGACGATGAAAGTGGTTCATTTCACGATGAGACAAAGCCTCGTTACTGCTGCCTATCATAGACATTGCGTGTGACCATAATTGAACTTCGCTTTTTTCTTTAAGTGAAAGTTTCTGCACAACACTACTAGTAAAAAGTAAAGAAGACAAGCCTATAACTAAGCCTGTAGTGATGAAAAGTAGTTTTCTTTTATAACTTATCTTATTTGAGAATAAATTAAATATGCTTTTTTTAGCCATAGCGTAATTATTGATATAAATACAACAAAATAATGAGTTAGATAGCAGCAATACAGGCTTTTAATTCATAAAAACACTATCATTCATAAAGAATTAGAGCCTATCCTGAGCAATATAACTTCAAAGGTAATAAAAATATTACTATATTTGCGAAAAATAATACCAACTTTATGCAAGACTCTTTGATGACAGATACATTAATTGTTGACACACTGAAAAACACAGTTTTAGGTGTTAATGCTGAGTTATGTAATACTTTAGACGACAAAACAGACATTAATGTACATTCTTATGTTTTTAACGAAACTCTAACGGCTATTGTATTAACTGTTGTGTTTGCTCTTTCGTGTTGGATAATTTATCGCCATAAATCTATAGTAAGGTCTATTCTTATTTTCCCATTTTCAAAGTTCTCAGAAGAAAACATACGAGAATCTAGTGATTCAAACATAATGAAAGTGTTACAAATATGTACATTTAGTTATTTTTTTTCAATGTTTCTTGGGCTTTTAAAGTTTGGAGAATATAGTTTCTTCTCAGAAAAATCACACATCTTTAATGAATATGGGATAGTCATATTTATGATATGTTTTGCGATATATTACATCTATGGGAAGCTCTTAAATGGCATTTTGACGTGGTATGACACACAAAATACCTTCTTTAGAGAGTTATTATTTGAAAAAAACTTGATTTGTTCATTTTTAGGCATAATTGTTGTTCCGTGTACAATTTTTACTGTTTTTACACCAGAAAATACGTTTTTTTATACAAAATACGTGTATTTATTCGTTGCTATAGCAAGTATTACTTACTATTTAGCTAAAATTTATACTTTTTTTAAAACTAAAAAAGTTTCATTTTTGCAATATATTTTGTACTTTTGCATCGTCGATTTCGTTCCAATATCTCTATTCTACACTATAATAGATAGATATTTGGGCGTTTGATTGTAAGTGCTTTAACTTAAATTTATACAGTTTTGAAAATTAACAAATTACTTGTATCACAACCAAATCCAGCGGTGATCGAAAAATCGCCATTTTTTGAAATTATCACTAAACATAACATTTCAGCTGATTTTATTCCATTTATTAAAGTCGAAGGGGTTAGCTCTAAAGAATTTAGAAGTCAAAGAATTGATATATCTGCACACACTGCCGTTATTTTCACTAGTCGTGCAACTATAGATAGTTTTTTTAGAGTTTGTGAAGAGTGCCGAGTTTCTATTTCAGAAGATATGAAATATTTTTGTGTAACTGAAGCTATTGCGCTTTATCTACAAAAATATATCATCTATCGTAAAAGAAAAATATTCTTCGGAAAAGGTAGTTTTGCTGATTTGATGGATATTGTTGTGAAACACAAAGAAGAAAAATATTTAGTCGCATTATCTGACCCTCACAAACCAGAAATCCCTAAAGCACTAGATAAAGCTAAGATTAAACATGACAATGTTATTCTGTCACGTACAGTTTCTAACGAAGTGACAGACAAAGTTGGTGACATTTCAGCCTACAACATGTTAGTGTTTTATTCTCCAGCAGAAATAGCATCTTTAACATCTCAATTTGATGGGAAAATTGATGAAAATACATTAATCGCTACATTCGGAGTAGGCACAGCACAAGCAGCAATAAGTGCAGGTCTAAAAGTTAGTGTTCTAGCTCCTACGAAAGAGTGCCCATCTATGGTTATGGCTATTGACAAATTTATTAAAAAATTCAATAATGGTGATGAAATTGACACATCATACATTTGTGAAATGATAAAAACTGTCACTGCTCAAAATGAGATGGTAATGGCAAAGGTTAAACAGATGTCAAAAACTAAGAAAAGTTCTACTTGTAAGAGTGCTTCGAGCAAGTCTACATCTAAAACATCTACATCAAGATGTTCTAGCACTGTAAAAAAGACTGTAAGAACACCGAAAACAGCTAGTAAAGTTGTAGCAGAATAATTATAGAAATCTAAAATATTGGTTTCAAAACAGTATAGTGTGCATCAATGTTATATACGTTGGTGCACATTATAAGTATAATATCGACATAATTTTGACAGAAATTAAAGAAATAAGAAATACACTTCCTAAAAGTGAAAGATTGTCGGGAGTTAGCACTGTAAATAAGTTATTTTCTAGTGGCACAGGCTTCACATCCTATCCTTTAAGGTGTGTATACTGCATCAAACCATCTGAAGACGAGTCAGAAGCTAAAATATTAGTGTCTGTAGGCAAGAAATATCATAAAAGAGCTGTTAAACGCAACAAAGTTAAACGCCGCATCAGAGAGGCATATAGACTTAACAAGCATTTTCTACTTAAAAACATGCCTAAAAACACGTCGTTAGAGATAGCTTTTATATATATATCTAAAAATGAAGAAGACTATAACACAATAGAAAATGGAATCAAAAAAGCATTCTCAAAACTTCTCACAAAAATTAACTAAAATAGCGATTTATATCCCTATTTTGTTAATAAAATTCTATCAAGGGGCGATTTCACCTTTTTTACCTCCTGCATGTCGTTATACCCCAACATGTTCTGCTTATGCGCTGCAAGCATACCGAAAACATGGCTTTTTTAAGGGCACGTACCTTACAGTAAAACGAATCTTATCATGTCATCCATGGGGCGGCTCAGGCTATGACCCCGTTCCTTAGCATAAAATCAAAAAAAAATTCACAAAAACAATTTCACACTATTGTCATTTTGTGAATTTATTTTCATTTTTCATGAGAAAATTTGCCATATTTAACAAAATTTTCTATTAATTATGATATTTTTTATACCTTTGAAGTAATATTTGCTGAATTCAACCTGCAAATGCAACTGAATTGAGGTCAAGAAACTATAGGGACATAAGAAAAGGCGAAAC
>JAWXTO010000043.1:0-12604 GCA_044433545.1 Rikenellaceae bacterium
GTGGCTCTTGTGGTATGTGTAAATGTCAAGTTCTTGAAGGTGGTGGTGATATTCTGCCTACTGAGGTGAACTTCTTTACGCGTAAACAACAACAACAAAAATGGCGTTTAGGATGTCAAGTAAAAGTTAAAGAGGATATGAAAATCCACGTTGAAGACTCAGTACTTGGTGTTCGTAAATGGGAATGTGAAGTTGTTTCTAATAACAACGTTGCAACTTTCATTAAAGAGTTTGTTGTGAAACTTCCTGAAGGAGAAATCCTTAAATTTAAATCAGGTGGTTACATCCAAATTGACATACCTAAATATGACGCTATTAAATTCTCTGATTTTGACATAGACAAAGACTTCCACGAAGATTGGGATGCTATGAAAATGTGGGGTCTTGTAACTAAAAACCCTGAGCCAACTTACCGTGCTTACTCTATGGCTAACCACCCAGCAGAAGGAAACATCGTTATGCTAAACATCCGTATCGCTACTCCACCTTGGGATAGAGCGGCAGGTGCTTTTGCTAACATTAATCCAGGTATCTGTTCTTCTTATATCTACTCTTTGAAACCAGGTGACAAAATCACAATTTCTGGTCCTTACGGAGAGTTCTTTGTGCGTGATACACCTAACGAGAAAATGTTTATCGGTGGTGGTGCTGGTATGGCTCCAATGCGTTCTCACATTTTCAACTTATTCCACACTGAGAAAACAGATAAGAAAGCTACATTCTGGTATGGTGCTCGTTCAAAACGTGAAATCTTCTATCAAGACCAATTTGAGGCTATTGAGAAAGATTTCCCTAACTTTAAATTTGCAATTGGTTTATCTGATCCTAAACCAGAAGATAACTGGACAGGTCCTGTAGGTTTCATCCACAATGTAATCTATGAAAATTATCTTAAAGATCACGATGCTCCAGAAGATATTGAATACTACTTATGTGGTCCTCCTATGATGACAGCAGCAATTACAAAAATGCTTGATGATTTAGGTGTTCCAGCTGAAAACATAATGTATGATAACTTCGGTAGTTAATCTAGCGAATTTACAAAAAAACGTTACTTCTTAATTGAAGTAACGTTTTTTTTGTATGCTAGTATGTGATATCTGAGAACGGCTCAATCTGAAAATACGGTGGAGCAGTTCATTTTAAGCAAATTTATGATTTTATTATCTCTCTACTTTTTTCAAAAAAAGTAGAACAAAAAAACTTGCGCAGGTCGCTTCTTTACGCTTAAATTTTTGATTTAAGCTAAAAATCAAGAACTCGCTTGAAACTAATACATGCTTCGCACAAAGTCTACTCTGTGCTCAGACACTTGATTTTTTAACGCTTTAATCTGCAAATTTCTTAACGCTAAAGCTCATGCGCAGGGTGTAAGGTTAAACTTGGCTTTTGGAATTTTACCCAACTTAAACGTTAACGAATAAAGCCTACAAAGCCTTTGTGAATTGGGCCGAGAGGTGTCTTTGAGATTTTAATAGATTTTCTTTTTTGACGTAGAACTTTTAGATTGCCATAAAATGCGAAATGAGCCTTTAGAACAGCCGAAAAGTAAGAAAATTTGCCCTGTAATAGATATACCATAGCTATACATCCATCAAGACACATTCTTAGATATATGATGATGAATAATTTATGGCTAGGAAGGTTTTTGTATAATGTGAAAAGGCTGTTTCTGAAGTTTAAGAATAGCTTTTTCGGTGAGTTGTTCGGTAAAGTGCCTCCGCCAAGGTGGTAAATAGTGCTTTTAGGCTCTACCATTATCTTGTAACCACTGTTTTTTAGCCTCCATGCAAGGTCTATTTCTTCCATGTGGGCAAAATAATCTTCATCTAAGCCTCCAAATTCTAGGTATAAATCTGAGCGTACTAAAACGGCTGCTCCAGATGCCCAAAACACCTCACAAGCATCATTATATTGACCTAAATCTTTTTCTACACGGCTAAGAATACGCCCACGACAGTACGGAAATCCAAACATGTCAATAAGACCTCCTGCGGCTCCTGCATATTCAAAATTTTGCTTATTTTCGTATGAAAGTATCTTTGGTTGTACAGCAGCGATGTTTTTGTCGCTGTCTAACATCTCGATTAGAGGTTCAAGATAGCCCTCAGAGACTTCTACATCAGAATTTAATAATAGAAAATATTCATATCCTTTCAGTAAGGCTAATCCTTTGTTGTATCCACCAGTAAAACCATAATTTTTGTCTAGTTTGATGGTTTTTACGATGCTAAATTGGTCTTGAAGTAGATTTATAGAGTTGTCACTAGAACCGTTGTCAATTACGACTATATCAGCTAATTTTTTGTCTGTAAAATTAACAACAGAAGGTAGAAATTTTTTTAGAAATTCCTCACCGTTCCAATTCAATATTACTACAGCTGTTTTTTGTGACATATAAAGAGATGTTTTAGATGAAGTGTAACAGAACTTCTTTATTGTATTTTTTTTCTAAGATTCTTGCGATATAGCGCATAACTTTTCGGCGTAATTCAAACTCGTCGACCATGTACATGCCGCCATTACCTCTACGAAGCCCTATAATCATCATAATAGAGTCGTTTTCTAACAACATTTGGCATATTGTTGCTGCTGGGCCTTGTAGGTCATGATAAAATTCATAGTTTTGAAGCATGTCGTACACTTTGTTAAGCGTTACAAGACTTTCACTTATAATATCTACGCCTTCCATGTGCCATGCAGGCTGAATGTCAGAATCTAAGGATATAGCGTCTTTTGTGATTTTTGTGCCTTTAATTTCGCTAATAATTTTGGCTAGATGGTAACCACAAATTATTTTTTCTCCGTCGTGATTGTCTAACATCGAAATTAATTCTTCGTTGTAATCGTCAGAAATTGGAGGACATGAGCTTAATAACACACGTTTGACCTTACGGATGTTGATAACACCACAACTTATGTCATCGTTTGTGTATCCTTTGTCGTATTCTACAGCTTTGTTTAAGACTTTTGACGCTAGTTCATCTGAAGAGATATTATTGTTTTTGCTTATAACTTCTTGAATAAATTTGTCGACATTTTTACGTCTCCAACCAAAAGGATATTCGTCAGTTCCAAGCCCACTTTGTGTTACTCCATCGCTCATGAATACTATACGGTCAGAGTCTTTGAATTTGAACTGAGTTTTAAGGATGGCTTGTGCTCTTTTTGTCTCGTTGTTTGTGACAATATGTGTTTCTGTAGCAGTGATAAGCCCTTTCCCCTCTCTGTAAATTAAGACTTGAGGGTTGTCATATTCGATTATTGTTGCGATGCCTGTTGTGTGGTTTATGTCAACAATAGAAAAGGTTGAATAGCTTAGTCCTCGCACACTACAAACAGGCAGTGTGTCAATCACCATTTGAGCAACTTTAGAGATGTCATCATTTTGATAGTCAAAATTGATAATCATTGATGCTGTAAGAGTTGACAGGATATTCGCTTTTACTCCGTGTCCCATTCCGTCTGAAAGAACCGCAATTGAGCGTGTACCTCCGTTTGTGTGACGAAACAGAAAAGTATCCCCACAAATCCGCTCATCTTGACAATTTTGTTGGCGGCACGCTATATCACAGAATAAATTTTGACACATAAATATCCCTAATCCTTTTTAATTCAAACGCTAAGTTTGATTTTTTACTTCATAAAACTAACGACAAAAGTATGAAAAATATTTGAAATTTATCGTTATATATGTCATAAAAATGCGTTTAGAACTACAATGTGCTGACTTACTGACTAAAGCATGTGAATGTAAATTAGATTTAATCTATTAAAAGTTTATTAATTCTGTTGAAAGATTCATTTATGCGCTCTTCACTAATCACACCAGCTTCAATTTGTTCAAGAATTGCATCTATAGCTTGTTGAGAGATCGGTTCAGTGTTTCCAGGTATATTGCTGCTAAGTATAATCATATCTGTGCCCGCATTTATCGTTAAAGTTAACGATTCTTTAAGCGAATAATGGTCAGTAATTGCTTTCATGTGCATGTCGTCAGTAATTACGATGCCATCCCATCCAATTTCGTATCTTAAAAGACCATTGATTGTTTTCTCAGATAGTGTAGCAGGATACTCGTCGTCAATGTTTTTATTGAAAACGTGTGAAATCATGACCATATTCTGAGATTCGTCTGAAAGAAGAGCTTTGAAAGGTTCAAGTTCTATTTCTTGCCATGTGTTTGTTACGTCAGTATATCCTTCGTGTGAGTCTACAGTAGAAGAGCCGTGACCTGGGAAGTGTTTTATTGCAGTGATAACGCCTCTGCTGTTGTGTTCGTCAATAACATATTCGCCGTGTTCAATAACTTTGTGCTCATCGCTAGAGAAAGAACGTCCAAATTTTGCAATTACAGGGCAATTTATGTTTACATTTACGTCTACACAAGGTGTGAAGTTAGTGTTTAAGCCCATATCTTTTAATTGTTGAGCTGTGACTCCTGAATAGTAGCGTGTAGAGTCCTCGCAGTCTAATTTTCCGAGATATTCTTGAGTTACGGTGCGCTCAAAACCGTATTTAGTTTTCAGTCTATTAACTTTTCCACCTTCTTGGTCTATAGAAATTATGATAGGGTAGTCTGCAAGGTCTTTAATTTTTGTACACATTGTTTTTAGTCGCTCCATAGAGTTTAATTTCTTTTCTACAGGCGTAATGTTGTGTTCAAAAAGGATAATACCTCCAACTTTTCGTTGTTTTATGTCTACTACAACGGGAGAGTTGTCGTTGATTTCAGTTCCTCTGAACCCAATTATCAACATTCTAGCTACTTTTTCTTTTAATGGTATATTATCTTGTGCTGAAGCTATAGAAATCGCTGAAAATAGCATTGCTATACAGATTAACTTTTTCATATATGTATTGTTTTAATGTGGTGCACGTGTGAAAACGTGTGTTTTTGTGTAAATTAGTATATTTTAGTTTTCTTTGAAAATTATACGCCTTTTTTATGTGTCAACGCTGTATTAGTTTTGGGCATCACCCTTAAAGCTATCTAACATCTCTGTATACATTTGTTTTAACCGTTCTGCGACTTTGGGATATTTGTCAATAAGGTTGTTACTTTCTGAAATGTCGTTTTTAAGGTCATATAATTCATAGTCGTTAGTCCCAAAATCAGATAAAAACAAGTGTTGTTTGTCAGGTTTGCGATCTGGCATAAGAAGTTTCCACCTTTCATCACGTATAGCTTTAAAATCTTCGATGTTTACTTGACCGATGTTCGTGACTTGTAGATAACAGAAACTTTCACGAGCACTTTTATTGCTTTTGCTAAAGATGAATTTAGTTTGGTCAACACCATCAATGATAACGTCGTCTCTCATGTCAAAACCACATATATTAGCAAATGTAGGTGCTAAATCTATAGAGGCAATTAGTCCATCTTTGCGAATGCCTTGAGGAATTTTACCAGGAAGGCTCATTACGCATGGAGTTCTTGACCCTCCCTCATAACACGAACCCTTACCATCACGTAATGCTCCTCCATCGCCCCAGAATATATCCCCAGATTGGTATCTATGAGCGGATTTTTTACGATAGTTGTGCTGAGACCAAGGTCCATTATCTGTCATGTATATTACAAGAGTGTTTTCACGTAGATTATTTTCTTCGAGAGTGTTCATGATACGCCCAATTTCATAGTCTAGTTCTTCGACAGCATCTCCGTAAAGCCCACGATTTGATTTGCCAATAAACTCTTCTGAGACTCCAATCTCATGGTGTAACATTGTGTGTGCTACATACAATATAAACGGTTTTTCTTGATTTCTGGTCTCGATAAAGTTTATTGCTTTGTCTGTATAAAGGTGGGTTAACGTGCTCATGTCAGTAATAACCTCTTGAGGCGTGTTATTTTCGTGGATTTGGACTTTGCCGCTGTCATTAGCCCCTAGTGTGCCAAAATAATATTCAAAACCTTGCGCATTTGGCATTTGTTCTATTGTGGCTTTACGAGCAGACACATCCCATTTTCCGATACAAGCAGTTTGATAGCCTGCGTCTTGTGCTAATTCAGCAAATGTAACTTCTGATGCAGGCATATTTCTGCCTCCGTTGCGAAGAGGGTAGCGTCCAGTTAAAAGTGACGCACGTGATGGTCCACTTACATGTTGTGCATAACAGTCTGTAAATACTGTTCCCTCGTCAGCTAATTTGTCCATTACGGGAGTGTGATTTGTTGTGCTTCCCATAAACCCAAAGTCAGCATACCCTTGATCATCTGTAAAGATGATAAGTATGTTTGGCTGTTGAGGTTGTGCAGCTAGTAATGACGTTGATAACGGTAATAATATAGCTGAACTCAATAATTTTGCACGTTGTGTTTTCATACTGTATATTAACTATTTACGAAAGAAGCAATAGAAACGGCCACAACACCTGCTGTCTCGGTTCTAAGGCGACTTTCTCCTAGTGAAATTTCTTTAAATCCCTTATTTTTAGCTAGTTCTATTTCTTCTGTAGAGAAGTCTCCTTCTGGACCTATTAGAATAACGCTATCATTTCCCTTGGTTAATAATTCTTTTAAAGGTTTTTTGTGTTCGCTAGGTTCACAGTGTGCAATATACAAATCTTTTCCTTTAAAATCGCTATTAATAAAAGTTTTAAATTTTGTGAGTTCGTCAAATTTAGGGTAATATGCTTTTAATGACTGTTTTACGGCTGATAAAATAACCTTTTCGCTTCGTTCAGTTTTTATGATTTTACGTTCAGAATGTTCACATTCAAGGGGTGTAATAGCATCAATTCCTATTTCTGTAGCCTTTTCAAGAAACCACTCAAAGCGGTCTATACTTTTTGTTGGTGCAACTGCAAGGTGAAGAGTGTAATTTCTTTTCTCAAAATTTGTAACAGTTTCAATCACAGAGACTATACATTGTTTAGGAAAATCTTGAATGATTTCACACTTATACATCCCTCCAACTCCATCAATAAGATGAATGAAGTCGCCTGTTTTTTTGCGAAGAACTCTTACACAATGCTTAGATTCTTCTTCTGAAAGGGCATAATTAGTGTTTTCTGATATGTCAGGGGCATAAAAAAGTTGCATAATATAGTATTATTTAATAAAAAATCTCTAACTTTGTCGGTTATAAGGGGTGTATATCAAAATAAAACACAAATATAACATTAACTTTTAAAACTATGAAGAAAATCTTTACTTACTTTCTTTGTTTCTCAGCGTTAGGTCTATCTTTCAGCTGTGGAACATCAAATGGTGGAGCAAATTCAGAAAATCCATTTTTTGCTGAAAAATGGGGTACTCCATTTGAAATTCCTGCATTTGCAAAAATCAAAAACGAACACTTTTTACCAGCTTATGAAGAGGGTATTCGTTTAAAACAAGCTGAGATTGACGCTCTTGTAGCAAATACAGAAGAGCCAACGTTCGAAAACACCATCGCTGCTTATGTTGACTGTGGAGCATTTTTAGATCGTGTAGCTTCTGCATTTGGAAGCCTTACTTCTGCTAATGTTACTGACACTTTAAGACAGTTGCAGTCGCAAATTATGCCTATGTTAACAAAACAGTCTAATGAGATTTCTCTAAACGCAGGCTTATTTGAGCGTATCAAAAACGTTTATGACAAAAGAGAATCTTTAGGTCTTTCTGCTGAACAACTTCGCCTAACAGAGAAAATTTATCAAAATTTCGCTAAAAACGGTGCTAACCTTCCAGAAGAATCTAAAACTGAACTTAAAGAAATCAATCAACAACTTTCTGCTCTTAGCTTAAAATTTGGTAACAACCTATTAAGTGATATGAACAGCTTCAAACTAGAAATTACTGATCAAGCTGACCTTGCTGGTCTTCCTGAAGCTGTTATTGCTGGTGCAAAAGTTGAAGGCGAAGACAAATGGATTTTCACTCTTGATAAACCTAGCATGCTTCCATTCCTACAGTATGCAGACAACCGTGACTTACGTCAAAAACTTTATGAAGGTTACCTTAACAGATGTAACTATGATAATGAAACTGACAACAAAGCTGTTATCGACTCTATCGTTAACTTACGTGTTGAAAGAGCTAACATTTTAGGTTATGACAGCCATGCTTCGTATATCCTAGAAACTAATATGGCTAAAAATGCAGAAAATGTTTATGCTTTATTAGACGAACTTTGGACTCCTGCGCTTAAAAGAGCTAAAGCAGAGCTTAAAGATATGAAAGCTATCAAAGTAAAACACACAGGTTCTAGCGAATTTGCTTCTTGGGACTGGTGGTATTATGCAGAACGTTTACGTGCTGAAAAATATAATCTTAACGAGGATGAAATCAAACCTTACTTCTCTTTAGAGGCTACTCGTACAGGTATCTTTACTTTATGTGATAAACTTTATGGCATTTCTTTCAAACCAGTTGAAGGTGCAGTGCTTTACAGTGACGAATGTCAAATGTATGAGTGTTTTGATAACGATGGTAAACATCTTGGTGCTTTAATGATGGACTTCCACCCTCGTCCAGGTAAACGTGTTGGTGCTTGGTGTTCAGGTTTCATCAGACAAAGTTATAAAGACGGTAAAAGAGTAGATCCAGTGTCTATTATCGTATGTAACTTTACTCGTCCTGTAGGTGATATGCCAGCTTTATTATCTCTTGATGAAGTTGAAACTTTCTTCCACGAATTTGGTCACGCTCTTCACTCACTTCTTTCAGATGTTAAAACTAATGGTCTTAACGGTGTAACTCGTGACTTCGTAGAACTTCCTTCTCAAATTATGGAAAACTGGGCTTTAAGTGCAGAACTTCTTCCTTTATATGCAAAACACTATGAAACTGGTGAGGTTATTCCTGAAGAGTTAATCACTAAAATCGGAAATTCTTCATTATTCAATCAAGGCTTTAACACAGTTGAATATTTAGCTGCTGCTTTATTAGATATGAAATATCACTCTATTACAGAGGTTAAACCTATTGATATTGCTAAATTTGAAGCTGATTTCTTAAAAGAATATGGTGCTATGGACGAAATTGCTCCTCGTTACCGTACAACTTACTATAGCCACATCTTCAATAGTGGATATTCTGCTGGTTACTATGCTTATATCTGGGCTGAAGTATTAGACGCTGATGCTTATCAAGCATTTGTTGAAACAGGCGATGTATTCAACAAAGAAGTTGCTGAGAAATTCCGTAGAAACGTTCTACAACAAGGTGGTACTCAGGATGAAGCTGACCTTTACAGATCATTTAGAGGTAAAGATGCTGACAAATCTGCGTTACTTAAAAATAGAGGTTTAATGTAATCTCTTATTTTAAGATAAAATTATAATATAAAAAACGACCAATCATTTTCGAGTGATTGGTCGTTTTTTTTAGGGGAATCCTCGGCAATGATGCCAAAATAGTTGGTAAAAAACGAATGTTTTAGATGTTATTCGCTGAATTTCAGCCTTATGAAATTTGGCTGAAATCTATGTCTTTATTGGCTTTTACGGTGCTGCAAAGGTTTAGAAGCAAGGCATTTTCAGGTGTTGTTAATAGAGGGTCTTTGTCTAATATAATTAGAGCCACTTCTCTCACAAGAGTTAACAGTTCAGTGTCTTTACTTATCCTTGCAAGTTTTAAATCTAAGACATCGCCACTTTGTTTAGTGCCTTCAAGATCGCCGTAACCCCTAATTTTAAGGTCTAATTCGGCAAGCTCAAATCCGTCAGTAGTTTCTGTCATTGCTTTCAGCCTTTTTCGACCTACAGCAGACAATTTGTGGCTGCTCATAAGTATGCAGTGTGATTGTTCAGCTCCTCGACCGACACGCCCTCTTAATTGGTGTAGTTGAGATAGCCCAAAACGTTCAGCACTCTCTATCACCATAACAGAAGCATTTGGCACGTTAACTCCAACCTCTATAACAGACGTTGCGACCATAATGTGTGCATGACCATTTTTAAAAAGCTGCATGCCATATTCTTTATCTTCGGCTTTCATCTTTCCGTGAACAATAGTTGTCACAAATTGAGGTGGAGGAAAGGCTCTTACTATGCTTTCATAGCCATCTTCAATGTTTTTGTAGTCCATTTTCTCAGACTCTTTAATAAGAGGATAAACCACATAAATCTGGCGGCCTTTTTCGATTTCTCGTTTCATAAATCCAAATACAGCCATTCTAGAATTGTCAAAATAGTGATTTGTCTGTATAGGTTTACGTCCTGGAGGCAATTCATCAATTATTGACACGTCTAAATCTCCATATATCGTCATTGCTAGTGTTCGTGGAATCGGAGTAGCACTCATAACTAAAATATGCGGAGGGGTAAGGTTCTTAGACCATAATTTAGACCTTTGTTCTACTCCAAAACGATGTTGTTCATCAATAATTACCAGCCCTAAGTTGCTGAAACGAACGTTATCTTCAATCAGTGCGTGTGTGCCGATTAAAATGTCAATTTCACCGTTTGTTAGAGCTTCATCTATTTCTCTACGCTTCTTTTTGCGTGTCGAGCCAGTCAAAAGTTCTATTCTTATGCCTAAACCTTCGGTTATTTCGAGTAGCGACACAAGATGTTGATTTGCAAGTATCTCAGTCGGTGCCATCATACATGCTTGAAAGCCATTATCAACAGCTAGAATCATTGCAAGAAGTGCTACGATAGTTTTTCCTGAACCAACATCTCCTTGTAGAAGTCTATTCATTTGTTTGCCAGAGATAGTGTCTTTTCTAATCTCTTTTACTACTCTTTTTTGTGCATTCGTAAGCGGAAATGGCAGTTTGTTACTATAAAAATTGTTAAATATAGTTCCAACTTGACCAAAAATATAACCTCCCTTTTTGCCTATCCTTACACTACGCATACGTAAAATAGACAGCTGTAAAGCCATTAACTCTTCAAACTTTATGCGATATTCAGCTTGTGAGAGCAACTCATTTGATTGAGGAAAATGTAGGTTATAAAGAGCCTGTTTTAGAGGCATTAGATTAAACTGCTTGATGATGTAATTTGGCAGTGTTTCTTTGATATTTATTGATATGACGCTCCACAAATTAGCAATGCAGCTAGCAATAAATTTTGTGTTTACGCCTGCTTTGCTAGATTTTTCTGTGAAGCTATAGATTCCATAAGTAAGAGGTTTTTTGTTAAATTCTTCTACGAAAGGGATGTCAACTTCGGGGTGAACAAATGATATTCGATTGTTAAAAACAGAATATTTGCCAAAAAACACCATTTCACGACCTACGGATATTCGTTTTTGAATCCATGGAATGCCAGCAAACCATAATGCCTCAGCAGAACCCGTATTATCGGCAATTCTTACGACAAGTCTATTTTTTGTGCCACCTCCGACAAGCTGAATGTCCTCGATGCGCCCTTTGATTTGAGTGTAGACTCCAGTTTCGTTGTATAGTTCAGCGATTTTATATATTTTGGTTTTGTCGATATATCTATAAGGGAAATTATATAGCAAATCTTTAAATGTCACGATGCCAAGTTCACGAGCCATTATTGTAGCACGTCGTTCGCCCACTCCAGATAAAAATTTAATTTCTCTATTGAATATATCGTCCCACATAAGCTACAAAAAAATTATGTACTAGTTATGACAATTAAGTTTTATATGTAAAGATGTAAACTTGACATAAAGGGCTTTCTATTGTGCTAAAAATAGATATGTGATAGTGCCCTCTTGTTTGTTGTCAGCAGAAGAATTTACGTCAAAACGAGATCTCTTAGCTGCATCTAGTGCCATTGTAGATATACAGTCTGTTTTTGAAGCTGTTGCACTCTTAACAGAGGCGCTAATAACGTCTCCGTTAGGGTTAACTGTAATAGAAACAATAACTTTTCCACCATCTTCACATTTATATGCAGGGATTGGTAGCACTGTTGCATATCTGCCAGGTAAATCATATTCTACAGTAACGTTTCCTTGTTTTGAAACCGCAGGAATACGTTTACTTTCGCTGTTTTCTTTATTGTTCATTGAACCAGATGCGACATCTTTATCAGATTTTTTGCCGTCACGACCTTTATCCATGTTCTCTATCTCGTTTATGCCTTGTTCATAGTTAGCTTTATTGGCATCTAGCTTTTCTTGTATGGCTTGAGCTTCTTCAAGCATTTGTCGATTTTTCTCGTTCTGTTTAGCATCGTCAGCATTAGCATCTGCAATAGTATTGCTCACTTTTAACATTTGTTCAAGCTCTAAAAGTTGTTGTAGCTTTTCTTCTGTAATTTCTTCAGGCTTTTTCTCCTCAGGTTGAGTCTCTATCATTATGCCATCAATAAGCTGTGTAGTGTTGATGCTTATGCGGATAGACACTAGTGTGACAAAACCGAAGATAAAAAACAAGAAAGTAAACATTGCTGCAAAACTATTTTTTTCTAGCCATCTCGAAAAGGTCATTTTTCGAGTGACAAAGGGTAGTTTTTTATATAAAATATACCTTTCGTCTTGTTGTTGTTTTGTTCGTTGAGAATTATCTGTATTTTTTTGTTTGTTCATTTCTTGTTGTGTACTTTCTTTAGGGGGTACTAATTTATCTTAGCAAAGATAGGAAAAAGAGATGATAAATCAATATTTTTAGATGGATATTATTCTAAAACACTTTTCCTGTCCCATTCACATACTTCGAGATCAAAAATATTGCCCTTGTCAATCTTTAAG
>JAWXTO010000044.1:0-12567 GCA_044433545.1 Rikenellaceae bacterium
ATTTTGAAGTGGCATATAACAAATAATGCTAAAATTGACATTGAATATTTCGCTCCAAAAATTCCATATCGTGAAACTATTACAAAAGTTGCAGCAGCTGACTATAGACATAAAAAACAAAGTGGTGGCGCAGGACAATTTGGTGAAGTTCATATTGTTATAGAACCTTATTATGAAGGTGCTCCAAAACCTACAAGATTTAAAGTTGATGGCAAGGAAATTGTTCCTAATATTAAAGGTTGTGAGACCGTAGATCTAGAATGGGGCGGTAAATTAGAGTTTTATAATGCAATTGTCGGTGGTGCTATTGATTCTCGTTTCTTGCCAGCTGTTTTAAAGGGCTTAATGGAAAAAATGGAGGAAGGACCTCTAACAGGTTCTTACGCTAGAGATATTAGAGTGGTGTTATACGACGGAAAAATGCACCCAGTAGACTCAAATGAAATATCGTTTAAACTTGCAGCGAGAAATGCGTTTAAAGAGGCATTTAGAAATGCAGCACCTAAGATTATGGAGCCGATTTATAAGGTAGAGATACTTGTTCCTTCAGACAGAATGGGTGATGTTATGAGTGATCTACAAAATAGACGTGCTATTATTGAAGGAATGGCATCAGAAAAAGGATTCGAAGTGCTTACAGCGAAAGTTCCACTTGCTGAAATGTACAGATATTCTACTTCTTTAAGTTCGTTATCTAGTGGACGTGCTACTTACTCTATGCAGTTCTCAGGTTATGAACAAGTGCCTTCAGATGTTCAAGCTAAATTATTAAAATCGTATACAGATACGGACACAGAATAGTGTTGAGAGAGATATTTTCGACAAATAATTAAAATTTAACCCTTTATTTAGTACAGTACGATTTAGGTTGTGCTGTCCTAGATATTTTAACAAATAAATAAAGATATGAAAACAAGTTATTTTAATGAAAAAACTAAACCACAGGTAGCTTTAGTTGTCAGAACTGAGGTTAAGCCTCATAGACAAATTGAGTTTGATGGTTTATTAAAAGACTTTGTTGAAAATAGTAGGAAAGAGCCAGGTTGTTTAAGTTATAATGTTTATCAAGATTTAGAACAGCCAACAATTTACATTTTTCATGAAGTTTGGGCAACACAGGATGATTTATTAAAGCATAGAGCAGCATATAATTTTAAATATTATACTGCTAAGAAATCACATTTAGTTGCTAGAAACTATGGCCCAGGGTTGTTTGAACGTTCAGATGCTGAATTCCCACAGAGTAGTGTTGGAAGCTTAGTTTTATTTGCAAAAATTAAGGCATTGCCAGGTAAAGAAACTGAATTAGCTGAGATTTTAACAGATTTAATAGCTCCAACAACAGCAGAAAAAGGCTGTGAACATTATGAATTACATAAGAGTATCCTTGATCCTCTAAAATTCCTTTTCCACGAAACTTGGACAACTGTAGAAGACTGGAATGACCACATGGAAACTAAACACATTAAAGATTTATTAGAAATTCTTGATGATTATGTTGATGGAGGTATAGATGTTACTAAAGCGAAACAAATTCGTTAAGGGGAGTTCTATTTTAGGGAGAAATTATAACGCTCCTTAAAATTAAAATCTTTTATTTGTATAGTAAAATGTTGCAAAATGAGACATAATCCAAATTAAATTACGATTTTTTGAAATAATTTTAAATTAAATTTGGTTTTTAAATAACAAAGCGTTATATTTGTAGAGTAATATAAGTATTACAATTTGATTTTTCATAATGATGTAAGTTTATTGCAGGAGATTAGCCGTGAGGCTCATCTCCTGTTGCTTTTATGAATTTCATGAAATTGGAGTTTTATAATTAGCTAAATTTAAATTTTGAACTTTACATTTTTAGGAAATATGGGATTTGATTTACAGATAATTACAAAAACGTTAATCGGGATTAATTTATAAATCTATAAATTAATCCCGATTAACTGCTTAATTCTCTTCATTGATTTAAGGCTATTTTGGGAATCATAACCTCTTTTACTTTCTAAACTGACGTAAAGATAATAAGACAAATCTTTAAATCCAAATTTTTTATGAAAAATATTGCAAATATGCTTTAGATAGTGCTATATCGATATAGCTTGATGAGGTATTATGTGAAAAATGAGGCTTTTTATGTTCATTTTGCCTGATATTAAACGTGTTAGTAAGAGTATTTTCTATTGCCGAAATTAGAGTTTACATTTGTCTGATTTCTGTAAATTATTTGTTTCTCTTATTAAGAAAAGTTATCTTTGTAGGTGTTGAGATTTTAACTAAAAATGAAGCTGCTTACATGTTGATAATCAGAACTAATATGTTTAATTCATTTTTATATTGTATTCAAATAGTTTTTATAAAAATAATTAATTGCTTGATTCTCTGGGTAATTACCTGTGTTTTAAGTGAGTTTGGTATGTATAAGGGGAATTGTTAGAAGCCCCCTAAAAATTATGTTTATATCAAATTTTATATAAGTTAACGAATATAATGTTATCTTTACATTGTGAATATAAGAATTAAGAATAATATTGTTACGTAACAGATGAAAGCTGAAATAATAGAAAAGTATAATGTGCCAGTTCCGAGATATACTAGCTATCCGCCTGCTAATTTCTTCGATAGTGAATTTACTAAGGGTGACTATATAAAGGCGATAGACGAGTCAAATGACGATAGCTCTAAAAACATATCTTTCTATATACATATTCCATTTTGTCGTCATTTGTGTTATTATTGTGGTTGTAATTCTCAGCCAATTTTAGCAAAAGAGATAGTTGCAAGCTACGTTTCTGCTGTGGAGGCTGAAATTGATATGGTGATTGAGCGATTAGATAAAAGTCGTAAAGTTTCTCAGATACATTATGGTGGAGGAACGCCTACGATCTTGCCTACAGAAACGTTAAAGACGATTAATGATAAAATTTTATCTTCTTTTCAAACTATAGAGTCGCCAGAGATAGCAATAGAGTGTCATCCTGGTTATCTTGATTTAGAATATTGGAAAGGCTTAACTAAGGCGGGCTTTACACGTGTGAGCATAGGAGTGCAAGATTTCAATGAAGATGTGCTTAAATGTGTGCACAGAAGACCAACATTAATTGAAATGAAAGATGTTTTTGAGGTGTTAAAGGGTGCAGGAATTTCTATAAATCTTGATTTTATATATGGTTTGCCTTTGCAGACTCCAGAAAAGTTCGCAGAATCTATAAGAAAGGCGATTTCGTTGTCTCCAGATCGTATAGTTACGTTTTCTTATGCACATGTGCCGTGGGTGAATAAAAATATGCTTAAACTCGAGAAAGTTGGGTTGCCAGATACGGCTGTAAAAAAGGAAATGTTTGAGGTTGCAAAAGAAATGCTTCTTGAAAATGGATATTTAGCAGTCGGAATGGACCATTTTGTGAAACCTGATGATGAATTGATAGTTTCATACCAAAATGGAGAGTTGCACCGCAATTTTCAAGGTTATTGTACACGACGAACTACGGGTGAGGTGTATGGAATTGGAGTTTCTTCAATTAGTCAGCTTTCGGGATGTTATAGTCAAAACACAAAAGAGCTAAAAGATTATATAGAGAGTGTTTCTAATGGTGAATTTACTACTGTTAAGGGGTATGGGTTGACGTGTAAGGATAAAGTCACAAAAGAGCTTATTGATATGCTTATGTGCAATAACAAGGTCGAATGGGCTAGACTTGCATCAATTTTGAAGTTAGAAATAGACGAAATAAAGGAAATCGTAGGATACAATTCTGAACTTTTAAAAGAAGTAGAGAGTGATGGAATCGTGAATATATATGATGAGGGGTTTGAGGTCACTGTTGAGGGTAGACTTTTTGTAAGGAATGTAGCAAGTCTTTTTGATGATTTGTGTAAAGGAGTAAATTCGTATTCTAAGCCAATATAAATTCGTTGTTCAATTTTAAGGGGAGTTCTAATTTCTCCCTAAAATACTTTTCGGTCACTAACAGTCTCTTTTAGATTTGACAAAAATAGGCAGTAAGAACCACTACAGCAAACTTTTGCAAAACCAAAAATAAACAATTATTAACAGAAAATTAAAATCAGGGAGAAAATAGAACTCCCCTTAAAAGATAAATAACAGACGAGGATGTTAGATAAATATGACGTAATATTAATAGGTGGTGGAATCACTGCTTTAACAACTGCTTTGCACTTAGTAAAAGGAGGGCAAAAGGTTGCTATTGTTGAAAAGAATGACCGTTTGGGTGGACAAATACGTTCTTTTTCAAAAAATGGGTTTATATATGAGTCTGGTCCTAATACAGGAGTTATAAATGCTGTAGAAGTTGTTGAATTGTTTAAATTATTAGGATTATCTTGTGAAGTTGCTAAAGATGATTCTAAGAATAGATTGATATTATATAAAGGTAAATTTTTGGCGTTACCTTCTTCTTTGTTTGGGGGTGTGAAAACTCCATTTTTTTCGTTTAAAGATAAATTTAGAGTCCTTTTTGAGCCATTTCGCTCTAGAGGAAAAGACGAGAATGAAAGTTTAGGTGATTTTGCGTCTCGACGATTAGGAAAAACGATAGTAGACTATGCTGTAGACCCTTTTATTTCGGGGATTTATGCAGGTGATCCTTATAAACTTGTTGCTAGATTTGCGATGCCTAAATTGTATAATTTAGAGAAAGAATATGGCTCGTTTATTGTTGGTACAATAAAAAGAAGGAAAATTGCGAAAGAACAACGAGATTTAGGTGTGACTAAAGATGTGTTTTCTGCGGTTGGAGGGTTAGAATCTGTGACAAAGACTATAGTTAAATCTATAGGTGAAAAAGTAGACATTTTTTGTAGTGCACAGCAGTGTAAAATTGAAAAAACAGAAAATGGATGCTTTGATGTATCTTTCGAGGTGAATCATGAGAAGATAAACATTACGTCTGATAGAGTGGTGACTACTGTTGGAGCGTATGCTTTGAAAGATTTGTTGCCACAGGTTGAGGAGAGGCTTTTAGAGCGTATTACTTCATTAGAGTATGCAAAAGTAGCCGAAGTAGCGCTAGGATATAACACATTCCCTATAGATTTAAAGGCTTTTGGGGGGCTTATTCCTTCAAAAGAGAATCGTAAGATTTTAGGGATACTTTTCCCGTCAGCCTGTTTTGAGGGGCGTGCCCCAAAAGGTGGAGCTTTGTTGTCGGTTTTTCTTGGAGGAGTTAAAAAGGGAGATTTGTTGAGCTTAACAGATGCTGAAATAGAGGAGTTAGTGCTTTCAGAGATTAAATCTACTATGGGTGTAGATCAAAAACCTGATTTGATAGAGATATTTAGACATTCTAATGCGATACCTCAATATTATGCCTCTTCAGAAGAGCGTTTAAAGGCTGTAGATGAAATAGAATCTAGGTTTGAGGGGCTTATGATAGGTGGAAATCTTAAAGAAGGAATAGGCTTGTCAGATAGAATAAAACAAGGTCGCAGAATTGCATTAGATATTTTATCTAAAAAGTAAGATCTGTTTTATAATGTTAGAAATAGAGAAAAATAGTTTATGAATAAATTTCATTGTTTGCTGATAAATTTAGGTTCACCAGAAACTTGTGACAAGAAGGGCATATCGTCGTTTTTGCGTGAGTTTTTGATGGATAAATATGTTATGCAAATGGCTTGGATTGTTCGCTTTATACTTGTGAATTTTATTATAATACCTACACGTGCAGAGCGTTCGTTAGGGTTGTATAAACGAGTGTGGAAAAGTGGAAAGTCTCCAATAATAAAAAATACAGAACAACTAGTAGATAAAATTGAAAGCAAATTGTTAGAGAAACTTTGTAGCGTCAAGGTTTCTTATGCTATGCGCTATGGAGAATCTTCTATAGAGTCGAAAATTAAAGAACTTTCAGATAAGGGAGTAGAACAATTGTTAATTGTGCCGATGTTTCCTCAATTTGAGAAATCTACCTATCTGACTGCGGTTGAAGAAGTTAAAAGATGTATTAAAAAAACAGAAATTGAGCCTATTTATGTAGCTCCATTTTATGACCAGCCTGCATATATTTCTTCACTAGAGCGATCTATACGTGAAGGGTTGAATCAGATAGAGGTTGACAAGATGTTGTTTTCGTATCACAGCATACCTCTTCGTTATTTGCCTTGTGGAGAGAAATTTGCATCTAAATGTGAGGTTGAAAAAGACTGTTCAGATTCGAGAACGCCAAATTGTAAAGAGTGTTACAAATATCAATGTGCTGTGACAACAAAAATGGTGTGTGAAAATATAGGGGCTATAGATGGTGATTATGAAATTGTATTTCAGTCTCGTGTAGGGCATAATGCGTGGCTAACACCGTCATTAAGTGAGAGAGTAGAGAAGTTGCCGAGTGAGGGGGTTGACACGTTGGCAGTAATTGCACCTTCGTTTACGGCTGATTGTTTAGAGACAATTTCTGAAGTTAATATAGATGCTCGTGAAGCCTTTGTTGAGAATGGAGGAGAACAGTTTTATTATATTTCTGCTCTTAATGACTTAGATTTATGGGCTAAGAAGTTGTCGAAATGGATAATTGAGGCAAAAAGAGTGTATGGAAAGAAAGTTAAGTAGAAAATTAATGGCGCATAGCAAGCTACTTGGACTTTGTTCTCTTTTTTTCATAGGTTTTATGTCATGTGTCGAGTCTGGGGGTAAGAAAACTGATGAGAACATAGCCGTACAGCAGATAAAGGATGTTTTTGTTCCGATAAATATTGTTGAACCTAGTGCTAAACGAGAATATTTAATCGAACATTTCTGGGATAGTGTCAGTTTCAAAGACACTATGTACATTATCGAAAATACAGTTTTGGAAAAGGCATTTGTCGATTATCTTTATGTTTCGGAGGGGGTAATTTTGGACAGTATGTCGAAGAGAAGTGTGAATTTGCTTTTAGAGAAGGCGGAAAATGGCTCACAAAGGATGTTTAATTATGTCTTTGGGTTGTATGAAAAGTATCTTTATAGTGTGGATTCGCCGATGCGTAATGACGATATGTATGTTGAGGTACTAGATTATGTTATTTGCTCCTCTAAGTTGGATAGTTTAGCGAAAATTCGTCCTCGGTATCAGTTAAATATGATGTTAAACAGCAGTGTTGGGCATGAGGCTAAAGATTTTGCATTTTTGACACACAATGAAGAGATAAAGCGTCTTTATAGTATTGAAAGCGACTATGTAATGTTGTTTTTTTATAGTAAAGGTTGTGAAATCTGTGATGAAATAAGAGATTTTATGCAAAATTCGCCTATTTTCGAGAGCCCTAGACTAGTCGTTGTTGAGGTGGATATTGACAGTGAAGAATCCCTAAAAGAAATGTATGATGTAAGAGCAACTCCGTGCTTGTTTTTACTTAATGATGATAAAATTATACTGCTTAAAGATATCGAGATTGAACAGTTGGAGCAGTATTTATTAGATATTGAACTTTAGGAAATTAACTTAAAGAATAAGAGTGGTTTTCAGTTACAATAGATAATCTAATCTAATCTAATCTAAAACACATCCCAAAAAACAAGTTCCAACTTGACACCCTGCGCAAAGTTTTTTGCTATTTTTTTGAAAAAAGTAGAGGTGTAAGAATTTTATCTAATTTTAAAAATAGAGAATAAAGTTAAAAACTAAAGAATCAAATTCCTTAAAACTAAAAGGGAATCTACATGACATTATCACGTAGATTCCCTTTATTATAAAAGAAAATTGTTAATTTCTATGTGTTCATACCACCACAAACATTGATAACTTGTCCGTTAACATAGCTACTTAAATCAGAAGCTAAGAATAGAGCAGTGTTAGCAACATCTTCAGGAGTACCTCCACGTTTCAATGGAATTTTTTGCGCCCATGCTTTACGTACATCCTCTGGAAGTTGACCAGTCATTTCAGTAATGATAAATCCAGGAGCAATAGCGTTGCTTCTTACGTTACGAGAACCTAACTCTTGTGCGATAGATTTTGTGAAGCCAATGATACCTGCTTTACTTGCAGAGTAGTTGCTTTGTCCTGCGTTACCAGATACACCAACAACAGAGCTCATGTTAATGATAGAGCCACAACGTTGTTTAAGCATATATTTTTGAACACCTTTTGTTAGGTTAAATACAGATTTAAGGTTAATGTTGATAACCATATCCCATTGGTTTTCGTCCATTTTCATCAATAGACCGTCACGAGTGATGCCAGCATTGTTTACAAGAACATCAATGCGACCAAAGTCAGCAGCGATTGTGTCAACAAGAGCTATAGATTGCTCATATTTGCTTGCGTCAGAAACGTAACCTTTTGCTTGTACACCGTATGATTCTAGTTCTTTCTCTGTGTTTTTGAAGTTGTCATCCTCTACGATGTCTGTAAATGCAATAGCTGCACCAGCCTTTGCGAAACAAATAGATATTGCTTTACCAATACCACGTGCACCGCCAGTGATAATAGCAACTTTACCATCTAGTAATTTCATAATACAATTTATTTTAATGTTAGTAATAATATTTTTAGCGTATAAATCTGAGTTAGGCGATTTGCTCACCTAACTCAGAAATTTAGATGTTTACTTAGATACAAAGTATTTTTGTGCTTTAAGTAAGTTTCTTGACTGAAGAATCATTGTTTTTGTTTCGCTAATGACGTTCAAATATAACATACTAGTACGAGTTGATGTTTCAGCCGTTTTGATACGTGAAATTTGACGTTTTGTGATTTGTGCAAAGTCATCAAATAACGTGTCTCTTAGGTGAAGAGTTTGGTCAATTTTAGTATAATCGTTGTTTTTCAACATATAGTTAATCATACCATAAATAACTTGTACTTTATCTTCGATTTCTTTCAAATCTGAGATTTGTTCTTCAGAGAATCCAGAGTGATTGTTGTCGATATGCTCAAAACTTGGCTGAGTGATATGTACTAGAGCTTTTGCTACTTCGTTTAGATAATCAGCAACTTGCACATAATAGTGACCAGAGCTAATGTAGTTGTCGTTTAATGTTTTTAACACATTGTGGACTTCCATTTTGTTCTTGTGGGCATATTCATATATTGTTTTCGCTTCTTTAACCATAGATTTTAACAATTTACGGTCTTCAGTGAATAAGCCAATAAGAGTTTGGTCATATATGTGTGTAACTTTTTGTACAGATTCAACGATTTTTTTGTTGCAAGAGTTAATAACTTCTTCTTCAATAGAAATAAAGTCACTATCCTTGTCACTTGCTGTGTTTTCAGCCTTTTTGTCTTTTTTGCGTTTGTTAAGGAAGTTGCTTTGAATAAGTAAGAATGCACATAAACAAGCCATTGCAATAACACCGATAACGCCACCGTACATTAATATTAATGCTACGCCAAATGAAATCGAGAATGCTACTAAAGCTGTCAAGAACCATCCTGAAACAACAGTTAACACACCTGTAATACGGTAAACTGCACTGTCACGTCCCCATGCTCTATCAGATAAAGACGAACCCATTGCAACCATAAATGTTACGTATGTAGTCGAAAGAGGCAGTTTTAACGATGTTGCAGAAGCAATCAAAATTGATGCCGTAGTTAAGTTTACAGTAGCACGAATAAGGTCAAATGGAGCCTTATCATCTTCTTCTATTGGTTCAAAACGAGAATTTATGAAGTTTTGTATCTTTTTAGGAACAAACTTGTCCATACGTTTGTTGAAGTTAACTGTAGTACGAACTATTGCACGAGAAACGGCAGTAGAACCGAATTTTTCTACACCTTCGTCTCTACTAGCAAGGCTAATTTCTGTATCAGTCACATTTTGAGCCTTTTTAGAGAACCAAAGAGTGATAATCATAACTATACCAGAGAAAATAAGGATAGGAATATTTGCACTTACTGGATTTGCTAATTCACCCATCATCATATTAATATTTCCTGTTTCAGCAGCAATATTATATGAGTCGTAACTACCCATGAACACCCCAATGAAGTTCACTAAGTCGTTTCCTGCAAAAGCAAGAGCTAAAGAGAATGTACCTGCAAGAATAGTGATTTTAAGGATGTTAATTCTGAACAAGAATTGCATTAATCCCATGATTATAACCCATACGACAAAGATAACAGCTAGAGATACAGTCATATTCTCGCTAACTAGTTCGATAAAACCGCTAGGGATTAATGATGAACCTTTAAAGCCTTTGAAAAGTGTAAAATATGATATAACTGTTAATGCGAAACCACACCATATAGCACCATACAACTTAAACATTTTGTTATAACGGAACGAGAATATCAAACGGGTTATATACATCACTATAGAACCGCAGATAAATGCCACCACAACAGAAATAAGTATACCAGAAATAATACCCAAAGCTTTGGTTGCGTTTATGTATTGTGAAATCGTTGATGCAATACCCTCAGGCATAGTCCACATTTTATAACATGCTACAGCAACAGCAGAACCTAGTAACTCAAACACTAATGATACTGTAGTTGATGTTGGCAGTCCCAATGTGTTATAAAGGTCAAGCAGGATAACGTCAGTTATCATAACTGCTAAGAACAGCATCATCATTTCTTGGAACGTAAACATGGCGGGGAAGAACACGCCGTTACGTGCAACCTCCATCATGCCGCTAGCAAACGTAGAGCCTAATAGAATACCGATTGATGCCACAATCATAATTATGTAACGTGGTGCAGCTTTTGAGCCAAGTGCTGAGTTAAGGAAGTTGGTAGCGTCATTTGAAACACCAACTATTAAGTCAGAAATCGCAAGGGCGGCAATAATTACCACAATTACAGTGTAAATAGTTTCCATAAATTAATAGTCTTAAGGGGAGTTCTATTTTCTCCCTGATTTTAATTTTCTGTTAATAATTGTTTATTTTTGGTTTTGCAAAAGTTTGCTGTAGTGGTTCTTACTGCCTATTTTTGTCAAATCTAAAAGAGGCTGTCAGTGACCGAAAAGTATTTTAGGGAGAAATAATAACTCCCCTTAATATTTTAGAGTTTTTTTAATGCAATTCTAATTACGTCCTCGACTTTTATGTCGTGATTTTCAGAAATGATTGATTTTACAACTTTTGAGCTGTTCATTCTGTTAAAGCCAAGCATCGTAAGTGCAGAAATAGCTTCGTTAGCAACCTCTGTATTTATATTTAATTTGTTATTTTGATTTAAATCAGAGTTGAATTCGCCTTCAGGGCTTATTAAAGACATTTTGTCCCGTAATTCAACGATGATTTTTTCGGAAGTTTTTATTCCTAGACCTTTTGCAGACTTTAGAAGTTTGCTGTTGCCACTAGAAATAATTGTTTGTAGTTCTGTTGGAGTAAATGTTGATAAAATCACCCTTGCAGTGTTGCCTCCAACTCCAGAAACTCCGATTAGGAGTCTAAACATTTCTCTCTCAGATCGCAAAAAGAACCCGTATAGTACTGGTAATTCGTCACGAACTGCATATTGTTGAGTATATAGCTTCGCTTCATCTACATTTGATAATGAGCTGAAACTTTGTAGCGATATGTTAATATAATAACCTATGCCATTGTTTTCAATAACGGCGTAAGTTGGTTGTAGTTCTTCTACTTTACCAAAAATATAATCGTACATACTATATACTTAGATGGTTTATAATGATTTAAATTTGTTAACTAAAAAAACAAATAAACGCTCACTATATTTTAACCTAAAAAATTTTTTTTACAAAAATACAACATTTCTTTAAATTTCAATTGTTTTATTTGTAAAAAAAATGTAGGTTTGTACCCAGATATTTTATGAATATTGAATTAATATTGACTTAATGCTGTAAATGAGTTAGTTATACTCTAAGTGTCAATGTTAATTAAAAATTAAAAAATACTTAAAATTTAAAAAAATAGAAAAATGAACAGAAAAATGAAATTAACTTTATCGGCTTTAGTGTTTTCGACTGTAATCTTTGCATGTACACCAGCTACTGGTACTGTTGAAGTACAAGCGGATGCAACAGAAAGTAAAGCGGCACACAAAACTACAGATTTATCAATTGCTATTATTAACAATGATTCTTTAATTGCTAATTATGATTTCTATATTGATTTAACTGGTGAGTACGAAGTAAAAGCTGAAAAAATACAAACTGAACTTCAAAACAAAAGTCGTGCTTTAGAGCGTAAAATGGTTAGTGCTCAAGAAAAAGTAGAAAAAGGTCTTGTAACTCGCACAGAAGCTGCACAGTTAGAGCAAAGTCTACAAGCTGACCAACAAGAGTTAATCGCTTATAGAGATAAAGTTGTTCAAGAACTTTCTGAAGAAGAGCAAGTTATGTCAAATAAGCTTCGCAATGCTATTGATACTTATTTGGCGAAATATAACGAAACTGCACAATTTGATATGATTTTAAATCAAAATGCTGCGACTAGTATTACAATGATTTATAACCCTGATTTAGATATTACTGCTGAAATCATTAAAGGTTTGAATGAAGAGTATGCTGCAACTAGAGCTGCTGCTAAGTAATAGAAATAAGGCTGTATTTTCATCATTTGATGAATAATTGCCGTATAAAAAGTGCGATACACAAACTTAGGTTTGAGGGATCGCACTTTTTTGTTATTTCGTCGGATTGAGCCAT
>JAWXTO010000045.1:0-12346 GCA_044433545.1 Rikenellaceae bacterium
CTATTCCCTAACTATATGTTCTTAGACACGCCATTTAACACTAACGACAAATGGGACATTAACGACCCTAAACGTTACAAATATGAGCTTGCTACTATGGGATGCCGCACAAGAGTCTACGAAAATCTAGCAGGAGAGAAAACTCCTATAGGGCGTGGAAACTTATCTTTTTCTACACTGAATATGCCTCGTCTAGCCATTGAAGCAATGATAGAAGCTAAAAAAGTTGTAGCTGAAACTGACAAAGCCGCTTTAGAAATCAAAGCTAAAGAGCTTTTCTTAGAATCTATAAACAAAACTGCAACGTTAATAGCAGACCAACTATATGTTCGTTATCAATATCAACGTTCAGCCCTAGCACGCCAGTTTCCATTTATGATGAGTAACGATGTGTGGAAAGGTGGAGCTGCACTAGCTGCCTCAGAAGAAGTCGGAGACATTATAAATCAAGGAACTTTAGGCATAGGATTCATCGGTGGTCACAACGCAATGGTTGCGCTATATGGTGAAGGTCACGGCAAGAATAAAACTGCATGGAACACACTTTATGAAGCTATTTTAGAGATGAATAAAGTCGTTGCAACATATAAAGAAAAATACAACCTTAACTTCTCAGTGTTAGCAACTCCTGCTGAAGGTCTAGCAGGTCGTTTCACAAAAATGGACAGACATAAATATGGTGTAATTAAGGGAGTTACTGACGAGGACTACTATGTAAACTCTTTCCACGTTGACGTAAAAGAAAAAATCACTATTTCTGACAAAATAAAATGTGAAGCTCCATTCCACCAAATTACGCTAGGCGGTCACATCACCTATGTAGAACTTGACGGAGAGGCTAAAAAGAACATACAAGCCATTTGTAAAATCGTGAAAGTTATGCACGACGAAAACATAGGATATGGCTCTATAAATCACCCTGTAGACACTTGTAACTCATGTGGATATAAAGGAGTTATCCAAAATTCATGTCCTATATGTAACAGTGACAACATTCTTCGTATGCGACGTATTACGGGTTATCTTACTGGCGATTTATCAAGTTGGAATCAAGCTAAAAGAGCTGAAGAGTCTAATAGGACTAAGCATTGTTAACACATTGTCTTTAACAAATTTATAGTCACCTTTTACTCTAAAATCATGTTATACCTAATGAAAACCTATCCTGAAACCATTGTTGATGGTGAAGGCATTCGTTATTCTATATATCTAGCGGGTTGTAGACATCACTGCCCAGGATGTCACAACCCTAAAAGTTGGAATCCTAATTACGGTGTACCTCTTACAGAGAAGTTAACCGAAAAAATAATATCTGAAATAAACAATAATCCACTTTTAGATGGCATCACTCTATCTGGAGGTGACCCTTTTTATCATCCTTGTGAGCTTCTTTCACTCGCAAAACGACTAAAGCAAGAAACGAAGTTAAATATCTGGTGTTATACAGGTTACACGTATGACGAAATCTGTTCAAACGACGAATTTTCTGCCGTACTACCCTATTTAGACGTACTAGTTGACGGCCGCTTCATCGAAGAACTTTATGACCCCGAAATCCGCTTCCGTGGCAGCAAAAATCAGAGAATCATCAAATTAAGATAGGCATCTATATAACAATAATTTACAACTATTCTATCAGCTACTTTTTACCATTATATCTAATAATGGGGACTATGTCCCTTCTTGATTTTTAGCTCGAATCTGTAATTTTTAGCGTTTAGAAGCGCCTAGCGCAAGTTTTTTGCTACTTTTTCTAAAAAAAGTAGAGACTAAAATTTACTTATTTCTGAAAATTATGAGTAGAATCCACAAATTTTGTGGGTTCTACTATTCATGATACTCCTCATTAATCATTGAGCCAACTCCAGTTATCAGCCAAGTTCGATTTAACTCCTTATAATGATTTAAAATCTTCTCAACCGACTTTTTACTTATATCACAGTTTTTGTGTCTGGCTTTAGATAAAAGCCCCATAGACAAGTTGCAACTAACAGAAAACTGCCTGTCATTCAAGTTATTATAAACAATAAACTTATCTAATCTATCAATAATCCTCATTTATCTAACCTTAAATGTCTATCTAAAATCAATAATTTCAGCACCCTTAAAATCTTCTTTATCAAATGAAAATATAGAAGATTTAATAGCACTATTAGTATCACTGCTTAAAATATTTATTGTCGTATTGTTGCCATCTGTGACAGCTATGCTCAAAATATTATCATTTTTATCAAGTTTTAATTCTAGGTCTTCTTTTTCAAAAATTAGGATACGTGTACCGTCAGAATTTTCTTTTAAAATAGGCTCAGAATTTTTTGTTAACTCTAAAAGGCGTTGTGGCGATTGCATCACATTATTGTCACCCTTCTCTGGAGTTTCAATATACACTTCGTTATTTTTTTTAACGTAATTATATCTGTGTTTCCCGTCATATATCATCAAAAAATCATCTGAATCAATACGATATTTGTCACCGCTAACATAAATAGTCCCTTTAACATTGCTGTTAGATATTTTGGCTGAGAACTTAACAGAAAAAGCATTACTTTCTGAATAAGGCTTTGCAATTTTAGCTACAAGTGATGAAATATCAGACTGTTGCGCAAGACAAAACAGCGAAATTGAACAAAAACACAGGCTTAAAATTATCTTTTTCATATACACTAATTTTTATTAATCGAGAAGTTTAAATTCACACACTCTCTCTTCAAATTTCATACTTTTTTTTAATTTATTACATACTAAAAATTTGGTGAAGCATGCTCCATATCATACAACATAACCTCTAAAGAAGCAATATCAGACACCAACACTTTACGAGGCTTACTACCCTCAGTTTTGCCTACAATTCCAGCCTTTTCTAGCTGATCCATAATACGCCCAGCACGATTAAACCCTATTGAGAAGTTACGTTGTATTGTTGATGTAGAACCTTGCTGTGAAGTGACAACATAACGTGCAACCTCGGTGAAAAGCCCATCTCTACGTATTAGATTAGTTCCATTATCGCTGTCTTTTTCTTGTACAGGCTCAATAAATTCAGGAAGTTCATACGCCTCACCATAACCCGTTTGTTTGCTAATAAATTCACATATTCTTTCAACCTCTGGAGTGTCAATAAACGCACACTGAACACGTGTAGTGTCATTTCCATTAGAAATTAGCATGTCTCCACGACCAATAAGTTGATTTGCTCCAGGCTGGTCAAGGATAGTACGAGAGTCTATCATACTTGACACCCTAAACGCAACCCTAGTAGGGAAATTCGCTTTAATGACACCCGTAATAATGTTTGTTGTAGGTCGCTGTGTGGCAATTACAAGATGAATACCTGTGGCACGACCTAACTGCGCTAGACGGGCAATCGGTGTTTCAACTTCACGACCAGCTGTCATAATTAAATCGGCAAATTCATCAATAATTACAACGAAATATGGCATAAATTCGTGCCCTTTATTAGGGTTTAATTTACGTGCTTTAAATTTGTCGTTATATTCTTTGACGTTACGCACCTTAGCAAGTTTTAGTATATCATAACGTGTATCCATCAATGAACACATAGAGTTTAATGTATATACAACCTTCTGTGTATCAGTAATAATAGCCTCATCTTCGTCTGGCAATTTAGCTAAGAAGTGACGTTCTAAAAGAGAATATAGCGTCAGCTCTACTTTTTTAGGGTCAACAAACACAAATTTAAGTTCTGCTGGATGTTTTTTGTATAACAATGATGTTATTATAGCATTTAACCCCACTGACTTACCTTGACCTGTAGCCCCCGCTACAAGCATGTGAGGAGCTTTTGCTAAATCTATTACATAATCTTCGTTTTGTACTGTACGACCCAAAACTATAGGCAATTCAGCATCACTTTCTTGGAACTTAACACTCTTAATTACAGAGTACATGCTAACAGTTTCTTTGTCTTTATTAGGCACTTCGATACCGACAGTACCCTTTCCTGGAATAGGCGCAATTATACGTATACCTAAGGCAGAAAGGCTAAGAGCAATATCGTCTTCGAGGTTCTTGATCTTAGATATCCTAACACCTGGAGCAGGTACAATTTCATATAGAGTAACAGTAGGGCCTATTGTAGCCTTAATCTTATCTATTTTGATATTAAAGTTGCCTAGTGTTTCACGAATACGATTATTGTTCTCAAGAAGCTCATCTTTTGTAACGTTAACTCTCGTTGTATGGTTATCCATAAGGTCAACTGTAGGAAGCTTATACCTTGAAAGACTTAAAGTTGGATCAAAAATCGAATCGTCAATGTCTTTGTCGTCAAAAGTCTCTGCCACATTTATTTTCACTAGTGCTAATTCATCATCGTCAATATCTAAGTCTGCATTATCTGTCACCGCTACTTCAAAATCGTCTTCATCATAATTTGAATTTGCTCTTTCAACTGTAAATCCCTCATTTTCAAATTCTTCAATTGTTGCCGCAGGCTTAGAAACAGGCTTTACGGGTGCAGCAATTTCCTTTTCGACAACATCTTCTTTTATATCATCTTTAGCGAAAATAATCATGTCATCATCTGAACTTTCACCATCTTTTTCACCATCCTTCTCCTTTGTAAACACTTCAAAATCATCATTTTCAGCCTCTATTGCTTCTTCAGGCAAATCAACAAAGAAAGACGGATCTAAAACAACCATATCACCCCCAGCATACATTCCCATGTTGGCACTAGTTTCAGAATTTTCTGAATTTATCGGAGTCTCACTAGCTAAAAACGGAGTCTCACTACGCCCTATTATTGTTGGTTCAATTTTAAAACTATCTTCTGTTTCTATAACACCTATCGAACGGTTAAATTCGTCAATTTGTTCTGAATATTCTTCTTGAATATCGTCAATATTTTCGTCATAGTCACCTTGCTCAACATCGCTTTCACCAGAATAGCCAAAATAAACAGGCTCTGTAGAACCTTGTTGCTCATCAAGATGGTAATTTTGGTGGTCAACTTGGTCAAAATCGTCAACTTGTTGGTCAAAATCGCCATTAACTTGGTCATTATCCGAAGCTATCAAGTCATTAATCGAAACTATCGGTTGTTGTTCTGAATTTTCAAAATCATCGTCATCGTCCAATGTCAAAATAACAGGTTGTGACTCTTTTTCTTTAATTCGTCTTGCTCTTTCTTTTCGACTATTACTAAATTTACCGTACAGCAATTTAATAAGCCCTTCAAAAATTACAAAACCTCTAAAAATTGCAGGGAATATACTTCGAGAAATATAAACTAGCAAAATGCAAATTAACATTATTAATATAAAAAGTTCACCAATATCGCCAACTACGTCTTGCAATAAAATGTGTATCGCATAGCCCGCAGAACCTCCCATTGTTGAGCCAAAAATTCCCTCGTAAGACGAAAAGAAATAGCACGCACTAACTGAACCTATTATAGATGTTGAAAATATTATGGTCAATGTTTTAAAAATGAAGTCTTTTTTGACCGCAATGATGTATGCTGCAAAAGTCGTCAACACCAAAGGCATCAAAATGCCAAAAACACCAAACCAGTCACGAATAAACACTCTACTTACAATAGCACCCATACGACCACACACATTTACGGCTTCTATCTTAGTTTGACCAGCCAAACTACTTAAAGCTATGCTTTGATCTTCTTGCCATGTAAAAAAGAATGATATACAAGCAATTAGAAGTATAATAGAAACAAAAAATAGGACTAGAGCTAATATAGGCCAGCCAATAGCCTGCTCTTTAGGCTCATTTCCAGTCACTTTACTGTTTTTATTAACAGGTTTTGATGCTGTAGATTTTGAAGGTGCACTTTTTTGATTAGTAGCTCCTTTGGTTGTATTTACTCGTGCCATAAATTTTTATATTCTAAGTATTTTTTTTCTAATTTTCTGTTGTAGTCTTCATCTAATGAAGAGTAAAAAGCAACACTACCCTCACTCTGTTCATCAGCACACATACACTTGTTTTTCAAGACCTTAACAACTTGTTTTGCAACTGCCATAGCTGCATCTATAATTTGAATATCATGATGTGCTGTAATGGTTTCTATATCTTTTTTCAAGAAAGCATAGTGTGTACACCCCAAAACAACAGTATCTATATTAGTGTCAATTATCTTACTAAAATATTTTTTTAATATTTTAAAGCTCTCGTCAGTGTTTTCTTTATTATTTTCGACTATGGCTACAAGTTCAGGAGTCGCAATCGTTAAGATGTTAGCTACACCTGAATATCTTGCACATAACTCTTTAAGAGAACGTCCATTAATCGTATATTGTGTAGCAATAACCGCAACATTACCTGTTTTTGTGATTTCTGTCGCAGGTTTTACAGCTGGTTCTATAGCTACGAAAACAACATCGCTAAATTCTTCTCTTAGCACCCTAATAGCAGAACTAGTCGCTGTGTTACAGGCAACTACAATCAACTTAGCCCCCAGTTCTATTAATTTAAGCACAGAATTTCGTGTATTTTGCAGAATCTCCTCTGATGTTTTATCACCATAAGGACAATTCTTAGAATCTGCAAAATATATAATTTTCTCGTGTGGCAGACATTTCTCGATTTCTCTCAAAACAGTCAATCCGCCCATACCAGAATCAAAAACTCCTATTTTATCTTTGCTCGTAACCATCACTAATAAAAATAATTCATACAAAAATAGTATAAAAGTTATAAATTTTGTATATTTGCACAATTATATATTAACAAAATATTTATTAGTGGGTCATAACCTACCTAAAACTAGATTATTAAATATTTTATCTTTACCTATAATGATGCTATTTTTCAAAAATCAAAATGTGATTTACGCTACGCAAGTAAATCGTTCTATGTCTAAAGAAGATATCTCTAAACTAGAGTGGCTATATGGTGGTGCTACGCTTATCGAGAGCGACACAATCGAAGGCCTTTTTGTTGGTCCTAGACGTGAGATGGTAACTCCTTGGAGCACAAATGCAGTTGAAATCACACAAAACATGTGTATCGAAGGCATAATAAGAATTGAGGAATTTACTGTTGCTGACAGTGAAGATGTTCAATACGACAAAATGTTAAAACGTCTTTACAAAGGTCTAAATCAAGAAATTTTCACTTTAGACGTTCAGCCTAAGCCTGTTGAATACATAGAAGACATCGTGTCTTACAACAAAGAACAAGGTTTAGCTTTAAATGAAGACGAAATTGCGTATCTTCAAGAAATTAGTGTTAAAATAGGTCGTAAACTTACAGATTCTGAAGTGTTTGGTTTCTCTCAAGTAAACTCTGAACACTGTCGCCACAAAATCTTTAACGGACAATTCGTTATTGATGGCGAAGAAAAAGAAAGTTCACTTTTTGGCTTAATTAAAAAGACTACAACAACAAATCCTAATACAGTTGTTTCTGCATATAAAGACAACTGTGCATTTTTACAAGGACCTGTTGTTGAACAATTTGCTCCAGCTTCACACGATAAACCAGACTTCTATGAAACTAAAGATTTTGAATCTGTAATTTCTATAAAAGCTGAAACTCACAACTTCCCTACAACTGTTGAACCATTTAATGGCGCAGCAACTGGTACAGGTGGTGAAATTCGTGACCGTATCGCAGGTGGTAAGGGAGCTTTCCCTATCGCTGGTACTGCATGTTATATGACTGCATACCCTCGTTTAGACGGTGGTAGAGAATGGGAAAAAGCTACAGAAGAACGTAACTGGCTTTACCAAACTCCTGAAGACATTCTTATTAAAGCATCTAACGGTGCATCAGATTTTGGGAACAAATTTGGTCAACCTCTTATTTGTGGTAGTTTATACACATTCGAGCACTTTGAGAATGCGAAGAAATTTGGTTTTGACAAAGTTATCATGTTAGCTGGTGGTATCGGCTATGGCAAAAAAGTAGATTCTCTAAAAGACGAACCTGTAAAAGGCGACAAAGTTATCCTTCTTGGTGGTGACAACTATCGCATCGGTATGGGTGGTGGCGCAGTATCATCTGTTGCAACAGGAGAATACGGCAACTCTATCGAATTAAATGCAATTCAGCGTTCTAACCCTGAAATGCAAAAACGTGCATACAATGCAATCCGTGCTCTTAGTGAAGAAGATTGCAACCCTATAGTTTCTATCCACGACCACGGTGCAGGTGGACACTTGAACTGTCTTTCTGAGCTTGTTGAAGCAACTGGTGGTCGCATAGATATCGACGCACTTCCTGTAGGTGACCCTACATTATCTGCTAAAGAAATCGTAGGTAACGAATCACAAGAACGTATGGGATTTGTTATGAAAGAAGAACATATCGACATGGTACGTCGCATTTCTGAACGTGAGCGTTCACCTATGTACGTTATTGGCGAAGCTACAGGTGATATGCAATTCACTTTCGTTAACAACGAAAACGGCGAGAAACCTATCGACATGAAACTTGACGATATGTTTGGTAAAGCTCCTCGTACAGTGCTTGTTGACAACACTATAGAAGAAAAATTTGAAGATGTAGTATATGACACTACGAAAGTAGAAAAATATATCGAACAAGTTCTTCAACTTGAAGCTGTTGCTTGTAAAGACTGGTTAACAAACAAAGTTGACAGAAGTGTAAGTGGACGTATCGCTGTTCAACAATGTGACGGTGAGATTCAACTTCCTCTTAATAACAGTGGTGTTATCGCTCTTGATTATCATGGTGAAAAAGGTGTTGCTACTGCTTTAGGACACGCTCCAGCTGCTGCACTTGCTAGTGCTGACAAAGGTTCTGTGCTTGCAATTGCTGAATCACTTACAAACATCGTTTTTGCTCCTATTGAAGGTGGTCTTAAAGGTATCTCTTTGAGTGCTAACTGGATGTGGCCATGTAAAAACGCTGGTGAAGACGCTCGTTTATATAAAGCCGTAGAGGCTGCTAGTGAATTTGCACTAGGTCTAGGCATTAACATTCCAACGGGTAAAGACTCGTTGTCAATGACACAAAAATATAAAGGCGGAGACTTAGTTTACGCTCCTGGTACAGTTATCATCACTTCAGCAGGTGAAGTTACTGACGTTAAGAAAGTTGTTAAAACAGCACTTAAAAAACGTCAAAGTGAAATCGTTTATATCGACCTATCGAAAGACGAACTTGGCTTAGGTGGTAGTGCTTTTGCTCAAATCGTTAACAAAATTGGTAACGATGTTCCTACAGTAAAATGTGCTGAATATTTCGCTACTTCATTCAACGCTTTACAAGCTCTTATTGAAGACAAAAAAGTGTTAGCTGGTCACGACATTTCTGACGGTGGTCTTATCACTGCTATTTTAGAAATGAACTTCGCAAACAACACTACAGGTGTTAACCTTGACGTTACTTCACTTGGTGAAAACGACATCGTTAAAGTTCTTTTCAGCGAACGTCCTGCTGTTGTTCTTCAGGTTGAAAACGCTGACGCTATCGTTTCTGAATTAGCTGCTAAAGGCGTTAACGCTGTGAAGGTTGGTTCTGTAAACCTTAACAGAGAATTTACAGTAACTAACAAAGACACTAACTTCTCATTAGACGTTGATTCATTACGTGATAGCTGGTACAAAACATCTTATTTGTTAGACAAAAACCAAAGTACTGCTGAACTAGCTAAAGAACGTTTTGATAACTATAAAAAACAACCTTTAACATATAAATTCCCAGCAGGTTTTGACGGAACATTCGCAAAATATGGCTTAGACGCTCACAGAAAAACACAATCTGGAGTTAAGGCTGCTGTAATTCGTGAAAAAGGTTCTAACAGTGAACGTGAAATGGCATGGTCAATGTTTGCTGCGGGTATGGACGTAAAAGATGTTCACATGACTGACCTTATTTCTGGTCGTGAAACTCTTGAAGACGTTAACTTTATCGTATTTGTTGGTGGTTTCTCAAATTCAGACGTTCTAAACTCTGCAAAAGGTTGGGCTGGTGCATTCCTTTATAACCCTAAAGCTAAAGCTGCGTTAGACAACTTCTATGCACGTAAAAACACACTATCTTTAGGTATCTGTAACGGATGTCAGCTTATGATAGAACTTGGTCTTATCACTCCAAACGATGATGTTAAACCAAAAATGTTACACAACAACTCTCACAAGTTTGAATCTAACTTCGTAGGCGTTAAAATCAACAAAAACGACTCTGTTTTATTTGGTTCAATGTCAGATAGCGAACTAGGTGTATGGGCTGCTCACGGGGAAGGTAAATTCTACTTACCAAAAGACAAATCACACTACAACATCGTAGCGCAATACTCTTATGACGCATATCCAGCTAATCCTAACGGCTCTGACCACTCTACAGCTGCTATCGCATCTAACGACGGTCGCCACTTAGCTATGATGCCTCACCCAGAGCGTTCATTAAGTCCTTGGAACTGGGCATACTATCCAGAAGAAAGACAAAATGACGAAGTTTCTCCATGGATTGAGATGTTCGTAAACGCTAAAAACTGGATTGAAAATAACAAATAATAAAGAAATATTCTATTTATATATACAAAAAAAAGACTATTCTAATGAAGAATAGTCTTTTTTTTTATATACGAGAGAGCGACTAACAAGGTATGTATCATAAAAAACATAATCATAACTACTAGTATGTCATAAAGATTATAGTTTTGGGCATCACCCGTTAAAAGCAAAGAAACCTAACAGACATCTTTAAGCCTGTTAGGTTTCTTTTGTAGAATTTTATATTTATAAAACTAATATCTTACATCTAATTAGTTATTATGGTCAGGGCGGAAGTCGCCAGTTTCAACATCTGTATCTAGATAAGTGTTTCCATAATATCTAATTGTTACAGACACATCAGCAGCATCAGCACCTGTTGATGATGATTTAGCCTGAGCTGTGAAAGTATAATCAATAACCTCTTGACTTGCAACCACAGTCACATAAGTGTCACCTGCGATATTAATTGTGTTTGTTAATGATATTGTAGAAACACTGCTGCTAGCACCTAATTGAGTGATAGCCATTGTTGCTAATTCGTCAGCAATATCACTAGTTGTAGATTTACTAATAACTTCACAACCTTGTTTTGCATCATAAGTAAAATCTTCTGTTGTTGATTTTGTTGTTCCTAAGTTATCATACTCTTCGCTAGATAGTTCATCAATAGAAGTTACACTAACAGACGAAATCTCAGCTACAAAAGTGTGATTTGAGAAGCTAGACATGCTAATTTGGTATGCACCAGACGTTGAATCAAATGTAGCATCATCAACATAAACCCATTCGCTACCGTCTTGAACATAATGCTGCATATCAGTAAAATAGTAATCAGAATCTGACGATGGTAATGACACCGTAATTGGTGTTTCAAAAGTTGTTCCTGAAGGAGTACAATTCATTGAGAAAAGAGATGCCATTCCTGTTGATGACTCCTCTTCTACGAATGTTGTTGATAAAGCCACAGATATAGGAGTGATTGTAATATCTGTAGTTTCAGTTAAAGCGTTCTCAGGAATCACTACCGTTAGAGTGTTTTCTGTCGTTGCTGATTCACTTTCGTCAATTGTTACATCAATTGTTGTACCTGACGAAGTTACCTCAGTAGATGTACGTGTTTTTGACATTGCTTGCGATAAGAATACCGTCGACCCTGCACTTACGTCATCAGCAAAAACTGCAGTAGCTGAAATAGTAACATAATCATCTTTTTCAAAAGTTACGCTTAACGACCCAACTGTTTCAACTGTCAATGTGTAAGTTCCATCTGTATCAGTTGTAGCTGTAGCATCACCTGAACTTACTGCAACACCTGATAAAACAGAACCTGATTCTGTAACAATTCCAGAGATGTAATACTCACTAGCTACAACATCTTCTACTTCTTCTGGCACTGGAAACTCTTCATTTTTTGAACAACTCGATACCATAATCATCACTCCTACTACCGCTACGGCAAGAAGTGAAAATAATACATTTTTTTTCATTGTTTTAATAAATTAAATTTAAATTTTATGTGGTTTATTTAATTGTCATATAATTTTAAAACTCTATCACGTATATATTTAGGATTATAAAAATTTGTATTCAATCCCTCATCTGGACGGGTTAAATATTGGTATCCCCTTAACAAATCTCGACTACTAGACGCTTTATATACACGATTAAACTCTTCAGGAATCGTAACTCTCACAGGGCTTCTATGCCATCGACTTTTTGCAGGCAACGGCACACTAAAAGCAAAGCCTCCGTTGGGGTCACCTCCACAATATTGTGCATAAAAACTCACTGCAACCTCACCAAAATGTCGGGTCATGTCAGCTCTCACTCCCCAATCACCATAAAGCATACGCCCACCACTCAGTTTCATCTCCATCGCATAGTGAGGCTCATAATAACTT